>NZ_CP108494.1:609166-913750 GCF_041435435.1 Streptomyces sp. NBC_01241 | reverse complement strand
GCTCGCGGAAATCTCCGAACATCCGTCGTCCTACGGGTTTCCGCCGAACCATCCCCGGATGCACTCGTTCCTGGGGGTTCCCATCCGGGTCCGCGACAAGGTGTTCGGCAACCTGTACCTCACCGAGAAACGGGGCGGCCGCGAATTCGACGCCGAGGACGAGACCGTGCTCTCGACACTCGCGGTGGCAGCGGGAGTCGCCATCGAGAACGCCCGTCTGTATGCGCAGACGCGCGACCGTCAACGCTGGCAGGAAGCCAACAGCGAGATCGTCGCGGGCCTCCTGAGCGGAGAGGACGACACACACATCCTGCACATGGTCGTCGATCACTCCTCGCGTATTCTCGGCGCGGATCTCGGCGTCCTGGCACTTCCCGCCGACGCCGAGGGAAAGTCCCTCCGTGTGGTACTGGCATCGGGCGTGGACGCCGAGATGCATCGCGGTCTGATCCTGCCACGTGAGGGATCGTTCGTCGGCGCGGCTCTCGACGCGGGCGAACCGATTACCAGCCTGGATGTCGCACACGACCCCAGGATCACCGAAGGCCCCCCGAGGTGGCCCGGGCTCGGCCCGGCTGTCGCGGTCCCGATGGTGACGGGGGAGCGGACCCGTGGGGTACTGCTGCTGGCCCGGGTACGGAACCGTCCCGCCTTCACCGATTCGGAGACCACGCCCCTGCTGTTGTTCGCCGGACAAGCGGCCCTGGCGATGGAACTCACCGAACGACGCGAGTCCGCCAAGCAGATAGTCCTGCTGGAGGAACGCGACCGCATCGCCAGGGATCTGCACGACCTGGCCATTCAACGGCTGTTCGCCACCGGGATGACGCTGCAGAGCGTGGTGCGGCTCGTGGAACAGCCGCAGGCGAGCGAGCGGCTGCTGCGCGCGGTGGACGACCTGGACGAGACCATCAAGATCATCCGGTCCACCATTTTCGGGCTCCGTGCCCGTGACTCGGGCCGTACGGGCCAGGGGCTGCGCGCCCGGGCGGCGACCACGGTCGAGCAGACCGCACGGACCCTGGGCTTCCAGCCGTCCCTGCGGATGGGCGGGCTGATCGATACGGATGTGCCGGCCGAGACCGCCGAGCAGGTGATCGCGGTCCTCGGCGAGGCGCTGAGCAACGTCGCCCGCCACGCACGGGCGACGGCGGTGGACATCTCCCTGGTGGTGGGAAAAGGGGAGGTGAACCTGGTCGTGTCCGACAACGGAGTGGGCATGCCCGAGCACGGCGGTTCCCGAAGCGGGCTCGACAACCTCGCGCGGCGCGCCGCGAGACTCGGCGGCGAGATGAACGTGGGGGCGTCCTCGCAGGGCGGCACCCGGCTGAGCTGGCGGGTGCCGCTGAGACTCTCCTGATGCCGACACCGGGGCGCCTCGTGGTGCGCCGCACGGTTTCGAGAGGCGGTGCGGACAGATCTAATGGTGTCCGGCGCCGGGCGGGGAGGGTTCCGTGGCGTGCGCGGCGATCACGGCCGCCTGGATGCGGCGCTCGACACCGAGCTTGGCCAGCAGACGGGAGATGTGGTTCTTGACCGTCTTCTCCGACAGATAGAGGCGTTTGCCGATCTGGCTGTTGGTCAGTCCTTCACCGATCAGCGCGAGGACGTCCTTCTCCCGCGGGGACAGCCCGGACAGCGCGTCGTCCTCCTCGGGGCCGGTGCCGGATTCCTCCTCGCGCAGGCTGTTCATCAGCCGTGCCGTGGTCGACGGGTCGAGGGTCGAGCGCCCGGAAGCCAGGGTGCGGACGGCGGTGACGAGGTCCGCACCCTTGATCTCCTTGAGTACGTAGCCGGCCGCGCCGGCCATGATGGCGTCGAGCAGTGCTTCGTCGTCGTCGAACGAGGTGAGCATGAGGCAGGCCAGTTCCGGCATCCGCGAGCGCAGCTCACGGCAGACCGTGATCCCATCACCGTCCGGCAGCCGCACGTCGAGAATCGCCACGTCGGGGCGGAGCGCCGGGCCGCGGGCCAGTGCGTGATCGGCTGTACCGGCATCGCCGACGACCTGGATGTCGGGTTCCGCGTCGAGAAGGTCCTGCACGCCGCGCCTGACGACCTCGTGGTCGTCCAGCAGGAACACGCGGATCGGATTCTGAGCCGAGAACTCTCTCTCGTCGCTCATGGTGGCCCTCCTCGCTGTCAAGGGTGGCGCAGTCCCAGTCCCGCCTCGTTCATAGTGGGTTGGCGCAGGAGGAACTCACCAGGGCCGAACGGTCCCATGCCCCGGACCGTTCAGTCTTCGGAGGCCTCGGCCCGGGGACCGTACAGCTGCAGCAGCCTATTCCGTGTCCCGTACAGTCGCTCCGCCACCGTCTCGGCGACGTACTTGTAGACCGCCCGGCCCAGCACCGCATCGGCCTCGCACAGCGAGCGGACGGCAGCGGCATCGAATTCCACGGCCTGTCCCGCCTGGATCACGTGCGCACCCAGGTGCCACACGTGCGGGGGGAACAGCCAGGACCAGCCCAGCAGATCGTCCTGTCCCAGTGTCTCGATGACCGCCGCACGGCGCCCGGGCACATGGAGGTCGACCTCGACCCGTCCGGAGCGGATGACCCAGAAGCGGTCGGCCCTTCTGCCTTCCTCGAAGAGCCGTGCGTCGAGGACCAGCGGCACTTCATGGGCCGCCTCGTCGAACAAACGGGCCCGGCTCTCGGGCGGGATCACGTCGAACAGACTCCTGGCCGTTGACATGGAACCTCCGTTCCTGGCCGACGGTGTGCACCCGACCGCCTGCTCTGAACGATGTGCGCGCTTTCGGAGGGGCGCTCGGGCGTGCCCCGTGGTGCCCTACGGGGTGCACACCGGGCCGGTACGCCGTGGGTCGGTGGGCCGGAACCCGCGACATCGTGCGCCTGGACCCTGCCGTGGACCGATCCGTGGCGTCACATCGAGGGATCTCGGGGTCCAGCACTGGTCGGCGCGGCGTGGCTGTCGAGCACACGAATGCGGCGCCCGGTCATGCGGGTGGGGGTGATGGTTATCCATACATTCCGTGGACCGCCCGCCCACGGAGTGGTGTAGGCGAGTTCGTCCAACCTGCGTGAGGCTTCGGGATCGGTGACGGTCGCCGCCGTACCGGCGAGAAGTACGCTCCACCCCTGGCTCAGCGCCTCGTCGATGTGATCCACCTCGAAGGCCACCGGGTGGTCCGACGCGGTGGCCGGCAGCGTGTTGGGGGCACAGCGATAGGCGATCCGGTCACCATCGACGACGTAGTTGACCGGCAGGATGGCCGGCCCGTCGTCCGTCGTCACACCGATCCGGCCCACTCCGTGGGTGGACAACAGCCGACGGCACTCCTGCGGGCCGAGTTCGAGCAATTCGGTGTGATAGCCGGCGCGGCCGATGCCCGGCGGCAGCTCCGTCGTGCTGCCGGTCAGCTCGGCCACGGTGGTCTCCAGCGCCTGAGCCAGCCGCAGCAGAAACCCGATGCCGGGTGTGGCCTGCCGCTCCTCGACGTACTGGACGTATCCGGGCGCCGATCCGGCCCGCTCGGCCACCTCCTCACGGCTGAGCCGCAGCTGCTCGCGGCGCATCGTCACCCGGCGGCCCAGGTCTCCCGGCGGGAATGCGTCCGGCGCGCTGTCCGATGAGTGACTTTCTCCGTGCACCATGCTCCACACATCCTTCATGGGATCCGGGTCCGGTCCGGTCCGGCGGCCGGGCCAGTCGCTGTTCTGCGTGCTGTTCCGCCACTCCATCGTGTGCCACCGGGCAGCACGGCGCTTGGGCCGACCGGCCCGGTCCCGCGACCCGCTCAGCCCCTGCCGCGGACCACACAGGATGTACAGGATGGTGGCAAGCGCTCCTGCCCACAGGTTCGCGACGCACTACGGGCAAGGGGTCGGTACAGCAGGGGAATGAGGCCGGATCATGACTGAAGAAGTGCCCCCTGGAGAAGGCCAAGGACACAGCGCGCCCAGCACCCGGGGGCTGCCGATCCGTGCCTCGGATCGCATCCAGCGCTGGGGCAAGGTGCTCTTGGTCGTGATCTTCCTACTGGCGGCACCCCTGGCATCGGCTGCCACGGGCCGTGCCGTGCATGACGCTGAGACTCGTCATGCCGCCACGCTCTCCGATACGAGGAAGGTTGAGGCACGGCTCATTTCCGACGCCGGCGGCCCCACTGCAGTTGTCGGAGCGCAGACAACGGTGCGTGCCCCCGTCCGGTGGACACAGCCCGACGGTACCGCGCGCACGGCAGTGGTCAGTGTCTGGGCGGGGAGCCCGGCCGGCACCACGATACCGATCTGGACCACTGCTCAAGGCGTGGCCACCAGCAGTGGACCCGCGACGCCCGGTCAGGCCGTTGCATCTGCATGGTTGGCGGCAACAGGGTCTTTCGTAGTGGCGACGGGACTTTTCATCGCAGTGTGGAAAGTCTTCACGAAGCTGGTGGACATCATCAGGTGCAAGGGGTGGGAGAAGGAGTGGGACGAGGTGGAAGCCGAGCTGTCCGAGCAGTTCCGAAATCGTTAGCAGAGCGGCGTCCGCAACTCAGACGACAACGACTGCCCGGCTCGTCGAGCCCGTACGCACGGAGTTCCCGGGACCTCACGCACGGAGTTCCTGGACCTCACGGAGTTCCCGGACCTCACGCAAGGAGTTCCCGGACCTCACGGTGACCGAGCACGTCGTTCGTGCCGGATCCGTTTCCGAGGTGCTGGTGGCAGCGACCGCCGACGCCGACGTGATCGTCATCGGGTCGTGTCGGCGACTGTCCTGCACCACGCGCACTGCCCGGTCGTCGTTCCCCACCCTTGATGAAGGCGCCCCCCGGAGGGCCGGTGTCGCGGCCGCGCTCAGCGGGTGTCCGGGACGACGGCGACGGGGCAGGGAGCATAGTGCAACACCGCGTGATTCACAGGACCGGGGCGCAGCCCGTGGCGGCCGTCGGCATGGCGCGCACCGACGACCAGAAGTTCTGCGCCCTCGGCCTCTTCGATCAGTACCTGATGCACGGGTCCCTGCAGCACGGATCGGTGGACAACGGCATCGGACTCGGTCCGCTCCAGTACCGCCAGTACGTCTTCGAGGTGTTCCTCGGCCTGTTGGCGGTGCGTGGAGGCGGGCGAGCCCGCGAGGAGCGGATGATCCGCAGCTTCGTGGGCGGGGCAGCGCCAGGCGCGTACGGCGATCAGCTCGCCGTGGCGCGCTGTCGCCTGGGCGAGTGCGAAACGGGCGGCTGCCGACGGTCCTGCGGCGTCGCCGATTCCGACGACGATGCGGCCCGGCTTCGGCTGAGCGTTCGGTGCGGTCGCCGGGATCACGACAACCGGGCAGTGGGACCGGCCCGCGAGGGCGAGGCTGACGGACCCCAGGAGCATCCCGGCGATCCGGCCGCGGCCGCGGGAGCCGACGGCGACCAGGGCTGCCTCATGGCTCTCGCGCACCAGCGCGTTCACCGGGTCTTCGGGCTGCACGTCGGCGACCACGCTCATCTCCGCATGGAGGCGTTGCGCACGTTCCTGTGCAGACGCGACGAGATGCTCGGCGAGGACCTGCTCGGCCGGACGCTCGGTGTCGAAGGTGGGACGCATGCCTTCGTAGCGCTCCCACAGCGACGCGTGGACGACGCGCAGGGGGCGCCGTGAGCGTGCCGCTTCCGCCGCGGCCCAGTCCAGGGCACGGAGACTGCCCTCCGATCCGTCCACTCCGACGACTATCGGGAGCTGCATCGCTCCCACCGCCTTTCCTGTGCGGGTGGCTGCCTGTCTCGATGCATACGGTGCGGGTTTCTACGGTTCGATGGTCAGTACCTGGTCCAGGGGACGTCGCGGTGTGCGTGGGCCGCTCGGCCCGTATCCCAGACGGATGATCATCTGCGGGTGTCCCGTGCCGTAGACCGGGTCGCGCAGGATCCATCGCAGGTCGGGCCATTCGAGGGGCTGGGTCGCGAACGAGGCAGACACCTGGTGGAGCGTGGCGGTGAGCAGTACGCGTTCCAGGGCCTGACCGGCGTGCAGCCAGTCCGTGGGGCGGTCGCCCGGGGTGCTCAGCAGGGCCAGTTGAGGCCGGTTCTCGAACAGGACACGGGCTCGGCCGGGTATGACCCGGGTTCCCGCGAAGTCGCGGGTGGTGGCGTGTTCGGAGGCGTCGCGGGGGCCGAAGGCGTAGTCGGGGATTCCGTCGACGGGCGCCTCGGTCTTCGTGTTCCGGGTCCAGTGCTCCTGCTCCGCCTCCCGTGCCGGGTCCCCGCGGTCGTATCCCTCGGCGTCCCGGATCAGTTCGAGCACGGTCTCCAGATGGGTCGGGGTCAGGAACGCGAAGTCCGCGCCCTCGGTACGGGCCGCGCCGGCGAGGTCTGCGCGGACGTCTTCGGGGACGACCCGTTCGTCGAACGGGTAGCGGCTGGTGTGCCGGTCCCGGATCGCGGGGTGGAGAGCGGCGAGCGCTTCATCCGCGGACTCCTGCGGAACGTGGGGGCGGACGCCGAGACGGACGGTGGCCAGTACGGCCGGGTCCGACGGTTCTGGTAGCAGCGCGGTGACCGCCTCCAGGCCGTGGTGGGCGGCAGACACCCGCAGATTCAGCAGGGCCGCGCCGCAGCCCACATGCAGTGCGCGGGTGGCGGGGTCGGCCTCCGGCATGGCGCGCTCGAAGTCCGCCCGGAGCGTGAGGGTGCGGCCGGCGCGGGTGTAGCGGAACTGCCAGGGCTGGGCGTTGTGCATCGACGGGGCGGCGGTGGCATCGGCGACGAGGTCGGCCAGTGTGGTGTCGTCGAGCGCTCTGGTGAGCATCGTGGGTCTCCCGGGGAGTCGGGAATGGTCGATGGTTTCAGCATGAAGCGGATCGCCGCCCTGCACGTATGGGCCGTTCGTCCCTCGCTCGGATCCGGATGGCCCTTTGGCAGGGCCACATCCGTTCCCTGTCCAGGCGGATGCCGGACCGTCGAGGTCTAGGCGGATGCCTGGCTTTCGAGCCGGCAGTCCACGTTGACGACGCCTTCCACGGATTGAGCGAGGCGGGCGGCGACGGGAATGAGGGTGGCGTCGTGGATCCGACCGGTGAGTGTGGCCACACCGCGGGTGACGCTGACCTTCACGTTTTGGTGCGGGGCGGGGAACAGCCGGTCGACGACCTCGTGGCGTATTTCTGCGGCGAGGTCGTCGTCGGGACGCAGGAAGATCTTGAGGAGATCGGCGCGACTGACGATGCCCTTGAGGTTGCCGTCGGCGTCGACGACCGGGAGGCGCTTGACGCGCTGGTCGGCCATCAGCCGGGCGGCCTGCGGGAGGGGCACGTCAGGGTTCACCGTGATGGCGGGACTCGTCATCAGTTCCTCGGCCCGGACCGCGCCGGCCTTGGTGGTGTCCCCCGGTCGGTACATCTGCTCGATCAAGCCCATCCTGTGCCCGTGGAATTCCTCCTTGGGGAGCAGGTCGGCTTCGGAGACGACGCCGACGACGTGGCCCTCGCCTTCGATGACGGGCACGGCGGTGACCTTCCACTGTTTCATGCAGGCGGCGATCTCCTTGAATTCCGTGTCACGGGTGATGGCGATGACGTTCTTCGTCATGACGTCGTCGACGGTGTACCGGGCGGAGGTCATGGCAGGTTCCTCGATGGGTGCGGGTGAGCGGCCGACTGCTGATGTGGGGGTGAGCAGGTCAGATGCGGCCATGGCGTCGAATCCGCGACGAGCGGAGACTCCATGGAGTTCATGGTGTGCCTCCCGTCCCTCACTCGCAGCCTCGCGCTGGGGGGAACGAGCTGCGAGAGAGCCTCGTGGTGTCAGATCGCGCAAGCTGCCCGGAGTCGGTCAGCGGACCAGGACGGCCTCTCCGGGTCTGGGTACGACCGCTGTCCAGCCAAGCTCTCGGTCGATCCGGTCCCGCAGGGCATCGGACGACGACTCCTCGCCGTGGACCACATAGGTCGTGCGCGGTGCGGGGGCGCCGCGCAGCCAGTCCATGATCTGGTCGGCATCGGCGTGTGCCGAGAAGTGCGGGAGGTCGGCCACCTCCGCGCGTACGGGTACGTACTCGCCGAACATCTTGAGTGTGCGGGCACCGTCGACGAGGTCGCGGGCCCTGGTGCCGGTGACTGCGAAACCGACGATGACGACGGCATTGCGTGGATTGGGCAGGAGCCGGTGGAGGTGGTGCAGGACCCGGCCGCCGGTGGCCATGCCGGCCGAGGACACGATGACGGCGGGACCGGGCGTGCTGTTGATGTCGATGGACTCCTGGACGGTCCGGGCCGCCAGGAACGGGGCAGGGCTGATCGCTTGTTCGCCTCGGGCGAGAATCTCGGGCCGGATCTCGGAGGAATGCGCACGCAGCGCGTCGCGATAGACGTCGAGTGCGGCCAGAGCCATGGGACTGTCCACATAGACGGGAACGGACTGCGGCAGGATCCCCTTGTGGCGCAGCCCGGCGAGTTCGTGGAGGACGACCTCGGTGCGGTCGATCGCGAAGGCGGGGATGACGGCGGTACCGCCGCGCGCAAGGGTACGTGTGAGTACGGCTGCGAATTCGGCCTGGGCTTTCTCGGGTTCGTGACGACGGTCGCCGTACGTCGACTCCGTCAGTAGCACGTCGGCGCCGGTGAACGGTTGCGCCGGCAGCAGCAGTGGGTGGCCGGGGCGGCCGAGGTCGCCGCTGGCGGCGAGAGTGTGGCCGTCCTCAAGGGTCAGGTGGGCCCAGGCCGAGCCGAGGATGTGTCCACCGCGGTGCAGTGTGAGCCGGGTGCCGGCCATGATCTCGACTTCGCTGCCGACCGGGACGGGGTCGAAGAACCTGACGGTGGTATCGACGTCGGTTTCGTCGTAGAGCGGTCTGGCGGGCCGGTGTTTGGACCAGCCGTGTTCGTTGGCGTGCTGGGCCGCCTCCATCTGGAGGCGCGCGCTGTCACGGAGCACGATTTCGGCGAGCCGGGCGGTGTGGGCGCTCGTCAGGATCGGTCCCCGGAAGCCGTGTCGAACCAGTCGGGGCAGATAGCCGCAGTGGTCCAGGTGGGCATGGGTGATGACCACGGCGTGAATGGATGAGGCGTCACACGGCAGCTTCGCCCAGTTGCGGCGGCGCAGGTCCGCGACGCCTTGGAAGAGGCCGCAGTCCAGGAGGACCCGGGCATGGTCGCTCTCGATGAGGAACTTGCTGCCGGTGACGGTCCGGACGCCGCCGAGGAAGCGCAGCAGCGCGGGTCTTGACGCGGGTGCGGCCGGGTGTGGTTCTGCCTCGGACATCGCCGCTCCCTTCTTCGGCGGGTGGCAGCCAGCCGTCTTCACCATCACACCCCCGGCCCCGGGGCGGGATGGGCCCGACAGGCCTCGGCGGGGACCGACCGGCCCATGCGGGGCGGGCCCGTGCCGGGTCAGCATGAGGGGAACCTCACCGGAGGAGACAGAGGAGAGGGGCGAGGTCGTGAAGGCACTCGTATTCCAGGGCCCGGGGCAGACCGCATGGCAGGACGTCCCGGACCCCTCGGTCAAGGACGCTGCCGACGCCGTCGTCCGCGTCGACGTCGTCACCATCTGCGGTACCGACCTGCACATTCTCAAGGGCGACGTGCCCGAGGTGGCTCCCGGCCGGGTGCTGGGGCACGAAGCCGTCGGCACCGTGGTCGAGGCCGGGGCCGACGTCCGTACGATCCGCCCCGGCGACCGTGTACTGATCTCGTGCATATCCGCGTGTGGCCGGTGCCGCTTCTGCCGTGAGGGCCACTACGGGCAGTGCCGTGGCGGTGGCGGCTGGGTGCTCGGCCACACCATCGACGGCACCCAGGCCGAATACGTACGGGTGCCCTTTGCCGACCTGTCCGTGCACTCCTTGCCGGCTTCTGTCGACAGCTATGACGGCGTGCTGCTTGCCGACATCTTCCCGACCGCCTACGAGGTCGGTGTGCTGAACGGCGGCGTACGGCCCGGCGACACCGTCGTCGTGGTCGGAGTCGGCCCCATCGGGCTCGCCGCCATCGTCGGCGCGGGCCTCTACAGCCCGGGACGTGTCATCGCCGTCGACCTCGCCGAATCCCGGCTGGCCGCCGCGCGCTCCCTGGGCGCGGATGCGACAGCGAGCGCGGCCGAGGAACCCGAACAACTCGTCGAGGACCTCACCGAGGGGCTCGGTGCCGACGTCGTCATCGAAGCCGTCGGCGTGCCCGAAGCCTTCGAGATGTGCACCCGCATGGTCCGGCCCGGAGGCCGTGTCGCGAACATCGGCGTCCATGGCACGTCGGCCACGCTGCACCTCGAAGACCTGTGGGCCAAGAACGTCACCATCACGACGGGGCTGGTCGACACGTACTCCACGCCCATGTTGCTGCGCATGATGGCCGCCGGGCGGCTGCCTTCGGCCCCATTGATCACCCACCGCTTCGAACTGGGACAGGTGGAGGAGGCCTACGAGGTGTTCTCCCGTGCCGGGGACACCGGTGCCCTCAAGGTGGCGCTGGGGGGATCGCAGCACACCGAGATCATCGCCCCGGCTCAGCCGTAAGCCCAAGGGGCGTGAAGACCATGAGCAGGACAGGTCCGGTACCCACTGCCATCGAGGGGTCCGCCGGGCCTGTCGATCCGGCGCCTTGTCATGCCGCCCGTGCCTGAAGAGCACGCCGCGGGGTCCGTGACCGACCCGCTCGTACGGAACACGGGCTCACTGTGGACGAAGGGCGATTGCCGCCGGGGAAGAAAGGAACGCGTGTTCATGAAAACGCTGGGCACCAACCCCTTCGACGCGGTGGCCGTCGACGGTGCTCATGCCGGTGCGGAAGCACGGCTTCGCCGCCCTGCCGGCCCGCTCGTCGATGGCCGGTCAACGGCCCCGGACGCTGAACCGCACCGGTGTGCCCATGGCCGGGACGCCAGGTGGCCGGACCGTGACCCTGCGACCGAGGATTGCTGCGGAGAGTGGTCATGAGCACAGCATGGACCTGGGACTTCAGCGGCTACGACCCCAAGAGGGAGCGGACGATCGAGGCTCTGTGCACACTCGGCAATGGCAGGTTCGCCACCCGGGGGGCCGCGCCCGAGTTGCCTGCCGACACGGTCCACTATCCAGGGACTTACGCAGCCGGGTGTTCCAATCGGCTCTTCTCGGACGTCGCAGGAAAGCGGGTCGGTAACGAGGAGATGGTCAATCTGCCCGACTGGTCGCGCCTGCGTTATCGCTGCCTGCCGGACGACGGACCGGCAGGGGAGTGGCTCACACCCGATGACCCGAGTCTGCGGCGCTACAGCGTCTCTCTCGATCTGAGGGGCGGCATTCTCACTCGTCGCTTGTTCTTCCAGGACGGCCTCGGCCGCCGAATCGGTGTCACCCACACGAGGCTCGTCCACATGGGCGACCCGTATCTCGCCGCCCAGCGGACCACGTTCCGTGGGTACGGCTGGAGCGGGGCCATCGAAGTCGAGTCCATCATCGACGGCAACGTCACCAACGCCGGTGTCGAGCGCTACCGCGGTCTGAACGGACGCCATCTCACCGGCCACTGTGCCGGAGTCGAAGCGGACGGCGTGGCCTGGCTGTCCTGCCGGACCCGTTCGTCCCACATCCGGATCGCCATCGCGGTCAGAACGTCGGCGCGGCCCCTCGTCGCAGTGGGGACGAGTTGCACGGAGACCGGAACGGTCCAGAAATTCAGGCTGCCGGTCTCCCGCGGACATTCTGCCGCCGTCGTGAAATGCGCCGCGTTGTACACATCCCAGGACCGCCCGCTGAGTGAGCCCGTCTCGCTTGCCGTCGAGCATGTATCACACGCGGCGGCGTTCGCGGCCCTGCTCGCTTTCCACCGCGTCGCTTGGGAACGTCTGTGGAGCCAGGGTGAACTGAAGGCGCCTGGCGAATCGGGCCGCATCCTTCGCCTCCATCTCTTCCACGTCCTACAGACGCTTTCCCCGCACACGGCCGAGCTGGACGTCGGAGTGCCGGCCAGGGGCCTGCACGGTGAGGCGTACCGGGGGCATGTCTTCTGGGACGAGTTGTTCGTGCTGCCCTACATCACCCTGCACTTCCCGGAAGTGGCGCGGAGCCTTCTCATGTACCGGCACCGTCGCCTGCCCGCGGCCCGTACCGCAGCCCGGCGGGCGGGCTTTCGAGGAGCGATGTTCCCCTGGCAGAGCGCTAGTTCAGGCGCTGAGGAGACGCAAACGCTGCATCTCAACCCCCGATCGGGCCGCTGGCTGACCGACCACTCGCACTTGCAGCACCATGTCGGATCGGCCATCGCCTGGAACGTGTGGCGGTACGGGCACAGCACCGGCGACACCGGGTTCGTCCAAGGCCCAGGAGCAGAGCTGTTGCTCGACATCGCCGGCTACTGGGACGCCGTGGCCACGTACGACACCGATCGCGACCGCTACCGCATCCGCGGTGTCGTCGGCCCCGACGAATACCACGACGCCTACCCCGAGGCCGCTGCTCCCGGGATCGACGACAACGCGTACACCAACGTGACCGCGGCCTGGGCGCTCGCACGCGCACTGGAGCTGTTCAACGGGCTGCCTGCGGCCCGGCGGCGGGAGCTGGCTGAACAACTCGGGCTGGACGACGAGACGCTGAATCGCTGGGAGGACATCTCCCGCCGGGTGTACGTGCCGTTCCACGGCGGTGTCATCAGCCAGTTCGAGGGTTATGGCGAACTGGCAGAACTGGACTGGGACGCCTACCGCTCCCGCTACTGCGACATCCGCCGCCTCGACCGGATCCTGGAGTCCGAGGGGGACACGGTCAACCGCTATCAGGTATCCAAGCAGGCCGACGCACTCATGCTCGGCTATCTCTTCCGCCCCGCCGAGCTGCAGGAAATCTTCGACCGTCTCGAATACCGGCTCGATGACGAAGTGTGGCGTACGACCGTCAATTACTACCTGGCTCGTACCAGTCACGGATCGACCCTCAGCAGTCTCGTTCACGGATGGGTCCTCGCCCGCGAGAAAGGCCCGGATGCCTGGCGGTACTGTGAGGAAGCCCTGCTCAGCGACGTGGCGGACATTCAGGGCGGCACCACCGGCGAAGGCATCCACCTCGGTGCCATGGCCGGCACTCTCGATCTCATCGAAAGAGGTGTCGCGGGTCTGGAAGCAGGCCCGGACGGACTCCGGATCGACCCCAGCGCGCTCCGGGAGGTGCCTCGCTGCTCGTTCACGTTCTGTTACCGCGGGCACCGGGACATCCGCGTGCGGCTCCTTCCGGGCCGGGTGGGGATTCGCGTGCCCCACTCGCGACTCAATGCCTCTCTGTCCGTGTGTCTGCCCGGCGAGCGGCTGGTGACCATGGCCGCGGGGGAGCAACGTTGGTTCCGTCTGCCGCTGGGGTGACCCCGTGCGGATTCCGTGCGGTCCGTCGTGACGACGACGGTCGGCACAGCGCGCGCCTGACGACCGCGCGCCCGAGAATGGAGTAGCCGCCAGCTGGTTCCGGAGGTGCATGGCGTGAATGCCGTACACGGACAGCAACGAACCTCGATCGTGGCCCCTGAACGCGCAGCCAAGCCCGATCGCCTCTTCGACAGGGAGGACGAATGGGCAGCCTTGGTGTCATTCTCGACCGATCCGCGTCCGGGAACGGGCCTGGGCGTCGTCATGGGGCGGCCCCGCCAGGGCAAGACGCTGCTGCTGGAGTCGGTGGCACGAGCCACGGGAGGGTTCTATTTCTGCGGACAGGAAGCCACCGAAGCCGAGTCCTTGCGCAGGGTGGGCGAGGAGTATGCGCGATACCGGCAGGTCGCACAGCCCAGCCACTGGCGTGACTGGAAGGAAGGAATCGATGCCTTGCTGGCGCTGGGTGACGCCAGACCACTGCCCGTCATCATCGACTCGTTCCCCGACCTCGTCGCGGCGAGCCCAGCCTTGCCGTCCGTCATCCACGGTGCCCTCCGGCACCTCGACCGAGCGCCCCTGGAAAGCCGTGCGCGATTGCTGCTCGGTGGTGAGACCGCACCGGTCATGACCCGGCTGTTCGCACAGTCTTCGCCGTTGCACGCCCTCGCCGCTCTGAAGCTCGACATCCAGCCCCTGAACTTCCGCAGGGCGGCGCAGCTGTGGGGCATCGACGATCCGAGGCTCGCCTTCCTCGTCTACACGGTCGTAGGCGGGACGCCCGCCTACCGGTACGACTACGTGGGCGACGACGTTCCCGTCGATCGTGACGACTTCGATGCCTGGGTCTGCCGCACCGTCCTGAATCCGTGCACCCCGCTGTTCCACGAGGCTCGCCACCTCCTTGACGAGGAAATCGGGCCCTGGAGTCACGGGGCTTGTCACTCCGTACTCGCCGCCCTGGCCAAAGGCTGCACGACCCACGGCGACATAGCCACCTTCCTGGGACAGCAACTCACTGATGCCTTGCGCGCACTTGTCCTCCTCCGTGACCACGGTGTGCTCCAATCGCAGGCGGACGGACTGCAGCCGGGGATCACACGCCATAGCATCACGGACCCGCTCCTCGCGTTCGAGCACGCCGTGGCGCGCCCGCGCAGGGCCGCTCTTGAGCAGAGCGAGGCCGAGACGGTGTGGGAAGACGCGCGAACGGATTTCAACTCTCTCGTCGCCGAACCCCGGTTCGCCCAGGTTTGCAGGGAGTGGGCGGCCCGTTTCGCCGACCCGGCCACCGTCGGTGCCGAGCACGTCACGGCGTCGTACGGCTCCCTCAGCGACCCGTCGGCTACGGCCGGGCTCGATGCCGAGGTCGTGGTCCGCGGACGGGAGGGTCACATGAGCGGCCCCCTTCTGTCGGTGGGGCTCGCACGATGGCATACCGGCATTGACATCCACCATTTGCAACGCCTGCGGCGCATCCTGGACGGACTCGGCTCCCGTGAGGATGTCAGCCGCGTCCGCCTGGCTCTCTACGGCGCTTCGGGGTTCAGCCCCGAGTTGCATGCGGCGCATGCGCGTGGCGAGGTCATGCTTGTTGATCTTGAGCGCCTGTACCGGGGCACCTAGCGGACGCCGCTTCGCGATGACTTCGCATCGGCGCTCACCCTTCCGGGCCGACCCTGGCCATGGGCCGATCGGTCCCTCGCCGGTACGGCCCGTTCGGCCTCGTGCTCCTGCCCCCCTTGGTGCTGCGGCGATGACACCGCCGGGAACGATCGTGGAAGCCGGACGCTCTTCCGGCTCCACCTCCCGAAGGGGTGACAACGATGCAGCGCATTCGGATCCGGATACGGCCGAGGCGGCCGCACAAGCCCGCGAAGCCGGATCTGCGTACCCCCTCCGGTCGGCCGATGCCCTACTGAAGCCCGCGGCCACCGCAAACAAGGCGGAGGACATCATGGCAACCGCTCGACGCGTCGTACCGTTCGCAGAGCTCGGCCGGCAGGATGTCGGCCGGGTCGGTGGCAAGAATGCCTCTCTGGGAGAGATGACCGCACATCTGGCAGCCGCAGGCGTGCGGGTGCCTCCTGGTTTCGCGACGACGGCGGACGCGTACAGGGAATTGCTCGACAGCCACGGACTGCGTGCGCGGATCGCGGAGCAGATTGTGCGCTTGCACGACGGGGCCGTGCTGGACGAGGTGGGGGCGGCGATCCGGTCGATGATCATGGCCGAGCCGCTGCCGGCCGGGCTGCGGACCGAGCTCGTCTCCGCGTACGAGCAGCTCGCGAGCGACCAGGGTGGAGAGGATCCCGAGGTCGCCGTGCGAAGCAGTGCCACTGCGGAGGACCTGCCTCAGGCGAGCTTCGCCGGCCAGCAGGAGACATACCTGAATGTGCGCGGGCCTGCCCAGCTGTTGCAGTCCTGTCACCGCTGTTTTGCCTCGCTGTTCACCGACCGCGTGATCGACTACCGGGAGCGGATGGGCTTCGACCACCTCGCGGTGGCTCTCTCCGTAGGCATCCAGGTCATGGTCCGATCGGACCTCGCTGGCGCCGGAGTGATCTTCACTCTCGACCCTGAGAGCGGCTTCCCCGAGGTCATCGTGGTCAGCGCGGCGTGGGGCCTGGGCGAGACCGTCGTCAGTGGCCAGGTCGACCCCGATGAGCACACGGTCTTCAAGCCGAGCCTGAAGGACCCCGCACTGGATCCTGTGATCGACGTACGGATCGGAGCGAAGCGGAAGAAGGCGGTCTATGGAGAGCACGGACTCACCCGGACCGTCGACACGACCGGCGAGGAGCGCTCGCGACGTGTCCTGACGGATACGGAGGTCCGGCTGCTGGCCGAATGGGCGATGACCGCCGAGGAGCACTACGGATGCCCCATGGACCTGGAATGGGCCAAGGACGGCCTGACCGGAGAGCTGGCGGTTGTCCAGGCCCGCCCCGAAACCGTCCAGTCCCGCCGCCGTACAACGACGTTGCGTCGCTGCCGCCTGACCGTCACCCCGGGGCAGAGCCTCATCGAGGGCACAGCGGTTGGCGAGGCCATCGGTTCCGGCCCGGCCGTTGTCCTCGACTCGCCTGTGGAGCTCGGCCGCTTCCCGACCGGCGGGGTGCTTGTCACCGGCATCACCGACCCCGACTGGGAACCGGTCATGAAGCGGGCCTCCGCGATCGTCACCGACCACGGCGGCCGGACCTCGCACGCTGCCATCGTCAGCCGCGAACTCGGCGTCCCCGCCGTAGTCGGCACCGGCAGGGCTACCGAGGTGTTGCGCAACGGCCAGGACGCGACCGTCTCCTGCGCCGAGGGAGCCCGCGGCCGGGTCTACGCGGGACTGCTGGCCTACGAGGAGCGAGATATATCTCGCTGAACTCCCTGCTACCCGGACCCGCGTGATGCTCAATCTTGCCGATCCGTCCGCCGCCTTCCGCTGGTGGCGCCTGCCCGCCGACGGCGTCGGGCTCGCGCGCCTGGAGTTCATCGTCGCCCACCAGGTCAAGGCCCACCCCATGGCGCTGCTGCACCCTGAGCGAGTGAACCAGCATGACCTCTGCGTCATCGATCAGCTCACCGAGGGCCACCTCGACCGCGGTCAGTACTTCGTCGACCGACTGGCCTACGGCGTGGCACGCATCGCCGCATCCCGCTGGCCCGCCCCGGTCGTCGTACGGACCAGCGACTTCAAGACCAACGAGTACGCGCGGCTGCTGGGCGGCCGCGCCTTCGAACCGGTCGAGGCGAATCCCGTGATCGGCTGGCGCGGCGCGAGCCGCTACTACAGCGACGGTTACCGCGAAGGATTCGCCCTGGAATGCCGGGCACTGCGCCGGGTTCGCAACGAGATGGGCCTCACGAACGTCATCATCATGATCCCCTTCTGCCGCACCCTCGAAGAGGCCGACCGGGTTCTGGACGTCATGGCGGAGCAGGGGCTGCGCCGGGGCGAGAACGGCCTCAAGGTGTACGTCATGGCGGAGATCCCCTCCAACGTCATCCTGGCCGAGGACTTCGCCCAGCGTTTCGACGGCTTCTCCATCGGGAGCAACGACCTGACCCAGCTCACTCTGGGCGTCGACCGCGACTCCGAAGCCCTCGCCCATGTCTTCGACGAGACCAACCCCGCAGTCACGCGCAGCATCCAGAGCCTTGTCCCGCGCGCCCAGTCCGCCGGCCGCACGGTTGGCCTCTGCGGCCAGCGCCCCAGCGACGACCCGGCCTTCACGGAATTCCTGGTGAAGACCGGCATCGACTCGATCTCAGTGGCACCGGACAGCTTCGTCGTGGTGAAGCAGCACGTGGCTGCTGCCGAACTCAACCTGCACGGGGAGGGCCGAACGGTCCCATCCGGGACCCGACAGCCCCAAGCGGGCCTGTCGTTCAGCGACTGAAGATGAACCAGGAACCGAACAAAGGCGCCGACAGGGCGCCGGAGACGGAGAGCACAATGTCCGGAACCCAGATGGAACGCAGGCGCAGCGTCTTCCCCGACCTCGTCGACTGGTTCGGAACCGACCTCCCCCGCTTCCCGATGTGGCGGCCGATGCCCCACGTCCACCCGATTCCCATCGAGGTGACCAGCCAGGAGGGGCAGTACACGCTGCGCGCCGAGCTTCCCGGGATGGACCCCGCGAAGGACATCAACATCACGGTCGAGGGCGATACCCTCACCGTCAGCGCCGAACACACGGAGAGCAAGGAGGAGAAGGACCACTCGGAGTTCCGTTACGGCTCCTTCCACCGCACCGTTCGTCTGCCGGCGCCGATTCCACCCGAAGGGGTTGAAGCAGAGTACGAGGACGGCATCCTCACCGTTCGTGTGGCGATGGAGCCCGAGACGGCGGAAACCGCACGCACCATTCCCGTGAAGCGGACCAAGACCAACGGTCGCGGCGAGCCGTGACAAACGGCAGGTCCCTTCGTGGAGACGGGTTCGACACCGTTGTGGCCCAGGCATGAGAAGGGTGCGCCCGGCAGGACGACGTCGTCATTCGTGAGCGATGACGGCGACGGGCGCGGTGGAGTGATGGAGGATTGCGTGAGTGATCGGACCGATATGCGGGCCGATCGAGGACCGGCGGATGCGACGGCCGACGACTACGAGGCCTGCTTCGGAACCTGTCTCCAGGATTTGCTCGGAAGCGTGTCCGACCACTACCCGCGTGTCGAGGCTGACAGCCGGGTACCTGTCCCGCCAGGGCTTCAGCACATCGTCCAGGCCGGTTCGCATGCTCTGGGCGATCTGGGCATTGACTTCCGGATTGTACGTGGATCCGGATCCCGCCAGTGGGGGCAGCATCCAACTGTGCAGAGCATGGAGTGTGCAGCCCCGCCGTGATGCCTCGTCGAACGCGAAGGCGAGCAGGGCGTCGCACGGCTGACCGATGTCGACGCCCACGACCACGTTACGGTCCAAGTGCCGTCCCTCGGCGTGCGGCAGCGCGTCCTCCGTCGCGCGCACCAGGACAACGGGCTCTTCCACGGCGTGGATGACTGCCATGCCGACAGAACCGAGGGCGAAACCCTTGAGCGTGCCCAGTCCTCGGGAGCCGAGGACCAGCATGCCCGCGCTTGCTGTGGCACCGGCCAGTGAGTCGGCCGGTTGGCCGTCGAGTGATTCGGTGCTGATGTCCAGCTCGGGGTGTTTCTGCATCAGCTCCTTGGAAGCCTCGAGAAGGAGGGACTGCGCCCACTGGCGGCGCAGATCGGACCTGGCGGCAGGAATGTTGAGGGGTGAAAACCATTCTTCGGCATGAACGAGGTGCAGTGGCGCGTCGCGAAGGACTGCTTCCCGCGCGGCCCAATGGGATGCCGCGACGCTTTCTGTGGATCCGTCGAGGCCGACGACAATGCGTGGGTTCATGATGGGCTTCCTCGGACAGTGGCTGACTCGGGGTGGGGAATCGTTTCCGCCGTACGTCTGGAGGTGACGTTCCCGGGGCGGTGGCGAATCCGCGTACGTGTCGGCGCTTCAGGCCATCTTCTACCGCTGGGTGCCCGTTCGTACATCCACAGGCAGGTCGTCCTGCTCGTAGTCGAGCCGATTGATCACGTCCACGACTCCGTCGACGCTCCGGCACAGACGCATCACTACGGGGACGAGGCTGTGCCGAATCACGGTGCCGCTGAGGGTCACGAGGCCGTCGGTGACCTCGACGGTCAGCGACGAGGGACTGAGCCGGAGTGTGTGCGTCAGGACGTCTTCGAGGATTTCTTCCTGGATTGCGTGGTCCCTGCGCAGGAAGAGTTGCAGGAGATCGCTGCGGCTCAGGACCCCGATCAGCCGGCCTTCGCTGTCGACTACGGGGAGCCTCTTGACCTTGTGCTTCTCCATGACGCGGGCGGCGCGGACGGCGCTCCACCCGGGAGCCGCGGTGATCGCCGGGTGGCTCATGAGATCGACGGCGGTGTTCGCGCCACTCCCGGAGTCGTGCCTGCGGAGCAGGTCGGCTTCGGAAACGACACCCACGGGGCGTTGTTTCTCGTCCACTACGGGCACGGCGGTGACGCCGAACTCGTCCAGGAGCCGGGCGATCTCCTTGAACGTGGTGCCGCGCTGGACGCTGACGGCCGTGGGCGTCATGAGGTCGGAGACGCTGCGATGCCTCATCGTCGCTCTCCATTCACGCGGGAACATCGGACTCGAACCGGGCCACCACGTTCACGACTCCCGGCACCGTGCGCGCGACACGCACCAGCACGTCACTGAGTGACGGGTCGGGGATGGCGCCGTTCAGATGGACGATGCCGTCGGACACCTGCACGTAGACGGTCGCAGAGCCCGCCGGGATGAGCTGAGTCATGATCAGCTCGCGCAGCTCCTGGGCGATGTCCTCGTCCGGGCGGAGGTAGATCTTCAGCAGATCACCCCGGCTGACCACGCCCACGATGCGTCCGTCGTCTTCGATGACCGGTAGCCGCTTGAGGTGGCCGCGGGCCATCAGTCGAGCGGCACCCGCGATGCTTGCACTCCGGGGCACCGTCACGGCGGGTACGGTCATCAGCTGACCGGCGCAGACGGCGCGGGACTCATCTACGCCCTGCGCCTTGAGCAAAAGGTCTGCTTCGGAGACCACGCCGACGACTCGTCCCTCGTCCGACACGACGGGCAGAGCACTGATCCGCCATTGCCGCATGGTCTCCACGATGTCCTTGAACGGCGCTCCGCGATTGACCGTGATAACGGCGTGCGTCATCACGTCGTCGACGGTACGCAGATGTTTCATGGTTCCTCCAAAAACAAGGGACCCCGTATTTCCGAGCCTCGGCAGCGCTGTCGGCCGACGGTAGGACCATCCGGGGTGCGCCGGGGACTGTTCGGCCCTGTTCTCCCGGTACGAACGGTGCTTTCGTGAAATTGGCGGAAGGAGCCATTGCGAGGATGCGGAGAAGCGGCTGATGGCCGTGCACCGCACGATCAGGAACCGCGAGAAGCGGTTGGCTTCTTCCGTCCCATGACATGAGCGCTCAGGGATTGTCGGCGTCACGCGCCGGATCGAGATCCGGCGGCAGATCGTCCACGGCGTATTCGAGGGACTGGTCGACACTGACGACGCCGTCGACGGAAAGGCAAAGGAGTTCGATGATCGGAATGGTTGAACGCTCCTCCGCTCTTCCGCTCAGGGTGACGACTCCTTCCTGAACGGTCACTGTCACGCCCCCGGGTGTCATCCGGAGAGTCCGGCCCAGCACCTCGTCGACGATTTCTTCGTGTATGGCGTCGTCGCGGCGGAGCATGGGGCGCAGCAGATCCGAGCGGCTGACGATGCCCACGAGCATGCCCGTGTCATCGATGACCGGAAGCCGTTTGACACCCCGCTCGTTCAGGAAGCGCGCTGTCTCGACGATGCTCCACGCGGGCCGGGCCGTCAGCACGGGAGTGGACATGAGATCACCGGCGGTGCGGGCGTCCATGGTGCGGTGGTTCACGGCCGCCGTCCCGCGCAATTGGTCACGGCCCTCTGCTTCCGGCAGACCGGCCTGCCGGCGGAGCAGGTCGGCCTCGGAGACGATGCCGATGGGGTGGTGGTGGGTGTCCACGACGGGCAAGGCCGAGACGTTGTTGTAGGCGAGGCTCCAGGCGACCGTCTTGAGCGACGCTTCGGGGCTGGCCGTGGCCACGTCCCGGGTCATGACTTCGGCGACAGTGCGGTGCATCATGGTCCGATTTCCCTTTCGTGCAGGGGCGTCAGTCGTGGGCGACGACGGCGACCGGTGCGGGCGGCGGTGTGATGCAGGACGGCATGGGTCACCTGCCGGAAGCGGGCACCCGGAGGAGAGCGGCGCAGGTGCCGACCGACGACGAGGTCCGCGCCGGCCGCGGCCTGGACCGGTTGACGACCA
Organism: Streptomyces sp. NBC_01241; assembly: GCF_041435435.1. NCBI lineage: Bacteria > Bacillati > Actinomycetota > Actinomycetes > Kitasatosporales > Streptomycetaceae > Streptomyces > Streptomyces sp. NBC_01241. The sequence goes on along the minus strand of NZ_CP108494.1, from coordinate 892,134 downwards.
GCGGGATCCCATGAGTGCTATCCGGTCGGCGCTCACCGACGGGAATCTGCGGCGCCAGGGCAGCAGCAGTGCGTCCAGCATCTGTGCGGAACTCCGGCCTGCTACCCGTTCGTCGTCGGAGTCGAGGAACGGGAAGAACCTGTGGGCGGGAGTGGGGTTCCAGCCGTGGACCGCCCGCAAGGCGCAAACGCGACGGGCGGTCTCTTCGAAGGCAAGGGCGAGAACCTCGTCGGGTGCTCCGTGGATATCGGTGCCCACGACCATTTCGTCGTACCTGCCGGGCCCGGTGTTCTCGGGTATATCCGCCGCCCATACGAGGGCTACCGGGGTTTCGGTCGCTACGAGGGGCGCCGTGCCCACTGCGCCGGCGAGGAAACCCACCAAGCCGCCCAGGCCGCAGGAACCGAGGACGAGCAGGTCCGCGTCGTTCGCTTCGGCGGCCGGGGCGGCGACCGGCTTGCCGGGGAGCCACCGGATGACGACCTTCGGATGCTGGTGCCGACGGTGCACATCCTTCAGTGCCTCGCCGGGCGCCTCACCGGCCCGTCGACTGGCCGTCTCTCGGCCCAGTCGACGAATGGCAGGGCCGATGGGCCGGTCGGTGACGTGGACGAGCCTCAGCACTTCCCGAAAGGGCGCCTTCTGGGCGCCCCGGTCCGCGGCCGCCCGGCTCTCGGGGGAGCCGTCGAGGCCGACGGTCGCGAGGTGCTTCATGGCGGAACTCCCGTGCGTCGCAGGTCTGCGATCCGTTTCCGATCCGTTTCTCAGCCTGGCCTGCGAGGCAGGAGCGGAGTAGGGGCCATGTGGGCCCTTGCGGGGCCGACCAGCCCCGTCTAATAGGCGGTGGGAGTGCGCGAGGCGACATAGTCCGCGCACGCGTTGAGTGTGTTCAGCGAGGGATAGTCCGTCTCAGGAAGGGGAAGGCCCGTGCGCCCGCTCAGCGCCTCGATGAAGTTCAGGAAGTCCAGCGAATCCATCTCCAGACCGTCCCGGAAGTTCTCGTCGGGTGAGAGCGCGTCGAGATCGGCGCCGGGCACCACGTCTGTCAGGACTTGCTTGATCAACTCGAAAGCCTCATCGCGGTTCACAGTTCCTCCGGTCCTTGGAGCAGTCGGTCGAGTGCTGCCAGGAAGCGTGCGCCGGTCGCACCGTCACTTGCGCGGTGATCGGCGGAGAGCGTGGCTGTCACGGTTGGGTGCACCGTGAGCATCCCTTCCACGGCTACAGGACGCTCGACGACACACCCCAGTCCGACGAGCGCGACCTGCGGTGGGTAGATCACCCCGAACACAGTCTCCACACCCTGGTCGCCGAGGTTCGTCACCGTAAGCGTTGGGTCGGCGATTTCCGAAGCACGCAGACGCCCGCGGCGGGCCCGTGAGACCAGGTCCCTGAGGGCCTTCATCAGCTCCGGCAGGGACATGGTGTCAGCGTTCGCCAGTGCAGGTGCCGCCAGGCCACCACCGCGCAGGGACACGGCGATGCCGAGCCGAACACCATCTGCCGGGACGAAGGCACCATCCTTCCAATAGCCGTTCAGCTGCGGCACCTGCCGTGCGGCCAGTGCGGCGGACTTCAGCAGCAAAGCCGCAGGCACGAGCCGTTCCCCCACGGGTCCGTTCGCGTTCCGGTTGAGCATCCACGCCGTGGCGGCCGCGAGATCGATCGTTGTCGACAGGTAGTAGTGGGGAATGTCGCGGTTGGCGCGGGTCATCAGCGCAGAGATCGCCGAACGCGTGGTCGGCGCTCCCGTGGTGAGGGTATCGGGCCTGGACTTTACTGACGGGCGAACCGGGGGTGCGCCCGACGGGGGCATGGCCGGCGGTTCTGGCGCTGGTGGGCGCGGTCCTTGTGTACGGTGCGCACGCTGTGTACGGTGCGCACGCTTTCCCGCCGCGGCACGCACGTCGTCGGCTCTGACTGTGCCGTTCTGCCCGGTCCCCCGGACCCCTTCCAGATCGACGTCCAACGACCGCGCCAGACGGCGGGCGAGTGGCGATGCCGGCACCCGGTGCCGTGGCGGGGATGCCGCCTTCTCGACATCGGCGCGGGTGATCTGGCCCCCTTTGCCTGAACCATGCATGGTGGACAGGTCTATGTCCTTCTTCTGTGCCAAGTGCCTCACCAAAGGGGTCGACACGGCGTCGCCGGCCCGGGTGACTGCCCGAACCGGGGCCGGGTAGAAGCCGGGAGACGGCTCGGTCGGCTGTGGCGCAGGGGTGTGGGCAGTGGGTTCGGTCGCGGGGCCGATGACTGCCATGGGGGTGCCGACCGGCACCTTGGTTCCTGGGGCGACCAGGAGAGCACTGACGGTACCTGAGTCGAAACACTCGACCTCGATGGTTGATTTGGCCGTTTCCACGACCGCGACAACATCCCCCTTCGACACGGCATCGCCGGGGTTGACCAGCCATTCGACCAGAGTGCCTTCGTCCATGTCTGCGCCCAGGGAAGGCATGGTGAATTCGGTCATGTCAGCTCACCGCCAGACGCACCGCATCCACGATCGACGCGGGTTGGGGCAGCGCTGCCTCTTCGAGTTGCCGGGCATAGGGAATGGGTACTTCTGCGCTGCATACGCGCTGCACCGGGGCGTCGAGCTCGTAGAACACCTGTTCGGTAATGCGGGCCGAGATCTCCGCGGCGAGACTGCCGCTGCGCCATGCCTCGTCCACAACCACGGCCCGGTGCGTGCGGCCCACGGATTCCATGACGGTGGCATCGTCGAGGGGACGCAGGGCACGCAGATCGAGGACCTCCGCGCTGATGCCGTCCCCTGAGAGGATGTCCGCGGCGGCCATGGCCTTCGACAGTGAACCGCCGTACGTGATGACAGAGACATCCTTGCCGGGCCTGCGAACTGCGGCACTGTCGAGGTCGACGGCCTCAATGGTGGGATCCAGGACGCCCGCGGCGTTGTACAGGCTGCCGTGCTCGAAGATCAATACCGGGTCCGGGTCGGCGAGGGCGGCCGCCAGCATATGCCGCGCGTCGTCCAGGGTCGCCGGTGCGAGCACGCGAATCCCGGGGATGTGGGCGTACCAGCCCTCCAGACTGTGGGAGTGCTGAGCGCCGAGCTGCCGTCCCGCTCCGGTGGTCATGCGGATCACCACGGGTACGCTCAGCTGCCCGCCGGACATGTGCAGCAGGGTGGCCGCGTTGTTGAGGATCTGATCCAGCGCGAGGAGGCTGAAGTTGACGGTCATGATCTCGACCACCGGCCGCATCCCGCCGAGCGCGGCACCGATGCCCGCGCCGACGAACGCGGACTCCGACAGGGGAGTGTCCCTGATCCGGTCGGGTCCGAACTCTTCCAGGAGTCCCAGGCTGACGCCGAAGCATCCGCCGTATCTGCCTACGTCCTCTCCCATGAGGAAAACCCGCTCGTCGTGCAGTGCCTCGCGCAGTGCCTCGCGGAGGGCTTCCCGGTAGGTGGTCGGTGGGGGAGCCTTTGTGGATGCCCGGCGCGTGTTCATGGGGTGTTCCCCGGTTCACTCGTCACGTAGCGGAGCAGGTCTGCGACGGGCTCCGCCGGCGCGTCCTCCGCCGACCGAACGGCGCGCTCGATCACATCGAGCACGTCCTGCTCCAGCTGTTCCATCGTCCGGTCCTCGAGCTGTCCTTCTGAACGCATCCGGTCGGCCAGTCCTTGGAGCGGGTCGCGTTCTTTCCACTGCTCGATTTCGGACTTGGCCCGGTAGCGGTCCGGGTCGTACATGGAGTGGGCGCGGAACCGGTAGGTCTGGGCTTCGAGGAAGTGCGGTCCGTTGCCCGCCCGTATGGATTCCGCGGCCTGGAGGGCGGCGGCTTCGACGGCGAGCACGTCCATGCCGTCGACGGTCCAGGCGGGCATGCCGTAGGACGAAGCGCGCATCGCGAGGTTGGTCTGCGCGTGTTCACGGGCCAGGCTCGTTCCCATGGCGTACAGGTTGTTCTCACAGACCAGCAGCAGGGGCAGCCGCCACAGTGCCGCGAGGTTGGCCGTTTCGTGGAACTCACCTTCCGCGAAGGCGCCGTCACCGAAGAAGCAACAGGTGACACGAGTGCCGCCACGCATCCGGTCGGCAAGTGCGAGTCCGGCCGCCAAAGGCAGCCCACCGGCCACGATCGCGTTGCCACCGTAGAAACGGCGGTCTGCATCGAACAGGTGCATCGAACCGCCGTGTCCACGGCTGCAACCGGTGACTTTGCCGTACATCTCGGCCATTACCGCGTCGGCGGGCACACCGCGGGCCAGAGCATGCCCGTGCTCGCGGTAGGTGGACACCACGGCGTCCTCCTGGCGCAGGGCCTCGTTCACGCCAACGGCGACGGCCTCCTCACCAATGTAGAGGTGGACGAATCCTCGGATCTTCGTGCTGCTGTAGAGCTCGACGCACCGTTCTTCGAATCGGCGGATGACGAGCATCTGCCGGAGGAGGGAAAGACGGTGATCGGATGCGGTCGCGCGGTGGGCAGTGGTGGTGGACGCCTTCTTGCGCGTGCCCTTGCGCGCTGCCGGACGGGCTCGTTCGTCGGTCCGCGCGGTGGTGGTGCTCATCGTCGTGCCTTCTCTCGCGAGTGCGTCATCCCGGGTTCTCGACCGTGGACAGGTCTCCTTCGGGCAGCCCCATTTCGCGGGCACGCAGCACCCGACGCATGACTTTGCCGCTGCGGGTCCTGGGGAGGTTCTGCTCGAAATCGATCTCCCTGGGAGCCACGGCGGGCCCCAGTCGCCGCCGTGCGAACGCCAGAAGTTCTCGCTTCAGGTGGGCGTCGGGTGCGTGGCCCGGCCGCAGCGACACGTATGCCTTGACGACCGCTCCCACGACAGGATCCGGACGGCCGATGACGCCCGCTTCCGTGACGGCGGGGTGCTCCATGAGCACACTCTCCACCTCGAACGGACCGATCAGGTGTCCTGCCGATTTGATGACGTCATCGGCGCGGCCCACGAACCAGAACCAACCGTCCTGGTCCCGCTTCGCGAGATCGCCCGTGAGGTACCAGCCGTCCGCGAAGCATGCCGCGTAGCGGGTTTCTTCGTGCAGATAGCCCCGGAACATGGACGGCCAGCCCGGACGCAGTGCCAGCTCTCCCTCGATGCCCGGTTCGCCGATCACGTGCACGTGTCCGTCGGTGACCTCGGCGCGGCCGTTCTCGCCACGTTCGAGAAGGCCGGCGTCGACTCCGGGCAGGGGACGTCCCATGGAGCCCGGGCGGATGTCGCTGGAGGCAAAGTTGGCGATCATGATGGCGCCCGTCTCCGTCTGCCACCAGTTGTCATGGATCGGCAGGCCGAGGACGTCCTGCCCCCAAAGGACGGCTTCGGGGTTCAGCGGCTCGCCCACGCTGGCGATGAAGCGGAGGGCCGACAAGTCGTACGGCCCCGGGAGCTTCCTCGTCCCGTTCCGGGGGGTGGCGCGCATCAGCATGCGGATCGCGGTTGGCGCCGTGTACCAGGCGGTGACCTTTTGGTTGTCCAGGATGCGGTACCAGCGGTGTACGTCGAAGTCGCCCTCGTCCACCACGAGGGTCACTCCGTGCGTGAGCGGAGCGATGATCCCGTACGAAGTACCGGTCACCCACCCGGGATCCGCCGTGCACCAGTAGATATCGCCCGGGCGGAGGTCGAGTGCGAAGGCCGCCGTCGCGTGATGGGCGACGACGGCATCGTGCACGTGGACCGCGCCCTTGGGAGTCCCGGTTGTGCCGCTGGTGAAATGGAGCAGAGCCATATCCTCCGAATCGGTGGGAGGAACGGTGTACTCCGGCGATGCCTGCTTCATGATCTCGGCGAACGAAACCGTTCCAGGCGGCGGATTTTTGACGGGGCCGACGAGCAGCACGTGCTCCAAGCGCGGCAGGCGGTGCCTGTTCTCCTCCACCTTGCGTCGGTACAGCTCCTGCGTGGTGACAAGAACCCGGGCGTCGCCCAACTCCAGCCGCTGGCGTACGGGCTCCGGGCCGAACGCGGAGAACAACGGGCACAGCACGCGGGCGCCGCGCAGCGTGCCCAGCACCGTCGCGTAGAGCTCCGGGCAACGGCCCAGGAGCGTGAACACCATCTCCTGCCGAGCCACCCCCATGGCCGTGAGTGCGTTCGCGAAGCGGCCCGTGAGGCAGGCGAGCTCGCCATAACTGATATAGGTGACCGTGTCGTCCGCTGCAACGCAGCGCAGCGCCTCCCGACCGCCAAGGCCTGCGGCCACTTGGCGGTCCACGGCTTCGTATCCCATGTTCAGCCCGCCACCGGGCAATCCGGCCAGCCGCGACCGAGCCTCGTCCCAGGTGAATTCGGCGCGGGTCCGCTCATAATCCTGGAGTTCGAAGGCGACGCCGGGCCCGGGCTGCTTGTGGATGATGCGATGGTCCATGGCCGGGTCCTCGTCCTCGCACTGGAATCCTGAAGGAGATGCTGCGGCGCACAGCTATGAGCGGCGATGGCAGCAGCGCGTCCTCATGGCTCTGCGGACAGCCCGTGCTCGGTCCACTGTGAGGAGGCGGATACGGGGCCGTCCACGGGTGCGGACACATGGCTCACGACCGCGACCACCCCGTCGAGCTGCTCGGCAAGGAAGGTCAGGACAGCGATCTGGCTCTGGCTCTCCAGCCGGCCTTCCAGGGTGACAACGCCGTCCACTGCATGGACGGTGACCACGTCGGCTCTGAGCCCCATGGTGCCCACAAGCACGTCCTCGACGAGGCGCCGTCGTATCTCCGCGTCGGGGCGCAGAAAGACACGCAGCAGGTCCCGGCGCGTCACGATACCGACGAGTCTGTCCTCGTCGTCCACGACCGGGAGCCGCTCCACGCCACTGCGCATCATCAGCCGGGCGGCGTCCGGTGCGGTCTCGTCCGCGTGGACGGTCACCGCCGGTGTCGACATGACCTCGGCAGCGGTGAATTCCGCTCCGGACGAGACTGCGGTCCCGACGGCGGCGTCGGGGAAGTCGCCCGTCACGAGGTGCCTCGCCGCCTGTCGGTTCAGCAGGTCACTCTCGGAGACGATGCCGACGACCCGATCCTCGTCGTCGAGCACGGGCAGTCCGCTGATGTTGTGCTGGGCAAGTAGCTTCGCAACCTCTTTGAAGGAGGTGACCGGGACGACCGAGACGACCTCGTCGGTCATCAGATCTCCCACTTTGATGCGCTTCATGGAGGCGCCTCCTGCCTTCTCGCAGGGAGCCGCATGGACGCAGCGCCCGCAGGTTATCCACGGACCACGATCCGCCGGACCGTACTGAGAGGAGGAGGGCCGAATGGGTCGTGGCCGGGACCGGTCGGACCCGGATCGGGCGTCCGGGCACCCGTGCACGGCAGGATTCTCTCGACAGGGTCCATTGGGCCCCCGGGCGGTCCTGAGTGGCCCTCTCTCCGCAGGGGCCCGTGGTGCCAGCCTGAGAGTCGACCCTTCGGTGGCCCTCGGTGAGGAGGAACCATGAAAGGCACCACCGGCAGCCCGGAACTGGGCTCCGTCATCGTCGGTGTCGACGGCTCCGAGCCGGCCCGCCGGGCGGCGTTGTGGGCAGCGACCGAGGCCACTCGCCGCGAGAGCCCGCTGCGCATCGTCTACGCGGCAGACACGGACGGCCGGGTTCTCTACCTCTCGGCGGAGAGTATCGAGCGCGTTCGCAGCGCGGGCCGCGAACTACTGCGGGAAACCGCCGCTGCCGTCGAAGAACGGTACTCCGGTCTGCACGTCACCACGGAGTTCAGCCGCAGTGCACCCGTCCCCAGCCTGCACCGGACCGCCGGCATGCGCGGCACTGTCGTAGTGGGCAACCGCGGTCTCGGCGGGTTCAAGAACCTCATGCTCGGATCCGTCGGCCTGAAGCTCGCCGCAGGCGCCACGGCACCGGTCATCGTGGTCAGGGGCACCGACAACGGGAGCGAGACCGGAGTGGTGCTCGCCGCGGTCCGTGACGATCACGACACCGAATGCGCCCGCTACGCGGCGCGCGAAGCCGAGATCCGTAAGGCTTCGCTGCGGCTGCTGCACGTGTGGAACATTCTCGAATCCGCCGGACTCGCCGTGACCATGCTCGACGATATCGAAGCGATCGCCGGCGAACACGTCCATCACCTGATGACCGTGACGGACCGGATCCGCGGCGAATTCCCGGACCTGAACGTGCAGGCGGAAGCCGAGAAGAGCCTGACCGTCGCCGGGGTCCTGGTGGAGGCATCGCGCCACGCGGATCTGCTGGTGATGGGCGGACGGCGATCGCCCGGTTTCATCGGCCCCACCCTCGGGCGGGCGACGCACAGCCTTCTGCACCACGCGCACTGCCCCGTGCAGCTCATTCCGCGGCACGGTTCCGGGCACGGGAGCGAGCCGTGATGGGCACTGACGAACGCCGTGAACTCGTCATCGGTATCGATCCGGCCAGGAACTGGCACCTGTCATTGGCCTGGGCTGCTGACGAGGCGCATCGACGCGGGCTGGAACTCCGGCTCGTCGTGGCCGTACCGCCGTCGCGCGACCGGCACCACGGCGATGACAGCCCAGGCAGACAGGCCATGCTCCAAGCAGGGGCGGACGCCCTTCGGGAAGGCGCCGACTGGGCCCGCGCGCGCCATCCGCAACTGCGGCCGGCCACCGATCTGCTCGACGGATTCCCGGCTGCCGTGCTGGGCGGGCTGTCCGCGCGGGCCCGCATGGTCGTTCTCGGGTCCCGGCACCTGAGCCGTACGGCGGAATACTTCAGTGCCGGCTCTCTCGTCGTCCCCGTCACGGCCCAGGCGCGCTGTCCCGTGGTGGTCGTGGGCGACGCGGAGCACATCACGCAGGAACCCACTTATCTGGTCGTGGGAATCGACGGCAGTGAGTCCTCGAAGGCGGCGCTGGGGCTGGCGTTCGAGGAGGCCGACCTCCGGGGAGCCGCACTCCGCGCCGTCTCGGTCTGGCAGCCACCCGTAGTCATGTTCCAGGACGAGCAGGTTGCCGTGCAGGCTCAGCGGCGCATGCTCTACGAGACCACGGCGGGCTGGTCGTCGAAGTACCCGGACGTGCACCTGACGCACGAGGTGCCTATGGGACATCCGGTGGAGGAACTGGCCGGGGCGTCCGAACACGCTCTGGCCGTCATCGTGGGCCGCCGTGGCCGGGGCGGCTACACGGGCATGCGGCTCGGCTCCGTTGTCCACGGACTGCTGCACCGGGCACACTGCCCGGTAATCACAGTTCCCCTGGTGTGAACCCCGCGGTGACGACCACCCCGGCCGGGGAGAGGAAGCCCGGACAGGAGCTCTACGGGCTGGCTTGGTCCGGAGGCCGAGCGGCGTCCGGCCGAGCACCGCCGCAACGAGGCGGCGGAGGTGCCAGGAGATCCGTGCCGGCCACGCCGTGGCGGCCCTGTCGGCACCAATCGTCCGCGTCCTGCGTGACGGCACCGCACGGGAGGTTGCCGCAGCTGTTGTGGTGCCCGGCGACGTCTTGCTGCTCGGCGAGGGCAGAGGACGGCATCCGTTGCTGCCGACGCCGAGCTCATCGAAGCATCCGGTGCGAGTCCGTCAAGAACCCGCCTGATGAGGCACCCGCGCAGTCGGTGCTTCGGCGTTCAGTGAGGGCCGACACGGTACGGCCGCATCATCTCGTTGTCCTCGTGTTCGAGCATGTGGCAGTGCCACACGTACTGTCCCGCCCGGTCGAAGGTGGCCTTGACCCGGGTGATGGCGTGCGGATAGGCGATCACCGTGTCCTTGAAACCGCTCTCCCAGGGCTCTGGCGGTCTTGGGTTGTGCCCGGTGCTCTGCCGGTCGACGACCTGGAACTGAACCTCGTGGATGTGGATCGGGTGGGCGTCGCTGGTGGAGTTGTGTATTTCCCAGATCTCGGTCGCCCCGAGTGCCGGGGTCTCCGTGATGGGATCGCCCCATCCCATGGGGGTCGGGTTTCCGTGCCGGTCCAGGGTGCCGAGCATCACCACGCGGGGGCCCACGCCCCGCAGGACCGCGGAGTTCTGCTCCTGCAGGGAGACCTGCCGCGTGTGGCTCGCTGGGCCCAGTGGTTCGAACGGCGGAAGGGTGAGGTGGGCGGGGGGTATGGTCCTGTCCGGCGTGGCGAGTGGTCGTGCCACCGTGAATTTCATGACCTGTCCCGTGGTCCCGGGGGATGCCGGCCGGAAGTCCGTGCCTGCTCTCCCGCCCCTGAACGGCTCGTCGGGCCCCTCGTTGATGAGGTAGAGATCAGTGCCGACCGGGATGGAGGTGAAGTCCACGACGACGTCGGCGCGTTCGGCGGGGGCGGTGAGCAGTTGGTCACGCTGTACGGGTGCGGGCAGGAAGCCTCCCTCCGAACCGATCTGCCAGAAGGGGAGCACCGGGTCCGCGGGACGAGGGGCCATCGGGTCGGTGACGATCTTCAGGATCAGGAAGCGTGCGTTGCAGCCGTTGAGGAACCGCAGGCGGTAGCGGCGCGGCTCGACGGAGAGAGTGGGCCAGGTACGGCCGTTGGTCACCATCGTGTTGCCGAAGAACTCCGGGTTCCAGATGGGGGAGATGTCACTGCCGGGGATGTAGGGCCCGGTGAAGTGGTCGAAGGATGCGCGGCTCGCCGGGTAGAACAGGCTGCCGTCGGTGGAGAACGAGCGGTCCTGGATGACGACCGGGATCTCGTAGTAGTGCTTTCCCGGGGGGTCGCCGAGTTTCGGCGCCGGCCCCGGAAGCACACCGTCCGGGAGGTCGGCCGGCCCGCCGCGCAGGAGGTAGAAGCCCGCCAGCCCTGCGTAGACGTTCAGCCGGGTGACCCCGAGAGCGTGGTCATGGAACCAGGAGGTGGCGGCACGCTCCTGGTTGGCGTACTGGAATACGGCGGCTCCAGGCTTCCACATTGCGTCGAACTGGTTCTCGAACAGTGTCCTGAAATGTTCGTAGAAGGTGCCCACCCGTGCGTATCCGTCGGGAATGTCGGATGCGCGGGGCAGGTACCACGCCTCGGGGTATCCGTCGCTCTCCTGCGTGTTGTGTCCCCCGTGCAGGTGGGTCACGATCGGCACGGGGCCGGTATAGGGGCCGGGTGTCGAGGTGAAGGCCGGCCGTGTATCACGCCGTGGGATGCCGCCTTGGGGGTTGGCCCAGTGCAGTGTGGGGTCCACCGGCAGCAGGTGCGGCAGATGGTTGCCGTGGCGGTCGAGCAGCTGGTTCACCCACGTGACCCGTATGGCCCGGCCGAAGGTCGCCTCGACGGTGCGTGACGGGTAGGAGAAGCTTCCCGGATGCCGGGTCGATCCGTATCCCCACACCGTTGTGGCGGGCATACCGGCCGGCAGGATCTGCTGCCGGAACTGCTGAGCAGCGATCGTGTAGTGGTCGACGCGTCCTGCCTCGTCCTTCTCGGCCCAGGGCATCACCGGCGGGACGGCGAGCTCGGTGACGTACTTGCCGATGCGCGTCGGGTCCAGGACGCGGCTGGGGATCCCCGGCCAGACCCGTGCGAAGGTAGACCCGGTGGGGATGAAGAGGCAGCTTCCGCCGACGAGGCCGGCCTTGATGAATTGTCGCCTTGTGGCCATATGCGTCCTCCTGGACACGGCCCCCCATCGGCTGCAGTCCCAGAAACCATCGGCTGCAGTCCCAGAAACCGTTCCAGTGTTTCCGACACAACGAAGAAGAGCCACTCGGAACGTCGAGGACCAAGATCTTCGTGCAGGCGCAGTGTTTCAGCTCGCCCGGCTCTGCACGCCGTGGCGTTCACGAAGCATGGCTTACGACGGGGTGGCGACAGTCGGCTTGATCAAGGAGACTGGTACGGACCGGCCGGGTTTCAGCAGCAGCGCAGTCACGACACTGGCCCCGCCGCGCAGAGGCCGAGGGTCCACTCCGCCGGAGGAACTTCACCCGTCGATATCCTGCCGGTCGCGACCGGCCGCGCGGCGGAGTCGGACCTGTTGTTGTGGGACGCAGTGCCTGGAGGGAACTTCAGTCAAGCTCCATGCGCACGTCCACGACGCCTTCCACCGCGCGAATGGCCCGAGCCAGAAGGGGTACCAGGGAACGGTTCCGGAGAGGTCCACGCAGGGTGACGACACCATCCAGCACCGAGAATTCCACCCGGTCCGAGGGAGAGAGTTCGGCGACAACAGCGGATCGGATCTCTTCGTCGATCTCCTCGTCCGGGCGCAGGAACACCTTCAAGAGGTCGCTGCGGCTCACGACGCCCTCCAGCATGCCGAGATCGTTCACGACGGGCAGTCGTTTCACTTGCTTGCGCGCCATGATGCGGGCGGCCTCGGCGAGCGTGGCATTGGGGTGGACGGTGACGGCCGGACTCGACATCAGCTCCTCGGCCAGCACCGCGTCGGCCTTGGACGCCTCCTCCCATTGGCCGGGCAGCTTCGGGTCGTCCTGCCGGAACTCCTCCTTCGGCAGCAGGTCCGCCTCGGAGACGACCCCGACGACGCGGCCCTCGCCTTCGAGGACCGGCACGGCGCTGACCTTCCACTGATGCATCAGCTCGACGATCTCCTTGTACGAGGCATCGCGGCCGATGGCCACAGCCGTGTGGGTCATGACGTCGCTGACGGTGTACCTGGATGCAGCCATGGGGTGCTCCGTAAGCTGTTGGGTGGTGGCACGACGGCGTACTCACACAAACCCGCCGCTGCCATGAGGGGCGTAGCGATCGAGCAGACGGATCCGAGTGGCCTGCAACCGGTGGGCGAGAACCTGCCCGACCCAATGACCGATGGCCGAACCGAAGGCGGGATCCGCGTCCATCATCATGCGCACGGTCGCCGCGTCGAACTCATGGGTACGGACAGGCGTCATCGCCTCTGCTCCGAGGTGCCAGACGTAGGGCTCGAACAGCCAGGCCCAGCCGACCAGTTCGCCGGAGCCGAGGCTCTCGATCGCTGCCGGGGAACTGCCCGGTACGCGGATTTCCAGCGTGACGGTGCCCGAGCGCAGGATCCAGAAGCGGTCTGCGTGGTCCCCTTCTTGGAAGAGGCGGACTCCCTCCGCGAAATTGACCTCCTGTCCGATCTGCATCAGGCGGGCACGGTACTGGGCAGGCAGGGCTGCGGTGATGCGAGTCGGAGAAACGCTCATCGGTGGCCTCCTCTGTAGCCTCCGATTTCAGCATCGCCGGACGGCCGGTTCACGGACATGAGTCGACCGGCCCCCGCCGCGGTCCCGTCCGGCCCTGGTGGGCAGGCTCTGCGATCTCAGAGCACTTGACGGATCCGTCGGCCGAGTCACTCCTTGCGCCCGATCGCGAGATCGGATCAGACGGCTCCGTGAGCGCTACCCAGTAGATTCTTCTCGATATACCGGCGGACATCTGCGGTGAGTGAGCTGAGGCGTTGTGAGAGTTCCGCTTTTGGCGCGACGGGCGCTCTTATGGTGCGGGCCCCGGGCGGCAGTGCGGCGAGGTCGGTCATGAACCTTTGCCGGGCTGTGTCCAGCTCTGCGCGTTCCGAAACGCGTCGCCCCTCCCGCATGACCGACTCCAGCAGCGGGACGCCGTCCGGAGGCGGCTGCTCATCGACGAGGGCTATCAGATCCGCGTATCCCGGCCTTCGGAACACCTGCTTACGTCCGGGCGCCGTCACCTTGGCCGATGACAGTTTCATCACCGGCCGCCCGGCGTACTCGACCAGCTTGTATGCGGAATCCAGATAGGGGGCATCTGCACAGACGCCGATCCGGGTGCCGACCGCGTACGTATCGATGGGCGCTTCGGAGCGGACCAGACGGTCCACGGCGAACTCGTCGAGACCACCGCTCGCCACAATCCGTGTCTTCTGGAGGCCGGCAGCATCGAGGATGGTCCGCGCCTGTACGGCCAGGGCTCCGAGGTCACCGCTGTCCAGCCGGATGGCGCAGCCCGGGCCGAGCCTCAGATCGCGCAGCACGCGCGCCGCCGTCGCCACGCCTGTCACGGTGTCGTAGGTGTCCACGAGAAGTGTCACCGGGCCCGGATGGGACCGGGCGAAGGCCCGGAACGCGTCCTCCTCGGCACCGAACGCCTCGATGTACGAGTGGGCCATCGTGCCGACCGCGGTCAGGCCCTCCGAGTGAGCCGCCGCCACATTGCTGGTTCCGGCGAAGCCGACCATGGCACCCAGCCGGGCGGCCTGGTGTCCGGCTTCGATGCCGTGAGTGCGGCGCAGGGAGAAGTCCACGACCGGGTGTCCGTCGGCGGCCAGGACACACCGGGCACATTTGGAGGCGACGGAGGTCTGATGGTTGAGCTGGTTGAGTACGTAGGTCTCGACGAGCTGGGCCTGCGGGAGGGGTGCAGTGATTTCCAGTAGCGGTTCTCCGGCCAGCACGACGTGCCCTTCGGGTACTGCCCGGACTTCGCCGCTGAATTCCAGGCCGAGCAGCGGTGCCAGATCCTCGGGCCGCCGTCCCAGCACGGAAGCGAAGACGTCCACGTCATCTGCGTCTACACGATAGGCGGAGAGGAAATCGAGGACCGAATCCAGCCCGGCACAGACAAGGAAGCCTCGGTCCGGCGGCAGTTTGCGCACGAACAGACTGAACGTGGCCGAGCCTGTCATTCCTTCGCTCAGATACGACTGAGCCATCGTGACCTCGTAGAGGTCGGTGCTCGTGGCATTCGACATCGACGGCACCTCCTCCCCGTCGCGTCATCCCTTCCGGGACTGCCGCCCGGCCCCGCGCGCTCGCGCCGCACTGCCCTGCACTCCTCCCTCCACTATCGGCCTCCTGCGTCTCGTGGGCCAGCCAGACGCCGGGGCGGCAACCAGCACCGCCGAGTCTCTTCTGCCGCTGTCAAAGAGCACGTCGTGCGTGCGGACCAGCCGGACCACGAAGGGGGGCCGAACGTTTCGTATCCGGGCCGAACCGGTCCTCACGAACGGCCCACTCCAGTGCAACTGTGAGGGCAGGTACTTCTTACCCGGTCGAGTGGAAGGCGGTGGGAATGATGAAGCTGCCCCTGGTCTCGGGTGTGGACGGATCGGAGACCAGCCTGCGGGCGGTCGACTGGGCCGTCGACGAGGCGGCCCTTCATGGGCTGCCGCTGCGGCTGGTGTACGCGTCCAGGTGGGAGCAGTACGAGGGCGCCGCGCTGGCGCTCAGCCTCGGCCGTCCTTCGGAGCAGGCGCTCGCCGACAGCATCGTCGAAACCGCCGCTGAGCGTGCCCGCCGCCGTCATCCGGACGTCGACGTCTCGGTCGAGGTGACGCCCGAGGACGCGGTGATTGCCCTTTTGCACGAGGGGCACAACGCCGAGGCGCTGATCACCGGGGAGCGAGGCCTTGGCGGGCTCACCGGACTTCTGCTCGGCTCGGTCAGCCTGGCCGTGGCCGCGCGGGCCCCTTGTCCCGTCATCGTCGTGCGCGGTGACAAGGCCGGTATCGAAGGCACGCATGGGCGGATCCTCGTGGGTGTCGGGGAATCGGAGGGAGGATCGGCGGCGGTCCGGTTCGCCTTCCGTGAGGCCGGGGCAAGGGGCTGCGTCCTGGATGCCGTACATGCTTGGCGCTGTCCAGCGCACAACCGTGCCGACCCCCGGCGTACTGCCGGTGAGTACCTGTACCACAAGGAACGTGCGGCGACCCTGATCGACGAAGCGGTGGCCGAGTTCGTACGTGATCACCCGACGGTCCGGCTGCACTCAGCGGCGGTCGAGGAAACGGCTGCAAAAGTGCTGGTCCAGCGCTCGGCCGCCGCGGACCTGATCGTCGTCGGAGCGCATCGCCGCCGCGGCCACCTCGGACTCCAGCTCGGCCGAGTCGCTCATACCCTGCTCCACCACGCCGATTGTCCGGTGGCCGTCGTACCTCTGGGGGCCTTGTGGTGTGAGACCCCTCGCCTCACTTCCTGAGTTGCGACGCGTGGTCGGGGCCTCGGCGGCCGTTGGTACCCGGTGGCCGGAGGCCGCCGAGGCAGTTCGATCACCGGCGGAGCGACTGCCTCGTACGGAACGGTCGACAGCAGATGGGCGATCATGTTGAGCCGGGCCCGGCGCTTGTCGTCGCTCTCGACGACGTACCACGGAGCCTCCGAGATGTCGGTATGGACGAACATCTCGTCCTTCGCTCGCGAATAGGCCTCCCAGCGGGTGATCGATTCCAGGTCCATCGGCGAGAGTTTCCACCGGCGGGTGGGATCCTGCAGTCGGCGTCGGAACCGCTCCTCCTGCACCGCGTCACTCACCGAGAACCAGGATTTGCGCAACAGAATGCCGTCCTCCACCAGCATCCGCTCGAAGATCGGGCACTGGCGAAGGAACCGCTGGTGTTCCTCCATGGTGCAAAAACCCATGACGCGCTCGACGCCGGCGCGGTTGTACCAGCTCCGGTCGAGCAGGACCACTTCCCCCCGCGGCTGGAAGATGCTCGACATAGCGCTGGAAATACCACTGGCCGCGCTCGCGCTCGGTGGGCCGCGGCAGAGCGACGATACGCGCCAACCGGGGATTGAGGGGTTCGGTGACGCGCTTGATCGTGCTGCCCTTGCCCGCCGCGTCACGTCCCTCGAACACCACGACGAGCCGAGCGCCTTCGGCCCGCACCCACTCCTGGAGCTTCACGAGCTCGGTCTGAAGCCGGTACAGCTCCCGCTCGTACAGCGAGCGCGGCAGCTTTCCGGGCTCGCCCGAGCCTTTCCCGTCCGACATGGGACGACGATATGGAGGAGACCATGCCCGAAGTCAAGCGACAGCGCCGAACGAGCTTCGCTGCGTGGACCCGGTGGGCTCCGGCGGTCGCCGCTCGTCCCGGCCTGCCCGCTACCGGCGCACCTGAGCCGGCTGGCGCTAGCTAGCTAGCGGCCGGTGACGTCGAGTTCGGTGTACATACCGGCCAGGTAGTGGCCGGGGATGTTGCAGACCAGTTCGTAGCGGCCGGGCCGCAGCGTCAGCGTGATCCATCCGGTCGATTCCGGGGCGATGCCGTCTCCCGCGCCCGCGCCGCAGCTGCGTGACGCCTCGCCGAGGCTGCCTGTCTCATCGATGCGCCTGTCCGGACCGGTAGGCCGCTGTCCTGGGGCCTGGGCCGTGGACAGCGGCAGCACCATCACCTCGTGCGTGAGGTATCCGGCGTTGACCGCGCGCAGCGACACTGTTCCGGCCGTGACGGTGGTGGGGTGAGCGATCAGACGCATCATGCGCATTCCGCTCCAGCCGGGGCCTGGACCGCTGGGGTGGCCCATATCGGCCAAGGTCACCTGCACCACCTGACCGGGCAGCGGGGGCGCTGTGCACCGCGCGGCGCTCGGCGCCCGCCAGATGGCGGGGTGTGGACTGCGGAAGGCGCCGGTCGTGGCCAACAGCGCCGTCGTGGCAATGCCCAGCAGCAGCGCCGCGGTGGCACCGCCCAAGACCAGCCACATCCGGCGTTGGCGGTCCGTGATCATCGCTGTTCCCGCAGCAGCGCGAGGCGATGTTTGTATTCGTCTTCGTCGATTTCCCCGCGGGCGAACCGCTCGGCGAGCAGGTCCTCTGCCCGCCTGCCTCCCCACCCATGCTCGCCGGAGGGAGGAGGCGAGCCAGGCTGGTGGCCACGGTGGGCGCTGGTCAGGTAGTGGACAAGGGCAACGATGCCAGCGATCAGCAATGCGAAGAAAAGCACCATGACCACGGCCATGACGAACCAGCCGCCCCAGCCCCAGCCGCCGTCGTACCACATCATGCCGATCACTTCCTTTGGCTGGTTCCCTCAATTTCAGCGTGGGTGAGGAACGCCTTCGAGGGAAATCGGGAGCATGGCTTCCGGTGCTGGGCCGAACGGCCCCAGGGGCTCATGCCCGCGGCCTGAAGATCGATCGCAGCGTGAGGCCGCCGTACCGCCGCCCATCCCCCGAGCGGCGCCGCAGCGCATGCGGTCGCCGGGTGCGAGCGGGCTGGTGAGCTCCGCGATTCGCCTCCCGGGAGGGCTTGAAGCAGCGGCGCACCACCGCCGGACGAGGCGAGCTACGCCGACGCGTTCCGGCAGACCCTGAACCCGGTGAGCACCGGGAGGGGCAACATCCCGGCCCCGCCCGACATCAGTCCCGTCCAGGTGACTGCGGACCTGCCCAAGGTCCGCTCGGCCCGGACCGCGCGAACCTGGATGCCGCCTTGCACGGCAAGGCCCTCGCAAGTCCCGGGTAAGCAGGCCGCCGTCGAGTACATCGTGATCGGCGAGTCCGAGGTGATACGGGTGCCCGTACCGTCAGTGCTGCCGTGTCGTCCGGCGTGAGCGGTAGTAGTCGCGCCAGACGAGGCGATAGATCCCAGTCCATCGCGGGATCGACCGGACGCCTGGAATGAACGGCACCAGGACGAACGCGAGGGTGAGCAGAGCCATCAGGCCCCAGACCAGGGCGTCGGCGTTACCTGAGCTGCTGAACGGTTCGATCTGGTACCAGAACGTGTACAGCCACAACCAGGGCTGACCGGGATAGTTGCCGGTCTCGTTCATCATCCCCCACTGGTCACCGGCCAGGTGTTGGGCGCGGGCCTGGTCTTCGAGGTACGAGCCGTCGCTCAGGAAGAGCAGCGGTTTGGTGTAGTCCGTCTCGTAGAAGTTTCCGACAGCCAGTAGTTGGCCGTCGAGTGCCCCCGTCTTTGCGAGCTCCAGCAGGCGGGAGGTCAGGACGGGAACGGGGCCGTAGTCGCCGGGCGGGACCAGGGCCGGGGCGCCTCCGGGGGCCTTGCCGAGCGCGTTGATGTAGGCGGCGGCCCATTGCTGTTGACGGCGGGCGGGGGCGGTGCGCCAAGCGGCCAGCCCGGAGGATACGGCAGCAGGTTCTGGTGCGGCGGTGAGCGGGCGGAGCACGAAGTCGCGTGCGGTGTCGATCGGTGTGGTCACCCCGGCGGCGCGTTGGAGGTTCACCGGCCCGATCTTCTGCCCGGCACCCGGGGTGGTGGTGTACGGGGGGCCGTACTGCGCGGTGCCGCTGGTGCCGCCCAGTTCGGCGACGGCGGTGGCGGTGAAGTCGTTGGGGGCGGCCCTCGCCCAGCGGGCCAGGGTGATCGGTTTCTCGTCGGGTGAGGAGAAGACCGCCGCGAGCCCGACCGTCAGCAGTGTGGTCGCCACCAGCGCGATGGTGAGCTCCTTGACCAGGTCGTACGGCCGCTGAGGGAAGGCGCCGGGGTCGGGCACCGGTTTGCGGTGGGCCTTTCGTGCCCTCATGCGGGCTCCCGTGATCTGTCGGGGACGGGCTCGGGCGTGGTGGTCCCGATGGGCGGCACCACGCCACGCAGCCGCACCAGCAGCATGTGCCACACCGCGAGGACGGCCACCGCCATGGGCAGCAGCACGATGTGCCACATGAACATCTGACCGAAGTCCAGCACGTTGAACCAGGCGCCGATGCCCACCGAGTTAAGGCCGTCTTTGGCCTGGCCCGCGATCCACTGGGAGTCGAAGTTCTGTTGTACCAGGTAGCCGGTGAAGGCGGCGCCGATCGAAGCGATGAAGACGACGGCCCCGGTGATCCAGGTCAGTGCCCGCCGTCCGCGCCAGGCGGCCATGAAGAACTTTCCCCACAGGTGGACGACCATGACGAACATGAACAGTTCCACGCTCCACAGGTGCAGGCTGTTGATGTACCTGCCGACGCCTGATACGTGCCACCACGCGGGGCCAAAGAGCGCCAGGACGCATCCGGTGGTGATGACCACCACCAGACTGGACAGGGTGAGGACACCGAACACGTAGATCCAGGAGGCCACGTACTCCGGCTGGGTGGTGGGCAGCAGCTTGTCCGGGGGCAACGCGCGCAGGGCGCGCCGCTGCACAGCGCCGGTCCACCCTCCTGCCGAGTTGTCATCCGGGCCGCCGGTCCGCCCTGCGGCGCCGCTCATCGCCGCTGCCGACCGCGGGGGAAGGGCAGCAGCAGCGCCAGCGCGAAAACGATCAGCATCAGGGCGATGACCACAAGGTTTGCCGCCGAGATCTGCAGTACGCCCCAGTGGACGTAGTACCCGGTGCCGCTCAGATCCACGGACGCACTCAGGACATGTTCTGGGTGCATCGGTCCGTCTGCCATCGTGGCTACCCCTTTCCCGGTATGGCGTCCACCTACCGAGGACTATCAGCAGGGTCGAGTCCACGCCCGCTGCGGCCGCCAACCGGCGCAGAGGTTCGCCTGTTCACGCTCTCGGTCGGGTAGTGAGGCCGACCTCCGACTCGGGGCGGCGCCGGAGGGAAGGTACGGCCTGGTGCAGTGGGCCCGCAGGGGTGCACGCACTGCAGAAGGCACGCATGACCGAGCCATGCCTCCGTAGATACAAGTCATGGCTGTGAATCTCAGGCCGACAGGATTCCGGCCGACCTGCCGAAGTGGGGCGGACGGCGATCAAAGATTCTCCGCCCGACGTACGGGAGCCAGGCGCGGCTGCACGTCAACTTTCAGTGATCTCGATGTGTCGCGGCTTGACTGCCTCGGCCTTGGGAACGGTCACGTTAAGCACCCCGTCGGCCAGGGTGGCCGTGATCTCTTCGGCCTTGACTTCGGCGGGCAGCAGCGCCCGGTATTCGAAGTGTCCGGTCCGCCGGGTGCCGCGCCGCAAGACGCCTTCGCGCTCACGCTCTTTGCACTCCCCGGTAATGCGCAGTTCCCGCTTGCTGACCCCGATCTCGCCCGGCGAATCGTGCGCCGAGACACCCCACCACTCTTCCCGGTCGCAATTCCCAGACGCTGTATGAGGCCGCCTCACTGAGCATCGGCACATGGCGGAGTCCTTCAGTCCGGCATTGGTCCTGCACAGGTGGGCTTCGGCGTCCGCAGTGGCGCAAGTGCGCGCCTATCGGCTGCCGGCAGAACCCACGTGCAGCGCGATTTCTTCCGCGATCCGCTTGGCGAGCGGTTCCACGATGGCTGCCACGGGTGCTGACAGGCCGATGCCCAGGCTGCTGTTGGCTCCCTCGACGGCGTAGACGACCAGTTGTCCGGGTAGGCGGTCCAGTTCGCGGGCGAGTTCGACGGCGTCGCCGAGCCCGAGCCCGTGGGAACTCGTCGCACTGCCCGTCTGCGACAGCTGCCCATTGTCCAGTTTCAGGCGATGTAGCCGACCGGGATGCCCGGGGTGTGCGTGTGCGGCGTCCACCAGGATGGCGAGGTCGGCGCCTTCCCACAGGGCGATCAGTCGGGCGGGGTCGCCGTCGCACACCAGAAGAGCGGTCCCGCTCGGCAGTGGCCGTTCCTTGGCTCGTTCTGCCAGTTGGGCCACGACGGCCCAACCCACACCGTCGTCGTGGCGGAACTCGTTCCCGACGCCGATGACGGCGATCCGCGTAGTGAGGTGCACGCACCTACCCCTTCCCACCGGACAGGCTTGCCAGTTGTACCGGGTCCGCGCGGGGTCCGTACGGGGTGACGGACGCAGCCACCTGGACCACGCAGGGGCCGGTCGGCCGATGCCGGGCGGCAGGTCCGTGCGCATACTGGCCGGGAAGGCATCATCGGCGGCGTTCGGAAGGTTGGCGATGGCGGACGACGGCGGCACGGCCGCGGTGATCGACAAGGGCGGCCTGGACGCGCTGATCACGGTCCTGGCGAGGCGTGGCCGTACGGTCGTGGGACCGACCGTACGGGACGGGGCGATCGTCCTGTCCGAGATCTCCGGCGGCGCGGAACTCCCCTACGGCTGGGGAGTCGAGTTGGAGGCAGGCGTCTACCGGCTGCGTGCCCGCGAGGACGGCGCCGTGTTCGCGCACAGTGCGGGCCCTCAGTCCTGGAAGACGTTCCTGCACCCGCCGCGCGAGCGGCAGTGGACCGCCGATCGCGGTGCCGACGGCGAGCTGGTGGTGACCGAGGACCGGACATCACCGCCGTCGTACGCGTTCCTCGGCGTGCGCCCCTGTGACCTGCGGGCCATCGCGATCCAGGACCGGGTGCTGACCGGCGGGATGTACAGCGACCCGGCGTACCGTGGGCGTCGTGAGCGGGCCTTCTTGGTGGCGGCGGAGTGTACCGAGCCGGGTGCCACCTGCTTCTGCGTGTCCATGGGCACCGGGCCGGCCGTGGGACCCGGCTACGACCTGGCGCTGACCGAGGTGCTCGATTCCGACGGCCACCGCTTCCTGGTGCGCACCGGGAGTGAAGAGGGGCAGTCGGTACTTGCCGAGCTGCCACGCCGTCCTGCCGACGCAGCAACTCGGACCGCGGCCAGTGAGCGTGTCGCCGACGCGGCCGATCGCATGGGCCGCAGCATGCCGCTGGTGGACCTGCAGATGCTGATGCGCGAGACCCTCACGGCCGAGCGCTGGGACGACGTCGCGGCCCGCTGCCTGACCTGCGGAAACTGCACCATGGTCTGCCCGACCTGCTTCTGCACCACCACCGAGGACGTCACGGACCTCACCGGAGACCACGCCGAGCGGTGGCGGCGCTGGGAGTCCTGCTTCGATCTGGATTTCTCCCACCTGCAGGCGGGCCCGGTCCGTAACTCCTCGCGTAGTCGCTACCGGCAGTGGGCCACCCACAAACTCGGCACCTGGTACGACCAGTTCGACAGCTCCGGGTGTGTCGGCTGCGGGCGCTGCATCGTGTGGTGCCCGGTCGGTATCGACATCACAGAGGAGGCCCATGCGCTGAACCTGGAACGGGAGGCCGCCCGACAGGAGCCGGGGGAGGGCCCACAATGACCGTTGTTCGCCACGGGTTT
The DNA here is from genome assembly GCF_041435435.1 of Streptomyces sp. NBC_01241. Taxonomy (NCBI): domain Bacteria; kingdom Bacillati; phylum Actinomycetota; class Actinomycetes; order Kitasatosporales; family Streptomycetaceae; genus Streptomyces; species Streptomyces sp. NBC_01241. Next base: position 869,585 of record NZ_CP108494.1, on the reverse strand, counting down.
CTCGGGGCCCTGTCGCCCGGCCACCGCGAGCGGCTGTTCACGTTCGCCCACGATGTCTCCTTCCCCGGTGGCACCCGCATCTTCGAGGAGGACGGCGTCGCCGACCGGTTCTGGATCATCCGTTCCGGGCTCATTGCGCTCGACGTCCACGTCCCGGGCCGGCGCGAGGCAGTCGTGGAGACCCTTGGTGAAGGCGATCTGGTGGGCTGGTCCTGGTTGTTCGAGCCGTATCGCTGGCACCTCGGCGCGCAGGCCCGCAGCACCGTGTCGGCGTCGGAGTTCGACGCGGAGCGGGTCCGAGCCGCGTGTGAGAAGGATCCGTCGTTCGGCTTGGCGTTGACCAACTGCGTTGCGCAGGTGATCGCACGGCGGCTGAGGGCCACCCGCATCCGCCTGCTCGACCTGTACGGGCCCCCCGACGCCGGTGAGTCGTGATGACGGCTGCCGCACCATTGACTGCTCGGCCTGGAACTGTCCCCATTCCGTACCGGGTGGTGGAACGCGAGGGCGAGACGTCCGACACCGCCACGATCGTCCTGGAACCGGTCCGCTCGGCCCTGCAGCCCTTCGCTCCTGGGCAGTTTGCGATGGTGTACGCCTTCGGCGTCGGCGATATCCCGTTGTCGGTCTCCGGGATCGACGGGCACCGGCTGACGCACACCGTCCGCACGGTCGGAGCGGTCTCCGGCGCGCTGCATGGGCTGCGGCGTGGTGACACGGTCGGAGTGCGCGGTCCGTTCGGCACCGGCTGGGAACTCCCCGCCGCGGTGGGGAACGACCTGCTCGTCGTGGCCGGCGGTATCGGTCTGGCGCCGCTGCGCCCGCTCGTACGCGACGTGCTCGCCGCCCCCGAGCGTTACGGACGGCTGAACGTTCTCATCGGAGCGCGCACGCCCCACGAGCTGCTCTACGCCGAGGACGTTCGCGGCTGGCAGTCGGCTGCCCGGATCCTGACCACCGTGGACCGCGCGGACCCGCTGTGGCAGGGCGAGGTCGGCGTCGTCACGACCCTGCTCGACCGGGCCGCCTTCGGCCCCGGGACAACGTCGGCGTTCATCTGCGGCCCCGAGCCGATGATGCGCGCCACCGCCGGCGAACTGGTGCACCGCGGCGTCGATCCGGAGCGGATCCGGGTCTCGCTGGAACGCAATATGCACTGTGCCACCGGCCACTGCGGGCACTGCCAGCTCGGCCCTCTCCTGCTCTGCCGCGACGGCCCCGTCGTCAGCTGGACCAAGGCCCAACCCCTTCTGATGGTCCGGGAGTTGTGACATGGCCGCGAGCGACCGCCCGAAACTCGCCGTCTGGAAGTTCGCCTCCTGCGACGGATGCCAGCTCACTTTGCTGGACTGCGAGGACGAACTCCTCGGCATCGCCGAGAGGGTGGAGATCTCACACTTCCTGGAGGCTTCCAGCGCCGACGCGCCGGGCCCGTACGACCTGTCGCTGGTCGAGGGATCGGTGACCACCCAGCAGGACGTCGACCGGATCCAGCACATCCGGGCTGTCTCCAAGCGGTTGGTGACCATCGGGGCGTGCGCGACCGCAGGCGGCGTCCAGGCGCTGCGCAACTACGCGGACGTCGCCGACTTCCAGACCGCCGTCTACGCCAGGCCGGACTACATCGAGACCCTCGCCACCTCCACACCCATCAGCGCCCATGTCCCGGTGGACTTCGAGCTGCGCGGCTGCCCCATCGACCGAGGCCAACTGGTGGAGGTCATCACCGCCTACCTGGCCGAACGCAAACCCGACGTACCCGCGCACAGCGTCTGCTTCGAGTGCAAGCAGCGCGGCACGGTCTGCGTGACAGTAGCCCACGGCACGCCCTGCCTGGGTCCGGTCACCCATGCCGGATGCGGTGCGATCTGCCCCGCGTACGGACGAGGCTGTTACGGCTGCTTCGGCCCGTCCAACTCGACCAACTTCCCCTCGTTCATCCCCCTCCTGCGCCGCGACGGCATGGACACCCTCGACGTGGTGCGGGTGCTGCGCACCTTCAATACCGCCGCTCCCGAGTTCGACGCGGCCTCCCGGAAGGAACTGGAAGGATGACCCACCGCGGCTCAAGGGTGTTGCACATCGGATCGCTCGCCCGCGTCGAGGGCGAGGGCGCACTGTACTTGCGCATGGACGGCGCCGAGGTCGCCGAGGCCCGACTGGCGATCTACGAACCGCCACGCTTCTTCGAGGCATTCCTGCGCGGACGCTCCTACACCGAGCCGCCCGACATCACCTCCCGGGTGTGCGGGATCTGCCCGGTCGCGTACCAGCTGAGCGCCTGCCGAGCGATCGAGGACGCCTGCGGAGTCGTCGTGGAAGGACAGTTGGCCGCGTTACGGAGACTGCTCTACTGCGGTGAGTGGATCGAGAGCCAGACGCTGCACATCCACCTCCTCCACGCGCCCGACTTCCTCGGCTGCGACAGCTTCATCGACATGGCCCGCACCCGACGTGCCGACGTCGAACGCGGCCTTCGGCTCAAGCAGGCCGGCAACGCGATCCTGGAACTGCTGGGTGGCCGGGCGATCCACCCGGTCAATGTGCGACTCGGTGGCTTCCACCGCATCCCGACCACGAACGAGCTGCGCCCGTTGGCCGAGCGGTTGCGCCGGGCTCGCGACGACGCGGCCGAGACCGTGCGTTGGGTGGCCGGCTTCGAGTTCCCCGATGCCGGCTGCGACAACGACCTGTTCGCCCTGTCCGAGCCCGGCACCTATGCCATCGAGTCCGGCACCCCGACCGTCATGGCCGCGCCGCACACCGCCGGCCTTCCCCCCGAGTCCGACCGCGCGCTGCCCACGCGTGCCTTCGGGGTCCACGATTTCGGCGTCCACGTCACCGAGAGCCAGGTACCCCACTCCACCGCCCTCCACTCCCTGCTGGACGACCGCCGCCATCTCACCGGCTCGCTCGCCCGGTACGCCATCAGCGGCCGCTGGCTGTCCCCGATCGCCCTCCAGGCCGCCCACGACGCCGGACTCGGCGACCCCCGGCAGGGCACGGTCTGTCGAAACCCCTTCCGTAGCATCATCGTCCGGGCGGTTGAGGTGCTGTACGCGGCCGACGAGGCACTGCGGATCATCGACGCCTACGAACCCCCGCCGCGCCCCTATGCCGACGTGCCCTCACGAGCCGGTACCGGGCATGGGGCGACCGAGGCGCCGCGCGGTCTCCTGTACCACCGCTACACCCTCGACTCCGAAGGGACCGTCACCGACGCCGGCCTGGTCCCGCCGACCGCGCAGAACCTCGGCGCGGTCGAGGAGGACCTCCGCCGCATCGTGCAGGAACGCCTGGGAGACGGCGACCCCACCGACGCGGAGCTGACCACCCTGTGCGAACGGGCGATCCGCAATCACGACCCGTGCATCTCCTGCTCGGCCCACTTCCTCGACCTCACCGTCGATCGAACCTGAAAGCCGAACGAGGCGGTGTGTGAATCGGCGCGCCGGCTCACCGGTCCAGCGTCGGCCGCCGCGCCGACGCAGCTTGTTGCGGTCGGACTGCAATAGCCGCCCCTGCACCTCGATGGAGGTCAGCGTGCGCGAACTGCGCAGACCGCAGGGGAGTGCGGCACGGCACGCATCGGGGCCACGTACAGGTGCATCCGGAGCGCGTCGGACATTGGACGGAAGCGCCACGGCCGACTGTTGTGCAGTGGCGGCGCCACAACTCCGGCCGAGCCCTGCGGAAGCGGCTCTTCCAGGGGTAGGGACCGCTCGGCCATGGCAAATCTCTTCCTGCCCACCAGCCGGGACGGCTGCTCTCGACGCCCGTTCAACCGGGCGCGGCCAGGTCACCCGACGCGGAGTCGGTTTCTCCGGCGCGGAGCAGCTGGTTGCCGAGGTCGATCAGGGCCCGGCCGACGGCGTACTCGTCGCCGATCTCGGGAACGGGGGTGTCGTGAGGGTTGCGCTGGGCGGCGGCGTGACTCCGAAGGGTGGTGTCGCCGGTGTCGAGGACGGCGTGAACCTTGGTGAGGTCACCTTCCTCGAAGAGGTCCAGACGCACGCTCCACTGCTTGCTGCGTGGCTTCTCGGTGCTGGTGTGCCGGGTCATGGCCAAGACTTCCTTCCGCTGAATGGTCCAGGCTGCCGGGGATGAGGCCACCGTCGACCGCCGTCGACACGCCGGGCTTCCACGTCGGCGGAGCAGGACCGACTCCCGGATACGGCACGACAACGGATCCTTCTCGAATTGCCCCGACCTCCATACTGCGCCGTGTGAGCTGTCCCGGGCTTGGGCCTACTGGCCCACAGGGCGTGCCGGACAGGTCCGTCCGGCACGCCCTGTGGGCCGTTCCCGTGAGCACGCCCTGCGGGGCCCGTCCGAGGGCAGGGCTGCACGTGGCCTCCCGTGCCGGGGACGGATGGTGTGTCATTGCGAGCTCGGTCGTTCTTCCCGCAGCGCGCTGGAGGCCCAGCGTCGTCGTACGGCGTCTTCGTGTTCGCTCTGTTCCAGGGCGAGCTCGGTGTGGGTGAGTGCCTCGCGCAGGTTTGGGATCCAGTGGCGTTGCAAGGCGCGGACCCGCTGACGAGTGCTCAGCACTTCCGCGCCGATGATGCGCATGGCGGCCGCGGCTGTGGCGTGCTCGGCGGCCGCCCGGACTGCTTCCCGGTATGCGGCCTCAGCGTGTACCAGGGCGGTGTTGGCCGGCGCGGCTGCGGCGGGTGAGCGGTCGGGCACGATACAGGAGACGTTCGTCGGGTACCGGACGCCCATGAAACTGGTCCAGTGGGCCTCGACATCGGTGGGGTCCAGTGCCTCTGCTGCCCCCTCCAGGGCCCCCTCACCGCTCAGCAGGAGCCCGCGCAGCAGCCAGGCTTCGGCCTCCCGCAGCCGCTCGTGCCACGCACGTGCGGCTGCCTCCTCGGCCCGTTGCAGACGCTGGTGCTCGGCATGCAGGATGCGGAGCTTCTGTTCGAGGAGGTCCGCGCCGCGCTCGGCGATGTCCAGGCCGTGTCGCAGACGGAGGCGTCCGGCACGCCCGGGCGGAGCTCGAAAGGTGCTCATGGTCCCGATCCGTGCGCATCGAGGAGGGCGGTCGGCAGCATGGCGAGCTGACTGCGGGGGAGGGTGAGAAGCACCTGCCAGGCGCGGTCCAGGGTCTGGTCGAGGGTGCGCAGTTCGTCGGGTCGCTGGTCTACGAAGCGGTGCAGGAAGGCGCGGTCGAACTCCAGGTACCGGCGGTCGGTCGGACTCAGGGCCGCCTGCCCGACCAGGTCGGTGAGTTCGCGGACCTGGCGGGCGCGGGCGAGGGCGGCCAGCAGCTGCGCCGCGACATCGAGATGGTCGTCGCGAGTGCGGCCCGGGCCCGCGCCCTTGCGCATCAGACGGGAGAGCGAGGAGAGCGCGTCCACAGGCGGGTAGACACCCTGCGCGTGGGTCTCGCGGGAGAGCACGATCTGGCCTTCGGTGATGTACCCGGTCAGATCGGGAACCGGGTGGGTGATGTCGCCCGCGGGCATGGTGAGCACCGGCAGGACAGTGACGGAGCCGGGCCGGCCCCGGATCCGCCCGCAGCGCTCGTACAGGGAGGCGAGGTCGCTGTAGAGGTAGCCGGGGTAGGCACGACGGGCCGGGATCTCGCCGCGCGCCGCGGACACCTCGCGCAACGCCTCGGCATAGCTGGTCATGTCGGTCATCACCACGAGGACGTGCCTGCCACCGTCGAATGCGAGGTTCTCGGCGATGGTGAGCGCCAGGCGCGGGGTGAGGATCCGTTCGATGACAGGGTCGTCGGCCATGTTGAGCAGCAGCACCAGCTCGTGGGCGGCGGAACGCTCCTCAAGGGCGTTCCGGACGAAGGAGGCGTCGGCGTGGGTGAGCCCCATACCGGCGAAGACCACGCAGAACGGCTCTCCACCGGTGGTGGACTGGGCGGCGATCTGGACGGACAGCTCCAGATGGGGCAGACCTGCGACGGAGAAGACCGGCAGCTTCTGCCCGCGCACCAGGGTGGTGAGACCGTCGACAGCGGCGACACCGGTAAGCACCGGCTCTCCGGGCGGCTCCCGCCGCACCGGGTTGATCGGAGTGCCGCCGACGGCCGCAGTGGTGGGACCGAAGACCGGTGGCCCGCCGTCGGCCGGCTCGCCGCGGCCGTTGCAGACCCGGCCCAGCCAGCCGGGGCCGACCGGGATGCACAGCGGCTCTCCGGCGAAGGCCATTCGCACGCGTGAGGGATCGATGCCGGCGGTGTCCTCCAGGACCTGCACCACAGCGACTTCGCGGTCCACTTCCAGTACGAGGCCGTGCCGCTGCTCGCCGGACTCCAGAGTGATCCGGACGAACTCGTCCCAGCCGACCCCGCTCACCTCTTCGACGACGGCGAGCGGGCCGCGCAGCTCACGGACGGCCGTGTACTCGACTTCGCCCCAGGTGGTCACGTCAGCTCCTGCAGTACGGCGAGCACGGCGTCCCGCCGCAGAGCCACGCCCGCCGAGTCGTGCGGGTCGACTTCCTCGCGGGCGCGCAGCAGGGGGCCGAAGTCCGCCTCCTCGATGGAGCCTGCCGGCACATCGGCCTCGGCCAGTTCCCGGCACCGCGCGACGACCGTGAGGACCGCTTCGGCCAGAGCCGATGCCTTCTCCGGGCCGCAGTAGGCGTCCTGGTCGGAAAGGGCGCTCTGCTGGAGCACCGCTTCGCGTACCAGTTGGCCGCCGAGCACACTGATGCGCTCCTGGTCGGGGAGCGCGGTGATACCGATGAGGTCGACGAGATCGGTGAGCCGGTCGGCCTCCGCCAGCAGGGCGCTGATCGCGGCCCGCCTGCCTTGCCAGGCCGGGTCGCCGGCCTCCGCGTGCCCGGCTGCGAGCACGTCGGCGTCGCGGGAGAAGGAGCCCGCCCAGGAGATCGCCGGGTAGCGGCGGGCGTAGGCGAGCTCGCGGTCCAGCGTCCACAGGCAGCGCACGAACCGCTCGGTGTGGGCGGTCACCGGCTCGGCCATGTCCGCCCCGGGCGGGGACACCGCGCCGATCACGGTGACCGAGCCCAGGTCCCCGCCGAGGGTGGTCACCGCACCGGCCCGCTCGTAGAAGGCGGCGATCGCCGAGGCGAGGCCCGCTGGGTAGCCCTCCTCGGCCGGCAGAGCGCCGGTGCGGGAGGCGAATTCGCGCAGCGCTTCGGCCCATCGCGACGTGGAGTCGGCAATGACCACGACGTCTCGCCCCATGTCCCGGAAGTACTCGGCGACCGTGGCACCGGTGTAGATGCTGGCCTCGCGGGCCATCATCGGCATGTTGGAGGTGTTGGCGACGACCACCGTGCGCTCGGCCAGCCGGCCCCCGGTGCGGGGGTCCACGAGCTCGGAGAGTTCGACGATGACATCGGCCATCTCGTTGCCGCGCTCGCCGCAGCCGACATAGACAATGACGTCTGCGTCGCACCACTTGGCGATCTGCTGGAGCAGCATGGTCTTGCCGGTTCCGAAACCGCCGGGGACGGCGACCGTACTGCCACGGGCCACGGGGAAGAGCAGGTCGATCACGCGCTGGCCGGTGTTGAGCGTCTGGTGGGCGTCGAGGCGTTCGCGCACAGGGCGTGGCCGACGGATCGGCCAGTCGGTGGTCATCCGTACCTGGGCGCCGCCGACGACGGCCAGCACCGAATCCTGTGGGTAGCCCCCTTCCCGGACGATCTCCTGCACCGGACCGGCGCAGCCGGGCGGTACCAGGATCCGCGTCCGCACAGGACCCGCCTCCCGCACCTCGCCGAGTACCTGTCCCTCCGTCACCTGATCACCGGCTGCCACGGAAGGGGAGAAGGACCAGGTACGCCCCGCGGTTCCGCTCCCGCCGCTTCCGGGCAGCAGCCAGTCCTCGCTGCCTGACAGGGGGCGGAGCAGGCCATCGAAGATCCCGCCGAGCAGACCGGGGCCCAGGCGTGCCGACAGCGGGCCGCCCTGGGGGCGGGCGCGGTGGCCAGGGGCCAGTCCGCCGGTGTACTCGTACGCCTGGGCCGTCACGACGTCATCGGTGATCGCTACCACCTCGCCGGGCAGCCCGGCCTCTCCGAGGGAGACCAGGTCGTTCATGGCGGTGTCGCCGGTGTACTCCAGCTCGACCAGCGGCCCCGCCACCCGCAGGATCCGAGCATCGGCTCGGGGCGAGCCGGTCACGGCGTCCACAGAGCTTCCGTGTGTGCACCCAGTCGGTCGAGCGCGCGGGCGGCGAGTACGTCAAGGGTGAAGTCGGCCCGCCGCCCGGCCGCGTGGGCGACCACCCCGCCGCCGGGCTGTTCGGTGACGGTGGCGTCAGGGCCGAGAACCTTCCGGGCCCGCCGCTCCAGCCGGTCGCGTAGACCGGGGTAGTCCGTTGTGTGCCGCAGGGCCCGGACGCGTTCTGTCACCTGGCGGCGCAGCTCCTCGTACGCCTCCCGGCGGACGGCCAGTTCGCGGGACCTGGCGCTCCGGTGGGCCCGCAGCAGTTCGGCGGCTCCGACGGCCGCACCCTCGGCCGCACCCTCGCGGCGGGCCTGTTCCACGATCTCCTCGGCCTCGGCCCTCGCGCGGTCGAGCACCGCCTCGTCGTCGCGCGCAGCCTGGGCGAGCAGCGTTTCGGCGTCGGCCCGCGCCGAGCGCAGCAACTCGGCGCGTACCGTCGCGAGGGCGTCTGTCTGTCCAGCGGCGGGAGTCGTCATGCCGGCATCACCGCGGTCAGCGGCCGCGTGCTCTCCAAGGCTGCTCGGCCGAGCATCTCAGCTGCGGCCGGGGTGACGATCACCAGCGTGACTTCGCCGGACAGGCTCCGCCAGGCCCGTCGGACCGCATCGGGCTCCTCGGCGACCAGGACTCTCACCCCGGCCAGAGACAGCCCGGCCACCCGTACCCGTTCCCCGATGGCTGCCACGTGCCCCATGGTCAGGCCTTGCCCAGCAGCAGGACAGCGACGACCAGCCCGTAGATGGCGATTCCTTCGGCGAGTCCGACGATGACCATGGCCCGGCCGAACAGCTCGGGGCGCTCGCTCATGGCAGCCAGCGCCGCCGCTCCGGTGTAGGCGACCGCGATCGACGCACCGATCGAGGCCCCGGCGACCGCGATCGCGGCGCCGATCAGAGCGGCGGAGTTGGTTCCGGACTCGGCAGCCGTGCTGGATGCCGCCCGCGCGACGCCGCCGTTGAGCGCCACCATCAGCAGCGCCAGTGCGCCGCCGAAGAGCAGCGCGTCGGTGGCGATGATCAACCGGAGGGCGGCACGGCCGCGCCGCCGCGCCAGTCGGCGGGTGACGGGAAAGATCACCGCGAGGACAGGAAGGGCGATGAGCCAGGCGATCACGGTGCCACCTCCGTACGTTGCGCGGACACATGCCAAGGGCGGAAGGGCCGGCCCCAGGTCTCGAAGACCCGGGAGAACAGCTCGTAGAACTCCAGCCGCAGGGCCTGTACGCCCGCTACCAGCGCCTCCAGAGAGAACGCAAGGGCATTGCCGACGGTGAAGACCGCCGCAGCCCCTATCAGCCCGCCCGGACCCGCGTGGGCCAGCGCGGTCGTTCCTCTCCACACGATGTCGCCGAGCGCCGCGTGCGTCAGCCCGAAGGCGGCCAGCCGTGCGAAGGAGACCGTGTTCGAGAAGATCCGCACCACCGCGTCGAAGAGCTGGATCGTGGTCTGCATCGCACCGGGAACCCCACCGCCCGAAGCGGCGAACAGCCCCGAGGCTGCCAGCCCGAGACCGCCGGCCGCGATCACGGCTCCCGTGAGGGTGAGAAGCGTGTGGTGCAGATACCCACCCGCGGCGAGGCCGGCGAGTCCGAGGAACAGGGCCGAACCCGCCATGCCTGAGACCGCGTACAGCGCCCGCGCCGGGCCACCCTCCCGCCAGCGGTTGACGATCCCCGCGACGTACGCCAGCGCGAGCAGCACCACGCCGACTGCGACGGCAGCCGTGAGCAGCCGTTCGGGGTGGTCCAGAGGGGCCACCCAGAGCACGGGAAGGACCATCGTCGGGCCGAAGAACTCCCCGTAGGCGAAGCCGAACGCCATGCTCGTGCCCCCGGCCCCCGCAACGAAGGGCCACATCGCACGGAGCCGCACCAGTCTCCGGGGGCGGCCGCCACGCAGCAGAAGCGCCATCAGGAGCAGCAGAGCACCATGCCCCGCGTCGCCGAACATCATGCCGAACATCACCACGTACGCGATCCCGGCCGGCCACGTCGGGTCGACATCGGCGTACGGCACCGTCCCGTAGGTGCGCACCAGTGGCGTGAACGAACGATGCACCGGTCCACTGCTGCGCAACAGGGTCGGCGGGTCGACTCCCCGCGGTAGCTTCAACGGCACCAGGACACCGCCGAGATCGACCAACCGCGCGGCCGTCGCAGGTACTTGGGCGGCCGGGCACCAGCCTGCCAGCGCCACCACGTTTCCGCGCCGTACAGCGCTGACGAAAAGCTCCTCAAGTTGCGCCTCGCCCGCCAGCAGATCCGCGCGGCCTTCGCGTTCGAGGGCGTCGAGGTCGGGAGGGGCAGCGGAGAGCGCCGCTCTTGGCAGCTCGGCACGCAGACGCTGCAGCCGACGCGCGGCCGGTCCACGCTCGCCCTGCCCGGCGCCCTCGGGTCGGTCGATTTCTACGCACCCGGCGTCCGCGAGCCGCACCAGAGTCTCCCGGAGCGCCTCGCGCGGCGCGATGATCGCCACCCGTTGCATGGGAACCGGCTTCGCGGCCTCAGACCAGCGCATCGAACGCCTCCAGCGGTCCGCCGCCCCGTGCGGCCGACTCCAGCGCCGCCCGTACCCGCCAGGCGTCAGTGGAGAGCAACGCGACCGCACCGACAACCGGCTTGGCGTCCAGCCGTGAACCGGTCAGCAGCGCGGAGCCGTCCTGCTCGACCCGCGCCCACCAGTGCGCCTCGGCCCGCCAGAGGCCGGCCGGCTCCTCGACACCGTCCACCGCCCAGCGCGCCGTGCCCGGCAGTTGCCGACGGAAGTCGGCGAAGGCCCCGGCGTGCAGGGCCCCGGAGCCTAGGACCCGGGCAGCGCGCCGAGCGGACGGCTCCGTCAGCCGACGACCGTGAACGAACAGCTCGCGGCCGACCAGCAGGGCAAGGCGCCCTGCTGCCCAGGACACCGCCTCGGGCACGGCACCGGCCGTGCGGGCGGCGGCCGAGATCCGCAGGCCGGTGCTCACCGCCGCCGCCGAGTCGTCCCCCGGATCGCCCCACGCACAGCCGGCCAGCGCGCTCCGCAGCTCGGCCCGCGATCTGGTTTCGGCGAGCCGAGGCCAGGCCGTCGCCAGCCCGCCGAGCCGGTACGGGTCGGGGCTGTCGGCGTTCGTGCCCGACAGCGCGCGCAGGTGCGCGTCCACGTTGGCGACCTCGAACCCGGACGCCAGCACGCGGACTGCGCCCGCCCCCTGACGCGGCAGCCAGCCCGCGAGTACTCGCAGATGCCACAGCAGAGTCGCTGCGACGGAGCGCTGGGCGGCCGCCAGTCCGGCCTCCGTGTCGAGGCCGCGCCGGTACGCCGTAACCGCGAGGTGCCCGAGGGCGTCATCGAGCGTCGCCGCTGCAGCCACCTCCCGGGCGGCACGGGGTCCTAGGCGGCGCGACACCATGGCTCTGGCCCGGGTCACTCCCGCGACCCATCCCGCTCCCACGGGGACCTCCCCCCGGAGAGTCCCCCTGCGGGCTCAGCGGAGGCGCCGAGTTGTGCGACGTCCGCCACCACGCTGTTGACGAGGAAAGCCATGCGTTGCTGCGCTCGGCGCTGCAGCAGGGCGGCTTCGCGCTCCGACTCCGCAAGACATTGCGCCGCCTCGCTCTTGGCCAGGCCGCTGGCCTGCGTGGCGCTCTCCGCCCGTACTTCACGGGCGCGGATCCGGGCCTGCCTCACGATCTTCTCGGCCTGGTCGGCGGTGGCCCGTCGGTTCTGTTCCACCTGTTGAGCGGCCTCCTCGCGGATCCGCTGTGCTTCGGTCTCGGCGTGCTCCAGGTGAGAGAGCACTGGGACCAGTTCGGCTGATAGGTCCGCCGAGCGGTCTGCGGGCACCCCCGTAGGCGCCGCCCGGCCCGGCGAGCCGACCGGACGGAACCGCATCAGGAAGTCCCTGAACGCCGCCACGAAAGCTCCTTAAGGTGTATCCCCATATCAGTGTCCACGGCGGCAACACCGCTGTCGCCCTGGACTGGGCCGCTCGGCCCGCACTGAAGTACCGCGGTCTCTTCGCAGCTCATCGGATGGCGCCCGACCGGTCAACGAGATCTGCACAACCCGGCCATTCAGCAGTTGTTCGCCACGGGGACGGCGCTGAAGAGCGTGGTACGGCTCGTGGATCAGCCACAGGCGAGCGAGCGGTTGCTGCGTGCGGTGGATGATCTGGCCGAGACCAGCAAGATCATTCGGTCCACCATCTTCGGCCTGCGTGCCCGTGACTCGGGCCGGGCCGGCCAGGAGCTGCGTGCTCGGACGGCGACCGTGGTCCCGTAGGCCGCACGGCCCCTGGGCTCACAGTCGCCCCTGCGGATGGGAGGGCTGGGCCCACGGGCCTGCACAGATCGTCCTCGAGTGCCCTTGAGACCGTCGGAACGGGTGTCGAGTCCGGCATACGGCATGACTCGGTCGCAATCAGCCGTACATGGAAGTCAAGGCGGCCCTGGAGACGGACAAGGCGCCACGGCCACGCGCCGTAGACCAGCGCTGTTGCACGCGTCGGTGAGCAGGTTCCTGGATCGTCGAAGCCTCTATACGTGAGTCGGCGGGCCCATGGGTCGCGATCGCTGTGCGGTCGGGGCTGGATCGTGGTCGTGGAATGCCCGCCGGGCCTCGTGGCTGTCCGCTGTCGGTTACTGATCAGCTGGACTGATGCGCCGCCCTGTGAGGCGCGTGGGACGGATCGATACCCATGTGTTGCGTTCGCCTCCTGCCCAGGGCGTGGTGTGGGCGTGATCGGCGAGCCGTCGCAGTGCGTCGGGTTCTGTAACGATCCGCGCAGGGCCTACGGCAAGGACGCTCCAGCCTTGGCTCATGGCCTCGTCCACGTTGTCGACCTCGAATGCGACATCTGTTCCCCCGGCTGTCGCGGGCACTGAGTCAGGCGCGGTCCGGAAAGCGATGGTGCCGTCGATGACCTCGTAGTTCACTGGAAAGACTGCCGGGCCATCGGGTGTTGACACCGCGATGCGTCCTACGCCGTGTGTGGAGAGCCGGGCGCGGCATTCGTCGGGGTCGAGGTCCTGCAGCCGGGGGTGCAGGAGTGCCTGGCCCTGGCCGGGGGGCAGGTCGATGCCGCCTCCGCGCAGGGCTGCGACGGTGGTGCCGAGCGCGTCGGCCAGGCTGATGAGGCTGGCCGGACTCGGGTCGGCCGGATGCTGTTCGAGGTATGCCAGGTACTCCGGTGCCATTCTGGCGCGGCGGGCTGTTTCCGCGCGGCTGAGCCCCTGCCGCTCGCGTTCCATGGCCACGCGTCGGCCGATGTCGCCGGGGTTGGGCGCGCCATCGTGCCGGGTCCTGGCGGACTCGGGCTCGGCACCGGCCTCGGCCTCGGCCATGTCCGGCCGGGATGGCTCACGGGATCTGTCGGGCTGGTGTTCAAGGTGGTGGATATGGGCGTCGGGCCCGGGGAACACGAGCGTCACCTGGTCGGTATCCGACCAGCGCACGTCGTAGGGAGGTGTTCCGTCCTCGTGGTGCAGTCCGACAATCTCGCCGTCGCGCCTGCCGGCACCGGTGGCCGGGCTTTCGACAACGAGCTGATCGCCGAGGTGAGCTCGCATGATCGCCACCAATTCCTCATCATGTTGCTGTACCCAACGTGCCACGCGTGGCGTGTCACCGCACGGGATGAGAAGCCGCGTTTTCGCGGGGCCGGGCGGGCTGGTACCGGGCCCACTGGTCCACCGACGAGCCTGGCCGGCTCATCTGCGCCAGCATGCCCTCGTGGCGCGGGCCGAGGGGCCGGTGGTTCTGGTGCGCGCCGAAACGAGTGAACGGGGGCCACAACCCGCTCCAGCGGGGGAAGGCGGGACGGTTCACCCTCGCCGAGGCGTACGCCCGCCATCCCGAACGCTTCGGCCGTCGCCCCAGACCACCCGAGATACCCCAGACGGCCTGGATCAACGACCCAGCCGAGCGCAGGGAACCCGCACCACAAACCTCATAGCCTCACGACCGTCTCACTGGGCTTGAAATCTACCGAAGTCGCCTGCGGCATCATCTGCTTGAGACGCCTGCGAACCTCATTCCGAAACGATCAGTCGGCGATCCAGGCGTTGGCCCAGGCCACCAGCTCCGGGTCGGCCAGGGTGCTGACCCATAAATCGGCCCGGTCCGCCCCCCGTCCGGCAGGGCGAGGGCCGACACCCAGAGCGCGTAGGCCGGCGGCTCGCGCCGAGTCGATACCGATGACGGAGTCCTCGACCGCCAGCGCGTCCTGCGGCCGCACGCCACAGAGATCTGCCGCGGAGGCGTAGACGTCGGGATGGGGCTTGGGCCGCAATCCGGCGCCCGCGACGACGATGTGGCCGAAGTGGCCCAGCAGTCCGGCTCGATCCAGGCTGGACTCCACCATGTCCAGCGGGCAGTTGCTGGCGACCGCGAGCGGCAGGTGGCGGGCGGCCAGACGGACCAGCGCCGCCGCGCCCGGCATGGTGACAGGGTCTGCGGCGACCAGCGCCGTGAAGTGTCGGAGAAGCGAATGGGTCATATCGTCGGTGAGGTCGGGCTTTCCGGTCTCTCTGGCCATGAGGCTCCCGCACTCGGTGTAATGCACTCCCTTGGCTCGCTCGGCGAATCCGGCCGGGGGCTTGAGACCGAACTCTCTGAAGACTCTGTTGCGTGCGTCCTGCCAGTGACGTTCGGTGTCCATCAGGGTTCCGTCGCAATCGAAGACGATGGCGGCCGGAGACCAGTCGAAGAAGCTATGAGCTGTCATTTCTCTGCCGTTCTCGGAGAGAGTGCAATTCCCGCTGTGTCGCCGAGTTCGGTGAGATGTCGGACTGCGGGAGAGATGCGCTCGACTGCTGGGACTTGGGATGCCGAGCGGTCTTTCCTGACCGCGCGCCGAGGCGATCGATTCGCCTCCGTGGGGCCCACCGCTGCAGGCGCCATCCGCCGCATGGGTCGAGCCTGAAAACATCGTGATCGCTACGTTAATTTTGTGGGAAGAGGGGCGCAATCACTACTTCGAGTGTTTGACGGCAGGCCGGTTGCAGGCTAGGCGCGCAGGGGCGGAGCGCGCCGGAGGCCGGTTGTGGAGTGCAGTGGGTTTGGTCAACTGGACCGCAAATCAGGTCAGTTGGGGTGCATCGTGTGCCAGTGGCCGTATGGAGCAGTCCCGTTCGCGGAGGCATCGGGATGTGGCCGCGATTTATCAATGTCACCCGTATGCACGCACAGTCGAAGATAATAAAAGTTGTGCGATTGGCGGCGAAGCGTCGCCAATGTGCGGGCGCACTACCTCCCTGCGTCCCTTATTTCGAATAAATGAACGAAGGTGGAACATACGTGCAAGACAGGGCGCGGGCAATCCGGAGATCCCTATTGGAAGCCGCAGCACATCTTTTTGTCGAACGGGGATATGTGGGCACCAGCATCAATGACATAAGCGGCCGCTCGGGGAAGACCAGTGGAGCCGTCTACTTTCACTACTCCAGCAAGGAGAAGCTCGCCCTCGCCGTCGTCCGCGAACAGTTCGCCGCATGGCCGCAATTGACCCCGTACTACACGGACCCGGGCGTCCCGCCGCTCGAGAAACTCGTCGCCCTGAGCTTCGAAGTCGCCAGAGTCCTGCGCGAGGACGTCGTAGCCCGCGCAGGCGCCCGTCTGTGGGCCGAGCGCCGCAGCATCGACGCGGCCGTGCCGGCACCGTTTGCCGCCTGGACCGGGGCCGTCACGCGGCTTCTGGCCGAGGCCCGGTCCAAGGGTGAACTCGCCGAGGGGATCGAGCCATCGGGTACTGCCACAACGCTCGTGTGCGCGCTGTACGGTCTGTACAACCTCACCGACGAGGTGGCGAGGGAGCAGGAACTCGGGTCCCGGCTGGACCAGTGGTGGCTCCTGATCCTGAACGTGCTGCAGGCGCGCCCCGACCCGGCCGTCCTGATCGCACGAGCGCGAGCCCGGTTTTCCGTGAACGGCCCGCCCGCCTGGGCCGGGTGACGGTCCGGAGTCGTTGGGCTTCGAGGAATGCTTCCGGAGCGCGAAGCAGGAGTGCGGTCCGGACCGGAAGGAAGGGGCTGCGGAGCCCGAGATGCACTGAGTGCCTCATGAAGGAGCCAAGGTTCTGGTCGTCGCGTGGAGAGAAGCACTCTTCGGATGAACAGGTGTAACGGGGGTCATTGCCGCGTGTCCGTGTCGAGGGCGGTGGTCGCCGTGCGATGTCGCGGCCAGGGGCCGCGCTGTTGGCCGAGACGGTCCGCAGTCCGGCCTGGACAGCGCGATATCAGCGGCACTGACGCCGTGGCAGGATCCTCCGCGATCCCGCGCTCGTCGGGGCCGGCCTCACTCCGGGCTGCGGCCGCCCGGGTGCACGGCTCCGCCCGCAGCACGCGTGGGCCGACATTCCGCATGCAAGTACTGGGTCAGACGGCCAGCCGGATTCCGGTGACCAGATGCGGACGGATGCGTACCGCACAGTTCATCACCGGGCCCGACCAGGGCCGCAGCAGCCGCTGGTAGCGCGTCAGCGCGTCCGGATCGGCGACCGGGCGGCAGTACCCCGTGACGACGACACTCCAGCCCAGATGGGTCAGCGGATCGATGTCATCGGCCTGGTAGGCGACCACGACTCCCCGATCGCCATGGTCGTGGGCCTGGGCGAACAGATCCGAGTCCTGATGGGTCAGGATGACGATCTGACCGTGGTCCAGCAGATGGTTCACCGGTCGGATGGCGGGCAGCGCGCGCTGAGTGAAGACGATCCGCCCGAGCGACGTCCTGCCGAGCAGGCTCAGTGCCTGGGTACCCGTCAACTCGACCGTGCGGCGCGGCCCGGTGGCCGCCGGACCCGAGAACGGTGCCGCCTCCGGTGGTGTGGTCACAGCCGTGCGCACCGACGGCTGGGGCGACTGATGGCATGAGTGGTTCATGGGGGCTGCCTCGTCTCCTGGTCTGCTCACCTGCCGCATGAGTACATCGTGTGGCCCGTCCCCACGCCAGGGTCGAACGGCCCCAGGGCCGAACGGCCCTATCGGCGTCCGACCTCCGATGGGTTCACTGCGGTGCGTCACATGCTGCGGACCGGTCAAGTAACCGCTCCTGGGCGGGCCGTGACGTGGCATGTGGGAGCGTTCGGACGGTGCGGGTGCGAGAGCAGGAGGGAAACGTGGTGATCGCAGTCGTCGGGCACAAAGACCTCGGCAAGAGAACCCTGGATCTGGTGGAAGACGAACTGAGAGCACGGCTGGACCGCTTGGCAGAGGGTGCGGCCGCCTTGGTGCGGGTCGGGGCGGGGCTGCCGCTGGTGTTCGGGCGGGCCGCCCGGGAGGCCGGGCGGAAGCTGACAGTGCTGCTGCCGGCCCAGGGCGCTGTTCCCGCCGTGCTGCCTGAGCGGGACCGGTCGGCCGCAGGCGAATTGCTGGTCCTGGCCGAACACGTACGGCTGGTGGCTCTCGATCCGGCCGACCGCAACGCGTGTGTCAGCGCTGATGAACGTCTGGTGGAGACGTGCCGGACCGTGCTCGCCGTGTGGGACGGATCGCCGTCGGACGGCCGGGACGCCACCGCACATCTGGTTGCCTTCGCGCGTGCGCGAGGAATCCGGGTGGAGGTCGTCTGGCCGGACGGTTGCGTAAGGGGGCGGACATGAAACCGGCCGAGCGTGGGGCGGGGAGGACCGCGGAAGAACCCGAGACCGACGACCGGTCCAGTGCGTCCGGGGCGGGCTACGGCCGGGAGAGCGCCGGGGCGAGGCAGGGGTTCGGGTGGCTGTTGGTGATCACCGCCGCGCTCGGGCTGCTCGGCTCCTTCGTCATCACGATCGACAAGTTCGAACTGCTCGCCGACCCCGGCTTCGTGCCCGCCTGCTCGCTGAGCCCCGTGGTGTCCTGCACGAATGTGATGCGCAGCGAGCAGGCGTCGGTGTTCGGCTTTCCCAATCCGCTCATCGGGCTTGTCGCCTTCGGGGTGGTGATGGGGACCGGCGCGGGCCTGCTTGCAGGCGCCCGCTATCGGCGCTGGTACTGGTTGGGGCTGAACCTCGGCGCGCTGTTCGGCGTCGGCTTCTGCATGTGGCTGATGACGCAGGCGTTGTACGACATAGGCGCCCTCTGCCTGTGGTGCGTGCTCGTGTGGGTGGCCACCATCTTCATGTTCTGCCACACCACGGTGCACAATCTGCGCCATGGTGTCCTGCCTGCCCCACGCGCCCTGGTCGCGGTGGTGCTGGAGTTCCCCCTCGTGGTGCCGGTGACCTGGTGCCTGGCCCTCGTCATGCTGATAGCAACCCGGTTCTGGTCGTACTGGCAGACGTTTCTGTGACCGCGTCGATGCCGGTGGTCTCGTGATGGATGTGTGCGACCGGTACTCCGGCGGCGACCAGCCGCGCGGTGAGGGCCTGCGCCGGCCCGGTCGTGGAGACCTCGGGGGCCAGGGCCAGAAAGGCGTGCTGCGGGGCGGCGGCTCCACGCCGTGGAGTCAGTGTTCCGTTCAGGGCCCGCAGCCCGGCGCCCGCGAAGCGGGCATCCGCTGTATCAGCCGCGATGACGGTCAGCCAGGGGCGTCCGCGCCGGAACGCCTCCAGATATGCCGCGTCGTACATCTCTTCGACCGCCGCCCTGTCCTGCGGCGCGGCGAGACCGAGCAGCAGCCGTACCCGGTGCGCACGGGACCGGTCGGCATCGATCCGCTGGAGCAGCGCCTTCATCGGGGCCCAGCCCGTACCGGAGGCGATCAGCAGAATGTCTGCGGACGGAATGAGATCGGGCAGCGCCAGCGCGCCGCGCGCGGCGCTGAGACGGACGGTGCCGCCCTCCCGTGTACCGTGCACCAGCGCATCGCTCACCCCGCCGGCGCCCCGGGCCCGTACATGGAACTCCAGCTCACCGTCCGGATGCGGCGCGCGAGCCAGATAGTAGGGACGCCATGCCTGTTCCAGCAGTGGCGACTCCATGGACGCGTACTGTCCGGCCTCGAAGGCGTAGGGCTGGTGGGGCCGTACCCGCAGCACCGCGAGATCGGGCGTGCGGAGTTCGTGCGAGGTCACTGTCGCCTCCCAGCTGGGCGGTTCGGCGATCGCCTCGTCCGCGCCCCTGACCATCGCCGAAACAGCCAGCCGCAACATCCGCAGCCAGGCGTCCCCCAGCGCGCTGGTCCACCGGGCGCCCGCGCGCACGCGCAGTGCCTCGATCAGCGCCGCCTCGAAGGCCTCGAAATGCGCGGGGCGCACACCGAGCTTGCGATGGTCGCGCCCCAACTGTTCGAAGACGCCGATCATCTCGTCCGTACGGTGCAGATTGCCGATCAGATAGCGGAAGATTCCTACGAGATGAACCTGTTGGAACGCCATCGACTCGGGGAACAATGACCGTAGATACGGATGCCGCTCGAACAGCAGCCGGTACAGTTCGGCGATCAGCTCCTCCAGCGGGCTCACCAGTGGCAGGAAGTCGCTGATCAGGCGCTGGTCGGCAGTTCCGTCGTACGCCTGCGGGGCCTTGGCGCTCCACGGTTCGGGGCGGCTGTCGGACGGGGTCAGGATGCGTCGTCGCAGCCGCATCGCGTCATGCCGTGCGAGCAGTGCGTGGTAGTCCTCGCTCGGGGTGTTCATGGGCCGATGGCTCCTCGGTGCAGCGCAGTGGGGTGGCCGGAAGGGGATGTCCGTGGTGCCCGGACGATCTTGGCGGCGTCAGTATGGCACCGCGTCCTGCCCGCTGACCGGCCCCCGGTGACAGGGCCTTTCGGCCCTGTTCAGACGCCGTTTGCCATGCCCTGGCACCCCGGCGGGAACAGGCCTGCGGACCGGCACATACTGGTTCCGGCCCTCTCCCCGAACCGATCGAGCATGATGTGAATGAGTTCGCGAACACCCCACTGAGCACCACCCCGCCGAGCACGCCCCCGTCGCAGTCCGCGACCCCCGTACGCGTCTTCATCCTGGACGACCACGAGGTGGTACGGCGCGGCGTACGCGACCTGCTGGAAGCCGAGGACGGCATCGAGGTCGTCGGCGAGGCGTCCGACGCCCGGGAGGCGCTGGCCCGCGTACCGGCCAGCAGGCCGCAGGTCGCCGTACTGGATGTCCGTCTCGGCGACGACCAGGGCGGTGACCACGCCGGTATCGAGGTATGCCGGGAGTTGCGTGCCCTGATGCCCGAACTCGCCTGCCTGATGCTGACGTCGTTCGATGATGACGAGGCGCTGTTCGACGCCATCATGGCGGGCGCTGCGGGGTACGTGCTGAAGCAGATCAACGGAGCCGATCTGATCGCCGCCGTACGCACGGTCGCGTCAGGCACCTCGATGCTCGATCCACGGACGACCGCCCGCGTGATGGCACGGCTGCGGGGCCCCCAGCGCACCCCTGCCGAGGCGTCGGAGGCATCGGAACTGGACGGACTCACGCCCAGGGAAAGGCAGATCCTGGATCTCATCGGCGAGGGCCTCACCAACCGAGAGATCGCGGAACGTCTCTTCCTGGCCGAGAAGACCGTCAAGAACCGTATCTCCTCGATCCTCGCAAAACTGGGCGTGGCCCGCCGTATCCAGGCCGCGATGCTCGTCGGCCGGATCAAGGACCGTCAGGGGTGGCCCCCGGCCCCGGGAAGCTGACGGGCGCTCAGGCGTCAGTCGTGGAGCGGCACGCGCCAGATGATCCGGGTGCCGCCGTCCGCCGGCCGTTCGATGGCCAGTGTGCCGCCGCACAGCTCCGCCCGCGTACGCATATTGGCCAGCCCTCCGAGGCGCCCGGCGGCCGGCTCGTCGGCATCGGACGCTGCCCCTGTCCCGGGCGCGGTCGTGACACCGTCCCGGATTCCGATGCCGTTGTCGGTGACGGTCAGGGTCACTGCGTCGTCGGCCGACAGCACGATGGCGATACGAGTGGCACGGGCATGGCGAGAGGCATTGGACACCGCCTCGGCGGCGACCGCCAGCACGTGTTCGGCCAGTTCGTCCGGCACCGTGGTGTCCACCGGCCCGTCGATCCGCACAGAGGGCCGGAAACCCAGGGCGTGTGCCGCCGTGCGAGCGGTCTCCGTCATCCGGTGCCGCAGCCCGCCACGGCCCGAACCGTCCGCCGTCCGCAGATCGAAGATGGTGGACCGGATGATCCGGATCGTGGTGTCCAGATCATCCACCGCCCGGCTGACCCGCTCGGCCGCGTCCGGCCGGTCCGCGATGGCACGCGTGGTGCTCTGGAGAGTCATCCCGGTCGCGAAGAGACGCTGGATCGCCAGATCGTGCAGATCGCGGGCGATCCGGTCCCGGTCGTGCATGACGGCGAGTTCCTCGGACTCGGCCCGCCTACGGGCCAGTTCCAGGGCGATGGCCGCCTGGTCGGCGAAGCCCGAGACGAGCGCTACCTCGGTGTCGTCGAACGGCGGGCGGTCCACCGGCCGCCCAAGGCGCAGCGCGCCCCTTGCCCCGGTGTCGACTCGCAAAGGCACCGTCACCACCGGCCCCAGACCGTCCTCGGCACCGTCGCCGAACGGGTGGGCCCGGGGATCGGTGCGGACATCGGCGCAGTGCACCGGTGTCCCGGTACGCGCGGCGAGTCCGGCCAGTGATCCCCGCGCGGGTACGGACAGTCCCGCCACGCTTTCGGAGTCCTTGCCGTGGGCGACGACAACGGTGAGACGTGCCTCGGCCCCGGACGTCTCCGAAACTCCGGAGAGGGACGCGGGGGGCGTCGGCAACAGAATCGCGGCCCGGTCGGCCCCCGCCACCTCCATCGCCCGCTCGGCGATCAGATGCAGCACCTCGTCGGTGTCCGTCCCCGAGAGCAGGGCGCGAGTGATCTCGCCCAGTGCCTCCAGACGCCGCTCCCGGCGACGGCTCTCGTCGTACATGCGGGCGTTGTCGATGGCGACCCCGGCCGCGATCGACAAGGTGGTCAGCACTGCCTCGTCGTCGGCGTCGAAACTCACTCCGCCCCGCTTTTCGGTGAGGTAGAGGTTGCCGAACACCTCGTCGCGAACCCGCACCGGCACCCCGAGGAAGGTGCGCATCGGGGGATGATGGGGCGGAAATCCGAAGCTGCGCGGATGGCGGCTCAGATCGGTGAGCCGCAGCGGTTCCGGGTGATGGATCAGCTCACCGAGGATTCCGCGCCCGCACGGCGTCTGGCCGATCACGGCGGCGAGCTCCTCCGATATGCCGACCGGCAGGAACTCCAGCAGCTTCTGCCCGTCGCCGACAATGCCGAGCGCTCCGTACTCCGCGTCGGTCAGCGTCACGGCGGCCTCCACGATCCCGCGGAGCACCTCGGGCAGTTCCAGGCCCCGCCCCAGACTCATCACGGCGTCCAGCAGACTGCGCATCCTGTCCGGCCGACTGGGCTGAGGCCAGATGGCCGGACCGGGGCAGGGGGCTCCGGGCGAGTCGGGGACAGGGGAGGCGGAGCCGGGAGAGGGAACTCCCAAGGGGGAGTCGGCCAAGGGGGAGTCGGCCGCGGTAGGTGCTGTCTCTGTCATCGGGGCGCCGCTCTCTGGGTCCGTGTGCCGTATGCCGGGAAAATGCTCACCGGATCACCGCACGGCTGGGACCGGTCCACGGACGGTCAGCCTACGGCAGCCACGGGGCCGAAGTGCCCGGCGGTGCACTGTCGCCCCCGGAACCGGCTCGGGTGAGGCCGGTCGGCCGCCTGACGGGTCGGCAGTAGGGCCGGACGGCCCCGTGGAAGGTACCTGTCGGTCCCTGGAGGGCTTCGACGCTCACGGCCAGCATGGTGCGGCCGGGAAGGTCCGGTCCGTCCCCTCGCGATCCGCCGGACCTTTCCGACCGCTCCCCTCTGCCCCGTGCGACCGGGGAGCGCTCGAAGAACCGCAAGAGCTGGAGGACACGGTCCGGTGGACGCAATGGAATCTCAGGGCAATCAGGCCGCCCCCTCACAGGGGCCGGTGCCCCCCGGACCCGGAGCCGCCATCGTCGACGCGCACTCCACCAGGAACGGTCGCCGGGCCACCCGGGCCGACGCGAAAGAGCCGGCGATGCGACCCGGCACCGATCTGCCGGGCCGTTCGTCTCGCGGGCGGATCGTCGTCTCGTGGCTCACGACGACCGACCACAAGCAGATAGGCACGCTCTATCTCGTCACCGCGTTCGTCTTCTTCCTGATCGGCGGCGCGATGGCACTCGTGATGCGTGCCGAACTCGCCCGTCCCGGGACGCAGATCATTTCCAACGAGCAGTTCAACCAGGCATTCACCATGCATGGGTCGGTGATGCTGCTCCTGTTCGCGATGCCGCTGTTCACAGGATTCGCCAATTGGCTCATGCCGCTTCAGATCGGCGCACCTGATGTGGCGTTTCCGCGACTGAACATGCTGGCGTACTGGTTGTTCCTCTTCGGTTCACTGATTGCCGCCGCGGGGTTCCTCACTCCGCAGGGCGCCGCGGACTTCGGATGGTTCGCCTATGCCCCGTTGTCCGACGCCACGCATTCGCCGGGCATCGGCGCCGACATGTGGATCATGGGCGTGGCACTTTCCGGCTTCGGTTCCATCCTCGGAGCGGTGAATTTCATCACCACCATCATCTGCATGCGTGCCCCAGGAATGACCATGTTCCGGATGTCGATCTTCACCTGGAACGTACTGCTGACCGCCGTACTCATCCTCATGGTCTTCCCGGTCCTGGCCGCGGCACTCTTCGCGCTGGAGATGGACCGGAAGTTCGGCTCACACATCTTCGATCCCGCCAACGGAGGCGCGCTTCTGTGGCAGCACCTCTTCTGGTTCTTCGGCCACCCAGAGGTCTATGTACTGGCTCTGCCGTTCTTCGGTATCGTTTCCGAGATCATTCCGGTCTTCTCCCGGAAGCCGATGTTCGGCTATATCGGTCTCGTCGCCGCGACGATCGCCATCGCCGGCCTGTCCGTCACCGTCTGGGCCCATCACATGTATGTGACCGGTGGCGTACTGCTGCCCTTCTTCGCCTTCATGACCTTCCTGATCGCCGTACCGACCGGAGTGAAGTTCTTCAACTGGATCGGCACGATGTGGAAAGGGTCGCTGTCCTTCGAGACACCGATGCTGTGGACCACTGGATTTCTGATCACATTCGTCTTCGGCGGACTGACCGGAGTCATCCTGGCCTCACCGCCACTGGACTTCCATGTCTCCGACTCGTACTTCGTTGTCGCCCACTTCCACTACACGCTCTTCGGTACGGTCGTGTACGCGATGTTCGCCGGGTTCCATTTCTGGTGGCCGAAGTTCACCGGCAAAATGCTCGACGAGCGCCTGGGCAAGATCACGTTCTGGGTGCTGACGGTCGGCTTCCACCTCACGTTCCTCGTGCAGCACTGGCTCGGAGCCGAGGGAATGCCGCGCAGGTACGCGGACTATCTTGCCGCTGACGGTTTCACCGCTCTCAACACCCTCTCCACCATCGGCTCATTCCTCCTCGGACTGTCGTTCCTGCCCTTCTTCTACAACGTCTGGAAGACCAGCCAGTACGGCAGGAAGATCACCGTCGACGACCCCTGGGGTTATGGCCGCTCCCTGGAATGGGCCACGTCCTGCCCTCCGCCCCGGCACAACTTCGCTTCCCTGCCCCGAATCCGCAGCGAGTCCCCGGCCTTCGATCTGCACCATCCGGAGATCGCCGCACTTGAACTCGAACCCGCAGTGCCGCACTGATCCTTCCCTCTCTCCCCCCTCCCGCAATCCCGCTCTCAGGAGAGTGCTCCCCGATGTCCCACGGTGTTCTGGCGGTCGGTGTCGTCGTGCTCTTCGCATCCGGCAACGTCTGGTACCTGCCCGCCTATATCGATCTGCGGGCCGGCCAGGACCGGCCGCGCTCCCGGCGACTGGCCGCGGCCGCTGTGCTGACCGGCTGGGTGTCGGCGGCCCTCACAATGTTTCTGCTGCTCATACCGGTCGATCCGAGCATGGCCGCGTTGCTGGCGGTCGCGGGCACCACCGCCGTGGTGTCCCTGACCGTCCAGGCGTGGCTGCGACGGAGCGAGGAGCAGCGTGAGGAGGAAGCTCGCTGGTCCGTGCTCTTTCCGGCACGGACCGCCGACCCGGTCGGGACCACCGAGGACGAGCAATGAGCCGCTCCTTGTGCACCGGAACGCCTCATCGGCTTCGGCGAACCGTCGCGTGGCACGGCAGCGAACCGCCGGCGGTGGACCCGGCTCGCTTCCGTTGCCAGGTGGAGCCCTTCGGGCCGGGTAACGCGTAGGTGCTCGAAGAGGCGATCATCCGGTCGCTGCCCGCGCCTCGCTGCCCGCGCCTCGCGGCGCGCACCGTGATGTCCCCGCCGCTTCGACGGAGGCGGGTCCCGGCGCGGCGGGACGAGCACGCACACGTTCGTCCCGCCGGTCATTTTGCTTCGTAGCAGTGGGCCCGGCCCTCGCGCCATTCGATCCAGGCCGGGTCGTCGAGGAGGTGCTCGGCGTCGTAGACCCCGGCCCGCCGCAGGAAACCGATCAGGTCGCGGTCACTGTGTGCGAGGCCGGCGAGACCACCGTTGATGGTGACCGCCCGGCCGCCCGTGCCCGGTGCCGGGCGGTGCACGACGATCGGAGCACCCATGTCCCCAGGGTGCGCCCGCGCGGGCACCGACGCTCGCGGTGGGTCAGGCGCTCTCGTAGCGATGCGCTGCGGTGCCCTGCCACTGGACCACGGCGGGGTTGTTGAGGATCAGCTCCGGGTTCGCCAGCCCGGCGTCGGCGAGGAACACGACGAGGTCCTGATCGCTGTGTGCCATGCCGAGCTTCTCGTCGCGGCTGTTGATGTGCACGGTCACGAGCCGGCCGCCGGACGGCGTCGGTGCGTGGATGGTGATCGGTGGTGTCGCCATGACTCCAGGGTGGCCTGCGGCGACGGCTCGCGCGACCGTGGGAACACGGACCCGGACGCGTGGGGGAGCGTACATGCGACGTCGCACCGTGCACGCCGGTGATCCCGCTCCGTGCGCGCGGCCGCACCTCGGCGCACCTCGGCGCACCTCGGGAAGGAGACGATGACAGTGATGAGATCCGAAGCGGTTTCCCTACCTGTCGACGGATCGGCGATCGTCGGCGACCTGGTGATTCCCGAGCAGGCCGCGGGCGTGGTGCTCTTCGCCCACGGCAGCGGCAGCTCGCGCCACAGCCCGCGCAACAGGGCCGTGGCCGCGTCCCTGCGGGAGGCGGGGCTGGGCACGCTGCTGCTGGACCTGCTGACCGAGCAGGAGGAGCGATTGGACGCCGTGTCGGGGCAGTACCGCTTCGACATCGGCCTGCTCGGGCGACGCCTGGTGTCCGCGGTCGACTGGCTCGGCGACCGGCCGTCCACGGCGGAGCTGCCTCTGGGGCTCTTCGGCGCGAGCACCGGGGCCGCCGCGGCCCTCGTGGCGGCGGCCGAGCGGCCCGGCCGTGTCCGGTCCGTCGTGTCCCGTGGCGGCCGCCCCGACCTGGCTGCTGAGGCGCTGAGCCGGGTGCGGTCCCCTGTGCTGCTGATCGTGGGCGGCGACGACGGGCACGTACTGATGCTGAACCGGGAGGCGGCCGAGCAACTGCGTGTGCCGCACCGGCTCCACGTGATTCCCGGTGCCACACATTTGTTCGAGGAACCAGGTGCCCTGGAAGACGTCGCGGATGCCGCGCGTCAGTGGTTCCTGCGTCCGGGACAGGAAGAAGAGCGGCCGTGAGGTCCCTCCGTCGGAACCGGCGCGCTCAACCCCGTCCGCCGTGCCGGCGCAAGGCCGTGGTCGGCGAGCGGGCCGACGGTCAGCCCGGCCGTCCGCAAGCCGTTGATCAGTTCCGGCAGCGTCGTGAGTACCGGCTGCCACTGGCACGACGCCGACTGATCGGCATCGTGCAGGAGGACCGTCCCGCCGCCGCGCAGCCCGCCGCGCACGGTCGCCAGAACCCCCTCGGACGTCGCGTCCTTCGCCCATTCCCGCCCCCAGGCCGACCACAGCACCGGTCGCAGCCCGCAGGCCAGTGCGGCGGTCCACCGGCCGCCGGTCAGGACTCCGTACGGCGGCCGGTACCACAACGGCCGGACGCCCGAGACCCTTCGCACCGCTTCGGCGGCACGGGAGACCTCGCGCAGGTCCCGGCCGGGGGCGGGAAGCCATGGGCGGCTGTGTGTCCAGCCGTGAACGGCGAGTTCATGGCCGCGGCGGACGATGTCACGGCCGAGTTCCGGATGGCGCAGCAGACTTTCCCCGAGCACGAAGAAGGTGGCGCGGGCGGACAGCCGGTCCAGTGCGTCGAGGAAGAGCGGGGTGGAGCGGGGGTCCGGGCCGTCATCGAAGGTCAGGGCGACATGCCTGGGGTGGCCGAGTCCGGCCAGGGCGGGAAAGCACGTCCGGCGCAGCCCCGGCAGCCATGTGCCGGCCGGGGCGACATGAGCGGTCAGCACGAGGGCCGACACGGTCAATGGGGCACGGAGCGCGAGGAGGATCCTGCTGTGCCGGGGGCTCAACGGGCTTCTGTCCCTTCGTCGTCGGCGGCCGTCGCCAGTCGGTCGGCGCCGCCGTGCCGCCGGGTCGTTCTCGTGGCATCCCAGTGACCCGCGACCGCCGGGGAGAGCGACAGGCCCACCGTGCCGGCAGCCACCAGGCACGCACCCAGCGTGGCCGGCAGCAGATGATCACCCAGCGCGATCCGCTCGCCGAACAGGGCCTTCCCCAGCACCACACTCACCAGCGCGTCCCCGAGCGTGAGCGCCGGCTGGGAAGCGGCCAGGGTCCCGGCACGCAAAGCGCTCTGCAACAGCAGCAGACTCAGCAGACCGGCGCAGCCCAGCGCGTACACGTACCCCGTCGTGAAGACCACGGCCGCTCCCTCCGGGACCCGGCCGGTGACCTCCTTGATCAGAGCGGCCGTGCAGGCGAAGGAGACGGCCGTGGCACAGCCCAGCACCGCGGCGCCGGCGGCGCCGGTGAGCGTACGGGCCACCAGGAGCAGCGCGAGCACTGCGGTGGCGGCGAGGATTCCGACAGGCAGCCAGGCACCGGCCATTCCGGTTCCCTCCCCGGCCGACGGGCCGACGGCGGCCAGGAAGAGCGCCAGACCTGCGGCGAGCATCAGGAAGGACAGCCAGGTGCGGCCGCCCGGACGGTGATGGAAGACCACGGTGCCGAGCAGCAGGGTGAAGAGGAGTTCGCTCGCCATCAGCGGCTGCACCACAGACAGGCTGCCGACCGCCAGCGCCCCCGCCTGCAGGAGCGCGGACAGCCCGAGCACCGTCACACCGGCCAGCCAGAAGCGCCGGCGCACCAGCCGCGCCAGAGCGCGCATCCCCTGCCGCACCGCCGGCCCGCCGCCCACCGCCTCGGACTCCGCCTGCTCCATGGCGGCGCGCCGCTGCAGCACGGATGCCGCGCCATTGGCGAGGGCCGCCCACAGCGCCAGAACCACGGCGAGGACGTTCATGTCGCCGATCAGCCGAAGCGGGCCGCGAGCCGGTGATAGAGCCCGGGAGCCACGGAGCGCACACACCCCGGCAAGCGCAGCCAACCGGGGACGTACACCTCCTCACGGTCCGCCGTGAAGGCCTCCCAGACCGCGTCGGCGACGCGTTCCGGCGCCATCGGCCGGGGCCACGAACGGGCGTACGGCATCCCTCGTCGTTCGAAGAACGGCGTGTCCACCACACCGGGGACCATGTGCGTGATGCGCACACCGGTTCCCTTCAATTCGTAGCGCAGAGCGTCCGCGAAGGCGGCAAGGGCAGCCTTCGCCGCCGAATAGACCGCCTCACCGCGGACGCCGGTGGATCCCGCCACCGACCCGATCAGCATGATGTGTCCGCGCCCCGCCGCGAGCATGTGCGGCAGCAACAGCCGTACGAGATGGACGACGGACACCAGATCCACGGTGAGGACCCGGTCGGCGGCGGCAGCCGGCATCGCGTGGAAGGAGCCCGCCCAGCCGACCCCGGCCGCCGCGACGAGCAGGTCCACCCGACCGGCGGTGTCGAGGGCCTCCTCGACCAGTTGCTCCGTACTGTCGAGCGACATCAGGTCCGCGTACAGCGGCGTCGAGCACGTCGTCGCCGCGATACCGTCGAGCCGCTGCCGGTCGCGCCCGCTCACCAGAAGCCGCCAGCCGCCTTCGGCGGCGATCCGCTGTGACACCGCGGCCCCGATACCCGAGGAGGCCCCCGTCACCAGGGCCACCCCGGCCCTGGTGACATGACCGTCCGACGCGTCGCCACCCGGCACGCCGCGAGCGATGCACGGAACACGTGGCATGGCCTCTCCCTGTCTCAGTACTGTGCGGCACGGTGGCCCGCCCCTCGAAGACCGCGGACGCGGGCATTGCGGTGTCGGGTCTGGTTAGGGGTAGCCCGAGTGGGCTCCCGTAAAACCGTTGAAGCCCACACCTCACTGCACCGAACGCACCGACAGGACGGAAGTACCGGGTTCCGCGCCCGTTCCGACGGATACTCCCAGGGCTGCCGACCTCGGAGGTGATCACGTGCCTGCCGCTCGTCCGACCGAGCTACCGGACCCGTGCGGAGCGCTCCGCACGGGGGGCTTCCGCTGCTACCGGTGGAGGTCCCGTCAACACGGCCCCGCGCCGGACGGCGAGCAGGGAGTACCCGGAGCGTACGTCCGATGAACGCGGCGCCAGGACGCTTCCTGATCCTGAGCGCCGGCATGGGCTCCGGCCACCACGTGGTGGCCGCCGAACTGGCCCGCAGACTGGAGGCCGGCGGAGGGCGGACGACGACGGTCGATGTCCTCGACCTGCTGCCCCCGGGAATCGGCGGCGCACTGCGCTCCTTCTACCGGACGGCCGTCTGCCGCATGCCCGTGGTCTATTCGGCGCTGTACGCGGCCTTCTTCCGGACCGGCGGCGGTCCCCGGCCCGGCAGTTCCCCGTTGGCGGTCCTCGCGCAGCGACGGCTGCTCGACCTCGTCGCGTGGCAGCGGCCGGACGTGATCGTCCCCGTCTTCCACCTCGCCGCCCAGCTCACCGGCGGACTCCGCGCCCGCGGCGCGCTCACGATCCCGAGCGCCGTCGTCATCACCGACTTCGCCGTTCACCGCCAGTGGCTGCACCCGGGCAACGATCTCCATCTGTGCCTCACGTCCGATCTCGCACATCAGGTACGGCAAGCGGTACGGCGTCCGACGGTCGTGTCCGGCGCGATGGTGGCACCCCGGTTCCACGCCCCGGCACCGACGGCGGCGGACTGGCGGCGACGTCTCGTCTCGCCGGGCCGGCCGCCCGTGCTGATCTCGACGGGCGCCTGGGGGGCCGGATCGCGTGTGGCCGGGACCGCGCGCCTGGTGGCCGCGGCGGGATACGTACCGGTCGTGCTCTGCGGTACGAACACCCGGTTGCGCCGGGAACTGTCACGCCTCGCGCATGTACGCGCGGCGGGCTGGGTCGACGACATGCCGGGCCTCATGAGCGCATCCCGCGCACTCATCGACAACGCGGCAGGTCAAACGGCACTCGAAGCTATGGCCGCGGGAGTTCCGGTGATCGGCTACCGGGCCATTCCGGGCCATGGCAGGGAAGGCGTCCGGCGTATGGCGGAGCACGGTCTCACCGACTACGCGACGGACCCCCGGGCGCTGCTGCGCTCCCTGGACCGCCTGACCGCACCGGGCCCGGCGCGCGAACGGCGCGTCAGCGCGGCCCGCGGCCTGTTCTCCGGCGCGGGAGTGCTCCCCCTGCAGGCCCTGGCGCGACCGGCCTGAGCCGATCGGCCCGCGACCACGTACCGCCGCGCTGCCCGGCCTCACCGGCGCCGTCCGGGAGCGGGCCGTGCGGCGGACGACGAGGCCCCGCACGCCGTGTCCTTCGATGGTCACCGGGCGGGAAAGACGTAAGTGTTCTGAGGTAGTTGTTCCGCAGCCATCATGAAGGAGCGCATTCATGCCGATCTCACTCGGTCTCGGACTCCCGCAGATGAAGCAGTACGACATCGGCCGCGATGTGGCCACCGTGGCCCGCGCGGCGGAGGAGACCGGATACGCGAGCCTCTGGGTTTTCGAGCGTGTCCTGTTCCCCGAACCGGCCACCCAGGGGCTGTACGGCGTACCGGGGCTGCCGTGGCCCGATCAGTACCGCAGCGTCGCCGACCCGTTGGTCACGCTCGCGCTGGCCGCCGCGGCCACCGGCCGGGCGCGGCTGGGCACCAGCGTCCTGGTCGCGCCGCTGCACGTGCCGTTCCAGCTGGCCCGGTCGCTCGCCTCGCTGGACGTCGCGAGCGGGGGACGAGTGATCGCGGGCCTCGGCACGGGCTGGTCCCTGGACGAGTACGCGGCCGCTTCCGTCGCGCCCTTCGAGAAGCGCGGCGCGGTCCTGGACGAGCTGCTGGACGTGTGCGCGGCCGTCTGGGGCCCGGACCCCGTCTCGTACGAGGGCGAGCTGACCACCATTGCCCCGTCCGAGGTCGGCCCGAAGCCGGTGCGTCCCATCCCGGTCTACCTGCCCGCGAACAGCACCCGTGCCACCCGCCGACTGGTGGACCGGGCGGACGGCTGGATGCCCGTGGCCATGGGCGCCGCCCAGCTGACCGAGCAA
This sequence comes from Streptomyces sp. NBC_01241, assembly GCF_041435435.1. Taxonomy (NCBI): domain Bacteria; kingdom Bacillati; phylum Actinomycetota; class Actinomycetes; order Kitasatosporales; family Streptomycetaceae; genus Streptomyces; species Streptomyces sp. NBC_01241. The sequence continues at coordinate 838,003 of NZ_CP108494.1, read as the reverse complement.
TGGCAGCGGGTACGGGACGTGGCCGCCGAGCGCGGCCGGGAGCGTCCGCTCGGCGTCTGCGCCCGCGCCAACGCGCGGTACACCGCCAAGCCGTTCGAGGGCGCGGACCGGCAGCCCTTCCACGGGAGCGTGGCGCAGATCGTCGAGGACCTGGTGGCACACGCCGCGACGGGCGTACCGGAGATCCTGCTGGACCTCCAGGGCACGACGCGCGACGCCGCGGAGCTGATCGACGTGGCGACCGAGGTGTACGAGACGGCGCGGGCCGCGGGCGTCTGACAAGGGCGCGACGATGGCCGGGCTCACGAGGCCCACCCCCCCCAGCCGGCCGGGCCCCGCGTGCCGGGCGACGCGGGCGTCCGGTCAGTGCCCGGGCCCGCTCTCCTTGCCCCGCCGGATCCAGTGGGACCGGCGCTGGTACCGGGCGACGGGCGGAGTGACCGGGGGAGTGGGTGACGGCGCGGTCTCGTGGAGGGACGCGGTCTCTGCGGCCGGGGGTGCGGCCGGGGCAGGAGTGCCGCTGGGCGGACCGAGCCCCTCCGTCGAGTACCGCGTCGTCGCGATGCTCTCCACGAGCTGCTCCTCGGTGAAGCTCTCCGAGCCGGGCACATGGGGGACGAAGCCGATGAGTACCCCGTCGCTGACGATCTCCGCGTCGAGACCGGAGGCCCCGTCGACATCCCACAGCGCCTCGATCCCCTCGTCGAGGACCACCCGGATCCCGAACTCGTAGACTCCCGCGTCCACGAGGTGGGCCATCACATTGCGGTCACGAAGCGCCGACACCAACCGGCCGGCACGATCGGAATCCATACGGGCGGACCTCCTTCGCCTACGGACACGCGCACCACCCCCAGGGGCGTATACGTGCCGCGCCGGACCGCCGGGTGCGGACTTCCCCGAGGCGCCGTACGCAGCAGCTGTACGTGTGGAACTCGCTCCGGCACGAACCGGCAAGGAGCCGCCACCGTACAGCTGCCGCCTCTTTCAGCTCTCGGCATCCTCCGCTCGGCGCTCACCCTCGGCCTGCGACGGCTGGGTCCGCATCGTGGCGGGGTGCCGCTCCTCGGCCGGGTTCATGTCCTCTTCCAGCCGCTCGCCCTCTGCCTGTGACGGCGTCGGGTACTCGTCGTACTCGCTCATGGCCGCCTCCGTGGTCGGAACGCGTGCCTACAAAAACGAGCGTATCGCGTCGTCCGGCCGGTGGCCCGGCAAGGAACGGGGGGGGGTGTGAGCTGCTGCCGGTTTGCTGCGTTGTAGTGAGTAGGAGTGAGTCCTGTCGGCGGCTTCATGGCGCGGGAACAGAAGTTCTGGGGCCGAATGGGTGACCTTGGCGTTTGGTGCTCGTTGGGCTGGGTGGCAGTTGCCCGGCCTGGAGGGAGGAGGTGATGTGGTGGGTGGGTTAAGGAAGTTGGCTGCGGCCTTCGTGGTGCCGGGGCCGTGTGGGGTGGCGGTCCGGGACCGTCTCAAGCACCTCACGCCCCAGGACGAGAAGGTTCTGCGCGCGGTCGGTGCGTATCAGGGTGCGCTCGCTTCGCGTGATCTCAAGGTTCGCTGTGCGGATGGTCTCGAGCACGGCGCGGAGACCTGGGCGTCGCGTATGCGGGGCCTGACGGCACGGTCGTCGTCGCGGATCGCGGGTGCGATCACCAAGGCCACGCACGACCAGTGGGCGCTGGCGCGCCGTTGTCAGGCGGCGCATATCCGGAATCTGGAGGCCGGGATCAGGACGCTGCGGCACCGCCTGTCCCTCCCCATCGGCGCGCGGGGCACGAAGTGGACAGCCGGTGGCTACCGCTCCAAGGGTGAGTGGTTTCGCAAGTCCCGCCGTCTCGCTGCGCTGGAAGCGCGGCACTATGCCGCTGTCGCCGACCGGCAGGCCGGACGCGTCCGGGTCGTGCGGGGCGGCAGACGTCTCCTCAACACCCGCCACCATCTCGCCCACGCCCACCTCACCGAGGAGCAGTGGCGGGAACGCTGGGAAGCGGAGCGCTGGTTTCTTGCTGCCGACGGCGAGGCCGGGAAGCGGTTCGGGAACGAGACGATCCGCGTCGCCCCGGACGGTGAGGTATCGATCAAGCTGCCTGCCCCGCTCGCGCACCTGGCCAACGCCAAGCACGGTCGGTACACCCTCACCGCCACCGTGGCATTTGCGCACCGGGGCGTGGAGTGGGCCGACCGCATCGCCGCGAACCGGGCCGTCGCCTACCGCATCCACCTCGACACCGACCGTGGCCGCTGGTACCTCACCGCCTCCTGGCAACGCCCCGCCGTCCAGACCATCCCGCTGGAGGCGGTGCCGACCACTTCGCCGCCTACCACCTCGACCCACGCGGCAACCCTGTCGGCGAGCCGAACCGCTTCGGCTACGACCTCTCCGGCACCACCACCCATCGCGACGCCCAGATCCGCCACGCACTGACCCGCCTCATCAATTGGGCCAAGCAGGCCGGTGTCGCCGCGATCGCCATCGAAGACCTCGACTTCACGACCGAGAAGACCCGCGAGAAGCACGGCCGCAGAAATCGGTTCCGGCAGCTGATCTCCGGTATTCCGACCGGGAAGTTCAAGGCCCGGCTGGTCTCCATGGCCGCCGAACACGGCCTGAGCATTGTCGCGGTCGACCCGGCCTACACCTCGATGTGGGGTGCCCAGCACTGGCAGAAACCGCTGGCCACCCCGCACCGCAGAATGCCCCGTCATGATGCCGCCGGTATCGCGATCGGACGACGCGCCCTCGGACATCCGGTCCGGCGTCGGACGGCACCGCCCCCACACGACCGGAGTGATCGTGCGGGGCATCGGACCGCCCAGGCCCCACCAGGCACCCGAGGACGTGACGGAACCCGCCCACCCGCAACGGACCACGCCCCTGGAGGCGTGCCGCCGAGCGGGAAGAGAAAGCGGGGACCGAGTGCATCCAACACCGTTCGGGATGCGCCCAGTACACATGAGTGGGTCCAGGACTCACTCATGCATGGTTAGGAACGGTGGTTGCGGGCGTAGTCTGGCCGTAACGCCTGTGCACCGCGAGTCAGCGACGGAGGCGGCGCATGACCGACCCCCACGGCTTCCTCAGGACCCCCCGCCGGCCCGTCCCGGCGCGCCCGGTCCAGGAACGGCTGAGCGACTGGAACGAGGTCTACGCGGGGCAGGCCAGGCTTCCACTTGTGTCCCAGCAGGCGGGGCGGTGCATGGACTGCGGCATACCGTTCTGTCACAGCGGCTGCCCGCTGGGAAACCTCATCCCCGAGTGGAACGCGTACGCGCGCAAGGGCGACTGGTGGGCAGCGGCCGAGCGGCTGCACGCGACGAACAACTTCCCCGAGTTCACCGGGCGGTTGTGCCCGGCGCCGTGCGAGGACGCCTGCGTGCTCACCATCAACGCCGATCCGGTGACGATCAAGAATGTCGAGCAGGCGATCGCCGACGAGAGCTGGGCGCGCGGTTACACCACGCCGCAGCCGCCCGAGCGGCTCAGCGGCAAGACCGTCGCCGTCATCGGTTCGGGACCGGCGGGACTGGCGGCAGCGCAGCAACTCACCCGCGCCGGACACACCGTCGCCGTCTACGAGCGCGCCGACCGCGTCGGCGGACTGCTGCGCTACGGCATTCCCGCGTTCAAGATGGAGAAGTGCCACCTCGACCGCCGTGTCGAGCAGATGCGGACGGAGGGCACCAAGTTCCGTACGGGCGTGGACGTCGGGGGCGATCTCGACGCCGCCGAGCTCGCGGACCGGTACGACGCGCTCGTCGTCGCCGTCGGAGCCACCGGGCGACGGGAGCTGCCCGTCCCGGGCCGCGAGTTGTACGGCATCCACCAGGCCATGGAGTACCTGACCCTGGCCAACCGGGCCGTGGAGGGCGACCGCGACGTGCCGGTCGTCACCGCCGAGGACAGACACGTGGTGATCATCGGCGGCGGGGACACCGGATCGGACTGTCTGGGCACTGTCCTGCGCCAGGGGGCGGCCTCCGCCGTACAGCTCGACATCAACCCGGAGCCCGGTGCCGCCCGGCGGGAAACCGAGCCCTGGCCCGTGTACCCGAAGGTCTATCGGATATCCCACGCCCACGAGGAGGCCCGGGGGCGGGACGGCGCGGATCCGAGACTGTTCTCCTCCGCCACCCTCCGCTTCGAAGGGGACCGGACCGGCCACGTGCGGGCGCTGCGCCTGGCCGAGGTGGAGCCCGAGGGCAGAAGGCCGCTGCCGGAGACGGAGCAGGTGCTGCCGGCAGATCTCGTCCTGCTCGCCCTCGGCTTCTTCGGTCCCGAACGCGACACCGGCCTCGTGCGGCAGCTCGGACTCACCCTGGACGGCCGGGGAAACTTCGCCCGGGATGCCACCTTCGCCGCTGAGACGGCGGAATCAGTGGAAGCAGTTGAGACAGCTGAAGGGGCGGTCCCGGAGGGCTCGCGCGCGCGGGCGGCCCGCGCCGGGAACGGCGGGGTCTTCATCGCCGGTGACGCGGGCCGCGGCCAGTCCCTCGTGGTGTGGGCCATCGCGGAGGGACGGTCCGTCGCCGCCGCGACGGACCGCTATCTGCGCGGCTCCACGGTGCTCCCGGCCCCCATCGCCCCCTACGACCGCCCCTTCATCGCCTGAGCGCGGGGACAGGATCCACCGGTGGTGCGGCCGGGCGGCCCGGGTCAGCCCTCGTCGGGCGCGGTGCCGAGGAGGCCGGAGAGCGCGTCCAGCAGGCGGTCGACGTCCGCTTCGTTGTTGTAGGGCGCCAGGCCGATCCGCACTCCGCCCGCCTCTCCGAGCCCGAGCCGACGGGAAGCCTCCAGTGCGTAGAAGGATCCGGCCGGGGCGACGATGTCCCGCTCCGCCAAGTACTGCGAGGCGGCGGTGGCGCTGCGGCCCGCCAGGGTCAGCAGCAGCGTGGGCGTGCGGTGTGCGGCCCGGGAGTGCACGGTGATGCCACCGAGGCCCGCCAGTCCCTTCTCCATACGGGCCCGCAGGGCGTCCTCATGGGCCTCGATCGCCGCGAAGGCGGCGAGCAGCCGTTCCCGCCGGGTGCCGTCGATCCCGGGGGCCAGCGAGGCGAGGAAGTCCACCGCCGCAGCGGCCCCGGCCAGCAGTTCGTACGGAAGGGTGCCCAGTTCGAAGCGCTCGGGAACCACGTCGGTGGAGGGCAGCAGCTTGTCCGGCCGCAGCGTCTCCAGCAACTCGGGACGGCTCGCCAGGACGCCCAGGTGCGGGCCGAGGAATTTGTACGGCGAGCAGACCAGGAAGTCGGCTCCGAGACCGCGCAGGTCGACGGCGGCGTGCGAGGCGTAGTGCACCGCGTCGACGTGCAACAGGGCTCCTGCCCGGTGCACCACGTCGGCGACGGCGGGAATGCCGGGGCGTGTACCGATCAGGTTGGACGCCGCGGTCACGGCGACCAGGCGGGTGCGCGCCGAGAGTACGGCGGCGATGTCATCGGCCGTCAGTTCACCGGTGGCCGGGTCGAACTCCGCCCAGCGGACCGTGGCGCCCATGGCCTCGGCCGCCTGGATCCAGGGGCGGATGTTGGAGTCGTGGTCGAGACTGCTGACGACCACTTCGTCGCCCGGTCCCCAGTTCTTCGCCAGGGTGCGGGACAGATCGTAGGTAAGCTGGGTGGAGCTGCGGCCGAACACGATGCCCCGCGGATCGGCGCCCAGCAGGTCGGCCAGCGCGCGGCGGGCGCGGATCACGACCGCCTCCGCGTTGCGCTCGCCCTCGGTGAGACGGCCCCGGTTGGCGAGCGGGTTGGCCAGTGCGTCCGCGATGGCGTCGATCACCGGTTGCGGTGTCTGGGTGCCGCCGGGGGCGTCGAACCGGGCGGAGCCCGACTTCAGGGCGGGGATCTGGGCGCGGACAGCGTCGACGTCGAAGGTCATGCGTGCTCCTGGAGACGAGAGGACGAGGCAGGTTCCACCGTACGGAGGCCCCCGGGAACCCCGCCGGGCAGGGAGCGCGGGGCCGCCGTCGACCCCAGCGGGAGACGGCCGCTGCGCACCGACCAGGTGAGGACCGGTCAGAACCTCGTGCTTACGACCTCACCCGGTCGTCAGCCCTGACCACAGAAGGCCAACGCGGCGCAGCACCGCCCCGGCCGGGCGGGCGGTCCGCGTCACTCCGTTGCTGTCGGGGCCGCGCCGTCACCGCCCGTCCCGGCGACGCTGAGTCCGGTGGCGGACCATCGACATCTGTACGGGCACCATCTGTTACGGGCACCCGCCCCCGTGACGTGGGCCCCGAACGGGAACGGGGCGATCGCATGCGCCAACCACTCGGCCGACGCGCCCTGCTGCTCGGCACCGGTGGTCTGCTCGTGGGCACCGCGGGCTGCACGGCAACCTCCCGGACCGCGGCCGGACCGTCCACATCCGCGTCCACGCCGCAGTCCTCCTCGCCGCCGCTGCCCACGACCACGGCCTGGCGTCCCGGCCGCGACGATGTGGACCCCGACGTGAAACTCCGCGCCGTACAGGTGGTGGAGGCGATCGGCGCGTGGCCCGCCGGGCAGGGGAGCGCGGCCGCGGCGAAGAAGCGGGTGGCCGCGCTGGGGGCCGCACCGTCACTGGTGGACTCGGCGGGCCCGCTGCGGCCCGACGAGTCCACCAGCGACGGTGCCGCGCTCCAGGTGATCGACGCGCAGTACGGCGGGATTCTGGCGGACACGGCCAGCGTGATGGTGGTCTGCCGCCAATGGACCCCCGGGCACGCGGGCGGCACGACCGTCGACGTACGCCTGAGCCGGGCGCGGCCCCGCTGGGAGGTCACCGCGCTCCACCCGGGCCGCCCCGGCGCCGCCGCCGCTTCGCTGCCCGCGGCGGCGCGGCAGGTGCTGGCCGACCCGCGGATCGGCCTGCCGCCCGCGGCGGAGGCCGACATCCGCAGCGGACACATCCACCCGGCCGCCCTGCGGGCCCTGCTGCGACTGGCCGGCGCGTATCGGATGGACATCACCGTGTTCCGCTCCGGACATCCGTTGTACGTGTTCGGCACCGACCGGCCCAGCGACCACCCACCGGGCCGCGCCTTCGACGTATGGCGGATCGACGGACACGAGGTCGTCGATCCGGCCACCCCGCACCGGCTGACCGAATCGTTCATGCGGGACGCGGCAGCGGCCGGCTCGTACAACGTCGGCGGACCGATCCGGCTCACCGGGGGCGCGATGGCGAATCAGTTCTTCACCGACGCCACCCATCACGACCACGTGCACGTGGGATTCGCGAGCTGAAGCGCCGGAAAGAGGCGGAAAGAGGGCGGCGGGAAGAAGCGGGAAGAGGCGGAAAGCGGGGCTGTGGGCAAGGGGCCGGCCGCCCTAGGCTCGGCCCATGCGGGTACTTTTCGCCTCGACCACCGGCGCGGGCCACTTCCACCCACTGGTCCCCCTCATCGACGCGTGCACGGCACGGGGCGACGACGTCCTCGTCGTCGCGCCACCGGGACTCGGAGCGGCACTCGCGGCCCGGGAACAGCCGTACCGCATCGGAGCGCGGCCGCCGGACGACGAACTGACGCGCGTGATGACGCGCGTGATGACGCGCGTCCTGGAACTGCCCCCGGACGACGGGGTGTCCCTCATGACCAGGGAGGTGTTCGGCCGGCTGTGCGTCACCGCGATGCTGCCCACGCTGGAGGCGGCCTGCCGTGAGTGGCGGCCCGACCTCGTGGTGCACGAGGCCTACGAGTTCGCGTCGGTGGTGGCCGCCGAGCACCAGGGCATCCCGCACGCGCGGGTGGCGGTCTCCGCCGCCGGGTTCGCCCGGTCCACCGACACGCTGCTGCGCCCCGTACTCGGACCGTACGGCCCCGGCATCGTCGAACGGCTCCGGGATTCCCCGTATCTGACGCGCCTGCCGGCCTCCCTGGACCCCTCGCCGTACGCCCTGACCCACCGCTATCACGAAACCCCGAACCGGACGCCCTGCCGGACTGGTGGGGCGGAGCCGAGGAGCCGCTGGTCCACCTCACCCTCGGCACCGAGGCGGGCGCCCTGCCGACCGCCGGCGGCCTGTACCGGGCCGTGCTGGAGGCGGTGGGCGGACTGCCGGTACGGGCACTGCTCACAGCGGGCCACGGCACCGTCGATCCGTATTCCTGAACGTGGCAGATGCGGCAGGTGCGGCCGTCGTGCCCGTGGCGCATCCGACGCGTACGGGCACGGCCGTACGGTGGGGTTCGGTGCGCCGAGGCGGTGTGACGGTGTGCGGGCGGGCATGGGACAGAGATGCCAGCAGTATCCGTATCCGAGCCCGTGATCAAGCTTGTCCGGCGCACGACCGAACCCGTGGGGGCGCAGACCCTGCGCTCCACGGCAGCCTCCGTCATCGCCTACGTCGTCGCGGTGTGGACCCTGCCGAATCCCGCACCGCTCACGGCACCGCTCACCGCCCTCCTCGTCGTACAGGTCACCCTCTACGCGACCCTCACCACCGGGATCCGCCGGGTGAACTCGGTCGTGGTCGGGGTGCTCATCGCCACCGCGCTCAGCGCCCTGGTCGGCCTCAGCTGGTGGAGCCTCGGACTGACGATCTTCGCCTCGCTGATCATCGGGCGGCTGGTGCGGGTCGACGAGTTCGTCCCCGAGGTGGCGATCAGCGCGATGCTCGTCCTGGGCGTCTCGCAGGTTGCGTACACCGCATGGGACCGCGTGCTGGAAACCCTGATCGGCGCGGGCGTGGGACTGCTGTTCAACCTGCTCTTCGCGCCACCGGTGTGGGTACAGCCCGCGGGCGCCTCCATCGACAGCCTGGCCCGGGCGATGGGACACATGTTCCGTGCCATGGGGGACGACGTCACGGGTCACATCTCCGTCCAGCGGGCGGCCGACCGGCTTCACGAGGCCCGCCGGCTGGACCACGACATCGTGGAGGTCGACGCCTCGCTCCGGCAGGCCGAGGAAGGCCTCACGCTCAATCCGCGCGTCCGGCAGGGACTGCTGTACCGGGTCGTGCTGCGCACCGGTCTGGACACCCTGGAGATCTGCGCCGTGGTGCTGCGGGTGCTGTCCCGCACGCTGACCGACCTGGCCAAGACCCGTACCGAGGAGACGCTGTTCCCCGCCGCCGTCGCCGCACCCCTGAAGGAGCTGTTCGGGCAGATGGCCGGAGCCATCGAGAGCTTCTCGGAGCTGATCACCACTCCGGTCGCGGAGAACGCCGAGGAGGCGGAGGACCGGCTGGCCCGCGCACTCGCCGTCAGCCGCACGACCCGGGACCGGGTGGCGGACCTGCTTCTCGAGGCCGTTCAGGAACACCCCGGACAGTGGCAGTTGCACGGAGCCCTGCTCGCCGAGGTGGACCGGATTCTGGACGAGCTCGACATCGACAAGCGCACGGAACGCCTGGGCAAGGAGCTCGACCGGCGTTCGGCGCACGTGCACGAACGCCACCCCTGGCTGCGTGCCGTGTCGCGCCGGCTGCGAGGCCGCCAGAACTGAGCCCGAGCGAGACGTCGGCCGTCGCGCGGAGGCCGTCGGCGGTCACCCCGGAGCCGGGAGCCGTTCGATGGCGACCAGTGCCGCGTCGTCGCTCAGCCGGCCACCGGCATGGCGGACGAGGTCGGCGCAGAGCGAGTTCAGCAGGCTTTCCGGGTCCTGGCCGCACCGCGAAGCGGCCCGTTCCCGGAGCGGATAGAAGACCCCCCACCGGTCCCGGGACTCGATGACACCGTCCGTGTACAGAAGCAGGGTGTCGCCGACGCCGAAGGCGAACGTCTCCGTCATGTGTTCGGTGACCACCAGTTGTGCCAGACCGAGCGGCGGGGCGGGCACTCGCACATCGAGCGGGATCGCCTCGCCCGCCCGCAGCAGCAACGGCGGTGGATGACCGCAGCTGACCAGGTGGAGCTCGGCGCCGGCATCGGGGATGTCGAGAACGGCCGCGGTGACGAAGGACTCCGCGAGATCCTCGTCGTCGCCGTCGTCAGGGACGGCGAAGCCCTGCTCCGGGGTGACGCTTGCCTCCAGATGCGCCACCAGATCCGGCAGCCGCGACTCCTGGCGGGACAGCGCGTGGAAGGCACCCAGCACACTTGCTGCCTCACCGATCGCGGACAGCCCCTTACCACGTACATCTCCGATGATCAGCCGGGTGCCGTCGCCGGTGCGGGCGGCCGCGTAGAGATCGCCTCCGATCTGCGCCTCCGCCTCCGCGGCCAGATAGACCGAGGCGATGCGCAGCGGGCCACTTCGTACCGGCAGCGGCCACAGCACCACACGCTGCGCCGCTTCGGCCACCGAACGCAACTGCGTCACCGCCAGCTCGTTGCGGTCTCTCAGGTGGGCGAAGAAGGTGACGAAGGCGGAGATGAGGATGAGCGCGACGATCTGGTAGGTGTGGTTGAGGTCGCTGACTTCGGTGTGTCCGACGGCCACGAGGGACTGGGCCAGTACGGCGACGGCACCGACGAACGCCGTCAGGTACGGCCCGGCGAACGAGGCGGTCAGCGCGGGTGCCGCCACCAGGAACGGGCCGAGATGGACATCTGGCGGCGTGACGATGTCCACCACCGTGACGAGGGCGATCAGCGCGAACGGCATCGCCACGAGTGAGTTCCTGCGCCGTCCGGACTCGCGGAACTGTTGCAGGAATCGCCGGGACGCCATGCTTCCGGAATACCTCACCCGGTCCGCCACCGCCCCTCGTGGGACGGTCACCACGGCGTACGAGGAGTGGCAGGACCCTCCCGCACCGCCACTCCGCGTCGCTCACTTCTCACCCGAACGTCGGCGGTCTTCACTCTCCTGCTCCTCGTGTCGAGCTGTTCGGGCCGGGCCTGGCGACGCTGAGCCCAATCAACCGGTCCACGACGAAGAGAGAACAGCATGACCGTCTCGACCTTCCTCGCCCCGCGGAGACGGATACGCGGGCGTCGCGCGCAGACCCTCGCCGCAGCGCTCACCACGGCCGCCCTGACCACTGCCCCCGTACCCGCCGCCGCAGCCGACGGCGGCGATCCGGCCGCCGCCAAGCCCACGGTGGTGCTGGTGCACGGCGCGTTCGCCGATGCCTCGGGCTGGAACGGCGTGGTGGAACGCCTGAAACGTCACGGGTACCAGGTCACGGTCCCGGTCAATCCGCTGCGCGGGCTCGCCGGTGACTCCGCGTCCCTCGCCGCCGTTCTCAAGACCATCAAGGGACCGATCGTGCTGGCCGGGCATTCCTACGGCGGTGCGGTGATCGGCAACGCCGCCGCCGGGAACCCGAACGTCACATCACTGGTGTACGTGTCCGCGTTCATGCCGGACAAGGGCGAGGGGCTCGCGGATCTGGGCACGAAGTTCGCGGGGAGCGACCTGAACACGGCCCTGAAGCCGGTGCCGACCCTGGGCTCCGACGGCAAGGAGGGCACCGACCTGTACATCCGGTCGGAGAAGTTCCACGACGTCTTCGCGGCGGACGTGCCGCCGGACACCGCGGCCGCGCTGGCCGCCGCCCAACACCCCATCAGCGGAGCCGCGTTCATGGACAAGGCGACCGCGGCGGCCTGGCGGACCATCCCGTCCTGGGCGCTGGTCGCGACCCGGGACAAGGCCATCGCCCCGGACCTCGAACGCTTCGAGGCCAAGCGCGCCAAGTCGCACACCATCGAGGTCGACTCCTCCCACGCCGCGATGATCTCGCACCCCGACGTCGTCGCCGATCTGATCCGGCAGGCCGCCGGAGACCGGACACCGGCGGACTCACCGATGGCCCCGACGGGTACCAGCCGCCTGGTCCTGACCTCCCTGGGCGCCCTCGCGGGCGTGAGCATCCTGACCGGCGCGGGCCTCGCAGCGGCGGCACGCAGACGCCGCGCCGGTGCCGCCGGCGCCGACGGCACCGGCACGGCTCTCTGAGGAGACCCCGGAGCAGGCCGGTCCCGGTGACCGGAACCGCCCTGCTCCGGTCACGGGCGCGCCCCACAGACCGGACCGGCCGGACACGCGCCGCACAGGGCGCCGCTGGGCCGCGACCGGACTCAGGCGAAGGCGCGCACCGTCACGATCCGTGGATGGCGGGCGCCGTTCGCCCTCATGGAACAGACCTGCCCGCCGTCCACGGTCTTCGCCGCCCACAACGCGTACCGGGGTGAGACGGAGATCGAGGTCTACCCGTTCAACAGGCACGAAGGCGGCGCCATGTTCCAGGAGGCCGCTCAACTCCGCCGGGTTCCCAAGACCCTGGAGAAAGCCGGCTGAGCCTGTCGCGGTCCGGCGGGTGGTGTGGATCACGGACAGAGGGTGGACAGCACGTATATGGTCCACCGGGGCACGTCATGGCCCCGCTACGGGGCCAGGACAAGGGTGGACAGTGCGGCAGCTATGCACAGGCGATGCGTGCCATCGCCTGCGCGCTGATGGTGTGGCAGGTCTGGATGATGTGGTACATCGCCAGTCACGAGGCCGTCTCCGTGCAGTGGAGCTGCGACGGGACCGGCGGCTGCGCCAGCGACCAGCTCGCTTCCGCGTCCGGCCTCCTCGGAGCGGGCTCGGCCGTCGTCCTCGGTCTGCTCTCCGCCCGATTCCTGCACCGGGCCACGCCCGGGGCGATGGTCGTGCTCTGTGCCCTCGCCACGATCGCCGGCTGGTACGACGCGCTGACGGAGGGCCTGGTCGAGTACGACTCCACGCCCTCCTTCAGCCTCCTCCTCCCGATCAGCGGTTTCTCCGTCTCCACCTGGCTCGTCATCCTGTGGTCCGTCGCGGGCGCGGGATGCCTCGCCGCCTGGTGGGGCGCGGCCGTCAGCCTGCGGCGCACCGCGGGGCTGCGCAGGCTTTCGCGCCGCTACACCACGGCCGACGCGGTGCTGGCGGGCTGGCGGTCGGTGGGCCGCAAGTACGGCGAGGTCACCGTGGTGTTCGACGACACGGCCGGGGTGCGCCACGAGGTCCCGGCCGTCGTGGAACGCGTCGCCCTCAAGCGGGACGTCCTCGCCCTGTACGACGCCGAGCGCCCCGGCGACCCGGCCCTCACCAGGGTCGTCATCCCCCGCCGGAAGGTGCTGCGCCTCTCATGACCACGTCGACCTCCCCCGCGTCCTCCCTGCGCCGCTTCTTCAGGCTGTTCATCGTGGTGTCCGCGCTCGGCACCGGCCTCGCGCTGGCCGCAGTGGTCCAGGGCGCCGTGGACGGCCCCCGCTGGCTGCTGATGCTCGCGCTCCCCGTGACGGCCCTGGCCCTGACGGCGTACGGCAGGGCGGCCGAGGACATGAAGTCGGGCATCGCCGCCCCCGGGCTGCGCTCCGGCGGCCCGCGCGCCTTCGCGCCCGCCGTGGTCAACGGGGTGAAGGCGGTGAACAAGGAGAACGGCAGGCCGGTCGCCGACGGGCAGGCCGTGAAGTCCGTGTTCGCCTTCGACCTGACCGTGGTGACCGACGAGCTGCCCCCGTACCGGATCGAGGTCCGTCACCCCCTCGACCTGCAGGGGCTGCTGCACAGGTCCAGGGCGGTCGTCGAGTACGACCCCGAGCAGCCCTGGCGGGTCGTCATCCCCAACAACCCGCCGCGCGAGTGGCTGGCCCGCGCGAACAGCCTCGTCCCGCCGACGGCCGAGGTGAAGCGCCGTGCCGGCGGTGTTCCGGCCGGCTTCCGCGCGCTGGCGTCGGGCGTGGTGATCGCGGCCGTGCTGCTGGTGCTGGTACGGGTGCTGGGCTGAGAGGCTGTCGGGCGACCTCCGATCGGGCGGCCACGCACCAGACCGCGTCCGCTTTCCGGCCGGAGGTCGCCCGACAGCCTCTGAGCCGAACTCAGCCGTTGCGCGGGTACTTCTTGAGCACCTTGCCGTTGATGTCGGCCCGCAGGTAGGCGCCGCCGTACTCGTCGGAGACGTAGACGCTGAGGGTCGGCCGGTAGTCGTCGAACGGCGAGGCCGCATCGATGTCCACGTAGTGGCCGGTGGGCTCGGCGACACCGAGCTCCTTGTCCGCCCGGCGGATCAGCCCCGGGAGGGCGTCCCAGTCGATCTTCTCCAGGTCCACGGACTTGGCACCCGGCGCGAGGGTGCCGCCGGCCCGTTCGCGGGTGGCCTCGCCGTCCTGGTACGCGTAGACGTCGTACAGGTTCTTGTTCGTCGATACCGGGGCCTCGACGCGCGCGTGCTCCTCGAACAGCGTGAAAGAGGTGATCCGGGTGCCGCCCATCACCGGCTTGAGCGCGGCGATGACGGACCGGGCCCCGGCGGGCGTCAGCAGATCCTTGGTCCGCGCCTCGTTCGCCTCCTTCGCCCCGTCGTTCCCGGCGGCCGAGGGACCGTGGGAGGCCCGGGCCGGGGCGGACGGGGTGCTGCCGGAAGTCTTCGTGTCCGGGTCGGGCACCAGCGACCACACCAGGACGCCGGTCAGGGCGGTCCCGGCGAGAGCGGTGGTGATCGCGACGGCGCGGCCCTGCCGGATCCGGCGACGGATCTCCTGGGTGCCCAGCGTCGCGGGCTCCGGACGCGGGGAAGCGGGGACCGGCCGGCTACCGGGCCCGGATGCGCCGGCCGGACGCCGGACGGGGGCGGTGGGCAGGACGGCCGTCGGGCCGGACGGTATCGCGTCCCGCAGCGTGAGCGGCTCCCGGTGCGGCGGTACGGCATCCCGCGGGAGGCGGGGGTCCCGCCCGGGCGGCGTCACGGCCGGCGCGCTCACCGCCGCCAGCATCCGGTCCAGTTCCTCGGGGCCGGGCCTGGCCACCGTGTCCCGGGTCAGCAGCGCGGTCAGTACGGGAGCCAGCGGACCGGCCTGCAGGGGCGCCGGGATCTCCTCGTCGAGCACGGCCGCCAGCGTCGCCAGCGTCGTCGCCCGACGCAGCGGATGACGGCCCTCCACCGCGACGTACAGCATCATGCCGAGCGACCACAGGTCCGACGAGGGGTCGCCCTCCGCACCGCGGATCCGCTCCGGCGCCATGTAGTCGGGGGAGCCGATGATGGAGCCGGTCGCCGTCAGGCTGGTCGACTCGCGGATCGCCGCGATGCCGAAGTCGGTGAGCACCGGGCTGCCGTCGGCCCGCAGCAGTACGTTGGCGGGCTTGACGTCCCGGTGCAGGATTCCCGCGGCGTGGGCGGCGCGCAGCGCCGACAGCACCCCGCGGCCGAGCTCCGCGGCCTCGACCGGGGTGAGCGTGCCCTCGGCGAGGCGCTCCGCGAGCGAGGCGCCGGGCACCGGCTCCATCACGATCCACGGGTACGGGTGATCGCCGCCGTCCACGATGTGGTGCACCGTGACGACACCCGGGTGGTCGAGCCGGGCAAGCGCACGGGCCTCACGCAGCGCCCGCTCGCGCAGCAGCCGGGCCGACTCCGGGTCGTTCTCGGCGAGCGCGGGGTCCGGAGGCCGTACTTCCTTGAGCGCCACATCGCGGTGCAGAGCCAGGTCGTGAGCCCGCCACACCGTGCCCATACCGCCACTGCTGAGCCTGCTCACCAGTTCGAAACGGTCGTCGATTACACGGCGCACAGGCCCCCCCCAGCGTTCATGGAAAAGAGGGTACGGGGCGGACTCACAGCGGTGCCCACCCGCCCCGAACGCCTCACACGTCGTCGCCCGGCGTGAGCCGCAGCGTCATGATCTGGAACGGCCGCAACCGCAGCCGCACCACGTCGACCGCCACCCGGCGCAGGGCGGTGACCACCGCCGCGCCCTCACACGGTGTGAGCGACGGGCCGGCCACCCGAAGGCGCGCGCGGCCCCGCCGCAGCGAAACGGCCGACGGCTGCCACTCACTCATGGAAGAGTGGCGAGACGTCGGCCGTTCGCGTGAGACAGGTACTACGTGAAGCGGGTACTACGTGAAGCGGGTACTACTTGGGCGGGCGAATGTTCCCGCTGCCCATGTTGCCCTGCTGCTCGATCTGCTCCTGCAGCTTGCGGGCCTTCTCCTGGAGCCGCTGGCGCTGCTCAGGGTCGGTGGTGCGCTCAGCGGCCTCGTTCATCTGCCGGGCCTTGTCGCGCAGCTGCTGCGCACGGTCACCGGATTCACGTGCAACGCTCATCATCGCTCCTTGTGCGGTTGGGAAGAGCGGGCTCCATCAGAGAACCAGCGCCGCCGGTTCACCGCACCTCGAATCGTCACTCAATGTGACCGTGTGCCGAGGGGGTGGCGCGGCGCTGGCATGATCGGGGGCATGAACGAGAGCATCATCGCCGCGTGTGACGGGGCATCGAAGGGCAATCCGGGGCCTGCGGCCTGGGCGTGGGTCGTGGCCGATGCGCAGGGGCGACCGGAGCGCTGGGAGGCCGGCCCGCTGGGGACTGCCACCAATAACATCGCCGAACTCACGGCGTTGCGGGAGCTGTTGGAGTCCACGGACCCGTCCGTGCCGGTCGAGGTGCGGATGGACTCGCAGTACGCGATGAACGCGGTGACGAAGTGGCTGCCGGGGTGGAAGCGCAACGGCTGGAAGACCTCGGCGGGAAAGCCGGTGGCCAACCGTGACCTGGTGGCGGGTATCGACGCCCTGCTGACCGGCCGTGCCGTGAAGTTCGTCTACGTCCCCGCCCACCAGGTGGACGGGGACCCGCTCAACGCCCTTGCCGATCAGGCCGCGAGCGAGGCCGCTGTGGCGCAGCGGCCGGCCGGTACCGCGCACGGTTCGCAGTTGCCGAAGCCCGCTCCCGCCCGCGCGACGGAGGGGCGGAGCAAGAGCGTTGCGGCGAAGAAGGCGGGAGGTGCGGCGCGTTCCGGTGGAACAATCCGGGCCCGGTTCGCCGGCCGCTGCCACTGCGGAAAGTCTTATGCGGCCCAGGAGATGATCGCCAAGAACCCGAACGGCTGGGGCCACCCGGAGTGCCGCACCGCGTCCGCCTGAAGCGCGGTCGCGCCGGGCCCGCGCACCCGGCGCGGGCCCGGCGGGCGCCGGTCGACGGCGGCGGAAGCGGGCGAGTGGCCACGCGCGACACCGGCCGCGTGCCATGATGCGGCTCCGGAGGCGGCAACCGCGGTGCACCACCGGTGCCCTGCCGTGCCGCCGGGGGCAACCGCGACACGCTGGGGGGCGTATGGGAAGCACGGGCACGGTTCTGCGTGAGTTGCGTGGTGCGCAGAAGACGGCCAAGGGGGTGTCGCTGTACTCGCGGTACGTGAACCGGCCGGCCGGCCGGGTGTTCGCCGCCGCCGCGTACCGTATCGGGCTGTCGCCCAATCAAGTCACCTTGATCAGTGCGGCGTTCACCTTCGCCGCCATCGCCGCGGTGGCGCTCGTCCGGCCGTCCTGGGGGCTCGCGGGTGGGGTGTACGCGGGCCTCGCCGTCGGCTTCGCCCTCGATTCGGCCGACGGGCAGCTGGCCAGGCTGACCGGGCGGGGAGGGCCGGACGGCGAGTGGCTGGACCATGTCGTGGACTGCGCCAAGATGATTCTCGTACACACCGCTGTCCTGATCTCGTTCCAGCGCTTCTTCGGTCTGCCGTCCCAGGGCTGGCTGCTCCTGCCGCTGGGCTTCCTGTTCGCCGCCGTGCTGGCCTTCTGCGCGGGGCTGTTGCGTGAGCAGCTGGGCAAGGCGGCCGTCCGGTCGCCGGCGGGCGGCAGCGGCCCGGTGTCCCGGGTGCGGGCCGTGGCGCTGCTGCCCGCCGACTACGGGGTGTTCTGCCTGGTGTTCCTGCTGCTCGGCGACCGGACCGCGTTCCGCATCGGATACGCGGTGCTCGCCGTCGTGCACGCGCTGTTCCTGGTGGCGTTCCTCGCCAAGTGGTTCAGGGAGCTGAAAGCGCTCCGGGCTGCGGACTGACGAGCGTGTCCAGCGCCCGGCGCAGCTGGGTGCTGGACGTGTGCACGGTGTACGGGAAGTACACCACCTCCACGCCGACCTCGGCGAAGTCGCGCTCGAGCCGCTTGCCCTTCTCCGTGTCCCGCCAGTCGTCCCCCTTGAAGATGACGTCGAACCTGACCTGCTGCCAGGTCTCGACCTTGTCGGGCACCGTCTCGACGAACGCCGCGTCCACGTACCGGACGCTGCGTACGATCTCCAGCCGTTCCGGCAGCGGAATCACCGGCTTGTGGCCCTTGGCGAGCGCGGCCATCTCGTCCGAGACGACGCCCGCGACGAGGTAGTCGCACTGGCTGCGGGCATGCCGCAGGATGTTCAGGTGCCCAATGTGGAACAGGTCGTAGACACCCGGCGCGTAGCCGACCCTGTGCACCATCCGTTCTCTCCCCCCACGGTGAACGTGATGTCCGTGTCCCGCGGCGGTTGTCCGGACATGGCATCCGGTGGAGCGGGATATCGGTATCGGTGTTGATGCTGCAACGACCTTACTGTGAAGACCACTTGCGCATCACGTGAACGGATAAGCTCACTTTTGGGGCTGTTCCTTGGGGGAACACAGATTTTCCGGGGGGAAGGCGAGCGTCCATGTCCGATGCCGACCGTCACACACCGTTCGAGGGCCGTACGCTGCTGCTCGTCTCGACCAACTACGCGCCCGAGCTGACGGGCATCGGACCGTACGCCGCGCAGCTCGCCGAGCACTGGGCCGCGTCCGGGGCCGAGACCCATGTACTGACCGGTATGCCGCACTATCCGTCCTGGCGGACCGAGGCCGGGTACCGGGGCGTGTGGCGGGTCACCGAGAAGCGGGCCGGGGTCACCGTCCACCGGCGAAGACACTATGTGCCGTCCCGGCAGAGCGCCCTGCGCCGAGCCGCGTTCGAGGCGACGGTGCTCGGGCACGGACTGCTGGGGCCGCCCCTTCCGCGCCCGCCGGACGCGGTGATCTCCCAGCTGCCCAGCCTCGCGGGCGGCGTCATCGGGGCCCGGCTGGCCCGCCGCCGGAACGTGCCGTACATACCGGTCGTGCAGGATCTGATGGGCGCCGCCGCCGCGCAGAGCGGAATCCGGGGCGGTGGCCGGGCAGCGGCCGTCGCCTCGGCGGCCGAACGTTACGCGCTGCGCGGCGCCGCCCTCGTCGGCGTCATCCACGAGACCTTCGTCCCGCGCGTCACCGCGTACGGCGTGGACCCCGCACGCATCCGTCTCGTCCCCAACTGGTCGCACGTGCAGGCGCCTTCGGCCGACCGTGCCCGGACGAGGGCGAGACTCGGCTGGAGCGAGGGCGCCCCCGTGGTCCTGCACTCCGGGAACATGGGGCTCAAGCAGGGCCTGGACGTCCTCGTCGACGCGGCCCGGCTGGCACCGGGGATCCGCTTCGTGCTGATGGGGGACGGGAACCAGCGCGCGGCGCTGCTGGGGCGCGCGGCGGGCCTGCGCAACCTCGATTTCCTGCCGTCGGCCGCCTCCGAGGAGTTCACCGACATTCTCGCCGCCGCCGATGTACTCGCGGTGACCCAGCGGGCGTCCGTGCTCGACATGAGCGTCCCGTCCAAACTCACCTCGTACTTCGTCTCGGGCCGCCCCGTCGTCGCCTCGGTCGCCGACGGGGGCGGCACCGCCCAGGAGATCCACCGGTCCGGCGCCGGGATCCTCGTCGCGCCGGAGGACCCTGCCGCGCTGCTCTCGGCCGTACGCAAGCTCGCCGAAACACCGGCCGAGGCGGACCGGCTCGGCGCCAACGGGCCGCGGTACGTCGCACGACACCTGAGCCGGGAGGCGGGCCTCGCCCGCTTCGACGCACTGCTCACCGAGGTCCTCGCGGACGCACAAGGGAGACCACGCCGATGACCCAGCCGATCCGCGCCCTGGAGGACCAGGACGAACCCGCGCTGCTGCGGGACCAGTTCCGCCAGCTCCTGCGCTACCGCGCACTGCTCGCCTCCGGAGTGGCCCTCGGACTGCTCGGCGGCGGCTGGCTCGCCCTCAGCGGCGAGGAGAGCTACACGTCGACGGGCGAGGTCGTCGTACGGTCCGCCGCCTCCGACCCCTTCGCCGCGGGCGCCTCCGCCGACAAGGGCATCAACATCGGCTCCGAGCGGCAGACCGCCGTCAGCGACACCGTCGGCACCCTGGCCATCGGGTCCCTGGCCAGGAGCGGCGACCGGGTGGAGGTCGGGACCCTGCTGTCCGGCCTCCAGGTCACCAACCCGCCCAACACCCTCGTGCTCCGCTTCACGTACACCGGCCGCACCCCCGCCCTCGCGAGGGCGCGGGCCCAGGCGCTCGCCGACGCCTACCTGGAGATCCGCCGGCAACGCACCGAGGACAGCATCGCCAACATGGTCGACGGCTACCGCGCCCAGCTGAAGCCGCTCACCGAACAGCGCGACCAACTCGCCGAGCAGTCCGTCGGAAGCAACGACGTGACCAGCGCCCGCGCCAACCTCGTCGTGTCGATCTCCGAACTGAGCCGGAAGATCTCCGAGTTGCGCGCCCTGGACACGACCCCCGGCTACCTCACCAAGAAGCCCGCCGCGCCCACCGCGCCCACCGGCGCGGGACTTCCCCTGCTGCTGGGACTCGGCGGTGTCGTCGGTCTCGCGCTCGGACTGCTGCTGTCCTGGGTACGGCTCGTCTTCGACCCGGCCGTGCGTTCCACCCGGGAGCTGGTCCGCTCGCTCGGCGCCCCGCTGCTCGGCACCCTGCCCAGGGAGCGGGCAGCGGCGGGCGGGCTGCTCGCCATCGGGCGGAGCGGGAGCCGGCTCGCCGAGGAGTACCGGGCGGTCGCCTTCCGGCTCGCCTACGATCCGTCGTTCGCCCAGCGCCGCAGGCTCCTGGTCACGTCCCCGCGCGGGGACGGCGACGCGCCGGCCGCCGCCGCCGTCAACCTGGCCGCGGCCTTCGCCGAGATGGGACGGGACGTACTCCTGATGGAGGCGGATCTGCGTACCCCGTCCCTGGCCAGGGCCCTCGGCCCGGCCGTGCAGGGCGCCCGGCCGCGCTGGGCGGCGGAGGGCGAACGGCCCTGGCCGTCGGGGAGCCGAATGAACGTGGACGTCCCCGGATCGGGCGCCTTCACCCTGATAGCGGGCCGGCGCACGGACAACGTGCCGCGGGCCCTGACCTCCGCGCCCGTCGGACGGATCGTCTCCGAGGGCGACCGGCCGGGCGTCGTCGTCATCGTGCTGGCTCCGCCCGTGCTGTCGTACGCCGACGCCGTCGCGCTGATCGACCGGGTGGAGGGTGTCATGGTGGTCTGCGACCCCCGCGAGGTGCACCGCAGCGACCTGGAACGGATCGGCGAGATCATCGGAGCGGCCGGCGGCACCGTGCTCGGCGCCCTGCTGCACCCCGGCCAAGGCCGCCACGAGCGCCTGGCCCGCAAGAAGGCCCGCAAGAAGGCCGGCAAGCGCCGCGCGGGCGGGGACCGGCCCGGCCGGGCCGAGGACGGCCACGGCCCCGAGCGCGCCGGTGACCCCGCCGAGACCCTCGGCCTGCGCACCTTCGACTCCACCGCGGAACACAGATGAGGGCACGGACCGCGATCCTCTGCTCGGTCGCGGACCAGGGCGTCGCGGCGCTCACCAACATCCTGGTGCTGGTGGCCGCCGCCCGGCTCTCCACCGTGGCCGACTTCGCCCGCTTCTCGGCGGTCTATCTGGTCTTCACCGTCCTGCTGGGCGTCTTCGGTGCCTACACCGGGCAGCCGCTCGTCCTGCGGCGCGGCGAGAGCGACGAAGTGGGCGGCGCGTGCCGGTCCGCGGTCACCTTCACCCTGCTCGCCGCGGCCGGGCTCGGCGCCCTGCTCGCCGCCGTCTGCCTGCCGCTGCCGGGCGCCACCGCCCGTGCCCTGATGATGCTGGGACTGGTTCTGCCGGTGGTGCTGGGGCAGGACACCATGCGGTACGCCTTCTCCACCCTGCACCTGCCGCAGCTGGCACTGGCGGGTGACGTGCTCAGACTGGCCTGTGTGCTGGGCGCGCTGGCCACGCAGCCCCACGGCGCCCCGGCCGCCCGGCTCGTCACCGTCTGGGGACTGTCCGCGCTGCCGGCCCTGCTGCTGTCGGCCGCCCTGCTGCACCGCAGAGTGGCCGGAACACCGCTGCGGCTCACGGCCCTGCTGCGGCGAGGACATCTGGGGTGGCGCTTCGTGGTGGAGTTCGGCGTGGGAAACGCCACCAGTCAGCTCTCCGTACTCGCGCTCGGCACGGTCGGCAACCCGCTGGTGGTCGGCGCCCTGCGCGGCGCGACCACTCTCTTCGGACCGCTGAACGTGCTGTTCACCTCGGCCACCGGCTTCGGCCCGCCGCTGCTCGGACGGCTCTCCTCCGAACGGCGCAGGGTACGCGCCACGGCGACCCTCGCCGCCGTCCTGGCCGTCACGGCTGCCGCCTGGGCCACCGCGCTCGCCCTGCTGCCCGACGGGATCGGCCGCCATCTGCTCGGCGACACCTGGCCCACGGCGGCCGCCCTGCTCCCCGCGACCGGCAGTCAGTACGCGGCGATGGCCGTCGGCACCTGCGGACTGCTGGCCCTGCGGATGCTCGACCCCCGTACCACCCTCGCCATCCAGGTGGTCTTCTCACTCGCCGCCGTGGCCTTCCTCACCGGCGGCTATGTGCTCGGCGGGGTGCCGGGCGCGGCCTGGGGTCTGTGCCTGGGATCCGTCTGCAAGGCGGTGGCCACCTGGACCCGGGTGACCCGGCTGAGCCGCCGCACCGCGGGCGACCAGCCGCCCGTCAGCGCGCGCGCCATCCGCTCCGGCTCCTGAAACTGGTGACCAGCAGCAGACACAGGGCCGCGATCGCCAGCTTCCCGACGGACTGCAACAGCGGCCCGCGCAACAGGATGAAGGTGTACCCGGCGATCAGCGGAGCGGCGATCGCCAGAACACTGCCTGGGCCCGGACCGTCCCGGGAGACGGCGCGCGCGTAACGCCGGTCGGTGCGTGCCGCGGCGTACCCGATCAGTGCGAACGCACCGACCATGCCCGGAGCGCCGAAGTCGACCCAGAGCTCGGTCCACAGCGGCGCCGACAGATTGGTCATGTTCATCCCCATCCACTGGCCGACGCGCACCCCGGTGTCATCCGGCTTGCCGCTCCACACCGACCGGGGCACGAAGAACAGTGCGGAGCCCGCCAGTTGACGCCCATAGGTGTGGCCCCGGGTGTCGACCCAGGAGACGGTGTTGGCGAACATCACCGCCTGGTCGTAGTCCTTGGTGGCCAGCGGCTCGAAGACCGACGACGAATCCACCGGCCGGTACCCGGGGCTGTCGTAGCGGAACCGGTCCGCGTACGGGAACAGCACCAACGCCCCGATCACCCCCGTGGCCAGCACCGAGCGGTACATTGCCGCGCTGCTCGGGAACGCGGTGAACAGGAGCGAGACCAGTACGGTCACGAACCAGTAACGAGCATTGGAAATCGGGTTGTTGACGATGGCGTTGAGGACCAGCAACGCACACCAGACAAGCACCGTCGAGGGGGAACGCCGGGCCCGGCGCGAGGTCACCAGCCGACGGGTCCAGAAGAGCAGCCCGAGCAGCGCGGGTACCGTACCGAAGCCCTTGAGGAAGGCCGACCCCACATGGGACTCGTCCGACACCACCCCGCTGGCCGCGACCGAGGCGCTGATCTCCTGGCGACTGGTGAAGAAGATGGCGGGCCCGCCGAGCTTCACGATATAATAGCCGCTCGCCGCGAAGGCCAGCACCACCAACAGCCTGAGCCGGCCCCGGTGCGCCGTAGCCGGACCGCTCCCGGAGCGTGCGGTGGCCCGGCGGCGCAGCGGGCGCCGGGACGCCAGCAGCGCCCCGAGGTCGAACGCCGCACACCCCACCAGGACCAGTGCGATGGCCGTCACCAGATCCGACCGCGGCCCGACCATCGGGGTGGGGGTCTGCCCGATGACCACCTGCGCGAACGGCGCCACCCCCATCGCGATGTACACGAACATCCAGAAGACGCCCTGCAACAGGCGGCGCCGGGTGGACAGGATCATCGTGGCGAGCCGGGCCCCCGCGTAGCAGGTCAGCACGAGCTGCAGCCAGTACGCGCTGTCCCGGACTCCGGTGCCTGGCTGCGCGGCGATCACCGCGGGCAGGAAGCAGACCAGGCCGAGGATGAGCGGCACGGCGAAGGCGCGCGACAGCATGGCCCACGACAGGGGCTTCGCCGACGGCCGGCCCGGGTCCTGCGGGCCGTGCTCCGGTACGGGGGCGGACGGCGCCGCCTCGTGCACAGACGTCATCTGCCCCCCCGTTCAGTGGATCTGTGAACACTCTAACGAATCAACCCACTTGGGGGGTTTGGATGACTAGTCTGTAAAAGACCGGCCGAGACTGAGGGGAACTCTGGTGAAGATTCTGCACGTCGTCACACTGCACACTCCGGACCACGCGTTCGGCGGTCCGACAAGGGTGGCGCTCAATCTGGCGAAGGTCCAGCGGGCCGGCGGCGATGACGCCCGCATCATGGCACTGGGCGACGGCTTCGAGGGGCGGTTGCCGCGGGAGGTCGAGGGAGTCCCGGTCCTTCTCTTCCGCGCCCGTCATCTGCTTCCCGTGTTCGAGGTCAGCGGAATCACCTCCGGTGCTCTCCTGCTCGCCGCCCGGCGCATGATGCGCGGCGCCGATCTCGTCCATGTCCATCTGATGCGCGACCTGGTGACGCTCCCCGTCGCGCTGCTCGCGCTGGCCTCCCGCACGCCCCTGGTCGTCCAGACCCACGGCATGGTGGACCCGACCGAGAAGCGGGTCGCCCAGCTGACCGATCTGCTGGGCGTACGCAAGGTGCTGCGCGAAGCCGACGCCGTGCTGCATCTGACCGAGATGGAACGCCTCGATGTGAACGCCGTTGCCGCGCCGGTGCCGTTGACCCGCACCGTACGGCTGGTCAACGGTGTACGGCCGCAGAAGCCGAAGCCCGCCCGCGCGCCGGGGCGGCCGCCGACGGTCCTCTTCCTGGGCCGGATCCAGGAGCGCAAGCGTCCGCAGGACTTCGTCGCCGCGATTCCGACGGTCCTGGCCGAGCACCCGGACGCCCGGTTCGTGCTCGCCGGACCCGATACCGGAGCGCTGCTGGCGACTCTCGAACTCGCCCGCGAACTGGGGGTGATGGATGCCCTCCACCACAGGGGACCGCTCGGCCACGAAGAGGTTCTGGCCGCGGACCGGCAGGCCGATGTGTACGTACTGCCGTCGATCGAGGAACCCCTCGCCGTCTCCGTCCTCGAAGCGATGTCCGTCGGCACCCCCGTGGTCATCACCCGCACCAGTGGCCTCGCGGACGATGTCGCGCGGGCCGGGGCCGGCCGGGTGATCGACAGCCGGGTCGGCGAGGACGGGAAGAACGCGCTCAAGGTGGCCGGGGCGATTCTGGAACTCCTCGAACCCGCAGCCAACGACCTTGCGGGGAAAGCGGCTTGGGACCTGGTCAACAAGGACTTCACCATCGAGGCCGTGACCCGGACCCTCCGGCGGACCTACGAGGACGTGGTCCGCCGGAAGGCGCGCTGAGTCAAACGGGCTTCCGCTCACGGGACTTGAGCGCGATCTGCCAGCGGTAGAAGCTCATCGCCAGCGCGAAGTCGAAGCCCGCCCGCCCGTCGAGGAATCCCCGCCGGTACACATACATGTACGCGAACGACACCAGGGGCTTGAAGGGCGCCTTGTGGAACAGCTGCCCCTGGCGCGACTTCACCCTCCGCACCTGCTCCTTGACCTCGGGGTGGTGCTCCAGCCACGCCTCCCAGTCCGAGTACCGGTTGTGCCGCTCGAACCAGGCCGTCACCGGGTCGAGATCCTGGTGCTCGATCGGATTGCGGAGCGGGGCCGCCGACTCGGCGACCGGCTGGTAGTGCCCCTCGACCTCGCCGATGCCCGGTGCGTCCAGATCCCCGACCTCCGGGTACCGGCAGCGGGTGCGGTCGGTCAGTGACCGCTTGCGGATGGTGTAGCCGTGCCGGAGCCGCTTCCCGGAGAACCAGTAGCCCAGTGGTATGTCGTACGCGGCAGGTCTTGGCGCGCCGGGATCGGCGAAGATCCGGCGCAGTTCGGCCAGCAGTCCGGGGCTCAGTCGCTCGTCCCCGTCGAGCAGCAGAATCCAGTCCAGATCCGTGCGGACGTGGTCGAGGCACCACTGCTTCTTACGCGGATGACCGCCGTCCCAGGTGTACGCGATCACCTCGGCCCCGCACTCCTCGGCGATCTTCGCCGTGTCGTCCGTACTGTGCGAGTCGACGACGACGACCGCCTCGAAGTGGCCGAGCACCGACTTCACCGCCTCGGCGATGTTGAGCCCCTCGTTCTTCGTGGGGATCGCCACGGCTATCGGCAGCTTGCTCATTTATGCTCTCCTTCGGGCAGCCAGGCGTAGCAGCCTGTGGAGGTGAAGGCGCGGGCCGCGTCGGGGAGGGTGATCACGGCCCGTTTCCCGGCGGCGGAGGAGCCCGACACCAGGTTCTTGCCGTTCGCCCCGGTGATCTGCCAGGTGCAGTTCTCGGTGGGAGTGACGTCGTGGTACTTGCCGGGCCGGATCTGCTCGTCCTTGTAGGTGCCGTCCGCGTACCCCCGCGAGGCCTCCTGCACCAGCTCTGCGTGCTGGGTGCAGAGGTGCTCGACGGCGGGTTTCGCATCGGCGATCTCACCTGTCACGATCGCGCCGACCGCCGTGTCCCGGTCGACCTTCACGAGGTACGTCAGCTTGTCGCAGGTCTCCTGACCGGTCTGGAGCACGGCAGCCGGGTCCATGCCCTTGGGCACACGGCCGACCAGATACTTCTTCTGCTTCTTGTCGAAGGAGCCGGTGGCCGGGGTGAGTTCATCGGTGGGCAGCTTCGGTGGTTCGCTCGTCCGCTGTGCCGGGGCGCCGTTGGACGCGGTGGCGCCGGGACCCGCCGAAGGGGCCGTGACAGGGGCCCGGGTGGCCGATGCCCTTCCATCGCCCGCCGCGTTGTGCCCGTCAAAGGACGAGCCGCAGGCGGCCAGCGCCGCCGTCATTACGACGACGGCGGCGCCGGCCGGGAACGGATACCTCATCCACCCGTCCTCAGCGCGTAATGGGCACTGACCTGCGCGCTGCTCAGCGCGGTCGGGTAGACGGCGGTCTCGTCGATCTGCCCGGCGAAGAAGCTGCTCGTCGGCTGGTTCGGCCAGCTGTTCAGGTTGTCCCCGCCCACCCTCCAGTAGCCGCTGTAGTTCTCGTTGCCGGTGTACAGGGCGTTCGAGGCACGCAGCTGCCCGTCCACGTACAGCGCCATGCCGCCGGTGCCCTGTGTGGCGACGACATGGTGCCAGGTACCGTCGTTGTAGGCAGCGGGCGTGGTGATGGTCCTGGTACCGCCGCTGTAGACCCCGAAGATCAGCCGCCCGTCATTGCTCATGTACACATGCTTGTCGTACTGGTTGCTGTTCTGCATGGTCACGTTGCCGAAGCCGATGATCTTCCCTCCCTTGGTGGTCGTCGTCTTGATCCAGGTCTCCACCGAGAACCTGGTGGGCTGCGCATGACGCCTGTTGCTGTACGCGTACTGGTTCGATCCGTTGAAGCCGATCGCGGTCGAGCCACCCGCCACGGCGGCCGGCGTCTGCCGGTAGGCGGGGGAGTTGCGCAGGAATCCGTTGTCCAGCCCACTGCTGGTGTCTCCGGCGAAGGTCGAGGTGCCCTCGTCGTACCGCCAGTACAGCGAAGCACCGTCCGCCAGCACCTTGGCGGGGTACTTCTCGGCCGTTGATGCCACGGTGGCGGACAGGGCGGGCGACTTGGCACTGGTGTTGGTGCCGTCGCTCGCACTGATCCGGTACGAGTGGGTCTCACCCGCGGACACGTCCGTATCGGTCCACCTCAGCTGTGGCCGGTCCCAGAACAGCGAGTAGCCCGTCGTGGTGTACACCGGGGTGCTCGCACCGTCCTTGTAGATCCGGTAGGTGAGCTCACCGTCGTCGGCGTCGAAGCTCGTCTGCCAGTTGACCTCGACCTCGCCCGCGGCAACGGTGGACAGGCTGACGTTCGGCACCCACGGCGCCCCGGTGTCCGGGCCGTCGGCGAACCGGGTGAGGCCCTGCTGTGCGGAGCCGTTGACGGTGGTGAACTCGCCGCCCACCCACAGATAGTGATGACCGCCCTTGTCGGTCTGCGTCATCACCCGCGGTCCGACCGGCTCCCCGATGCCGTCGTTGGTGTCCGGGAACCAGGGGAGCAGCTTCGGATCGTCGACGGACTGGGCCAGCAGATGCTTGCGCGGCTGGTCGGGGAACTCACCCATGCTGGCGCAGTCGTGCGCGTGACTGCCGCTGTACAGAACGCCGTTGTGTACGAGGACGGCCTGGGTGGCGCCCAGGCAGGTGTCCCGCCAGCGCTGCTCGAAATCGCTGAGGTTCAGCGCGATGCGGCCGTCGAAGACACCGCCTCCGGTGCCCTCGTTGGCGGTGTAGAAGCCGGTGGCATCGGTGGTGATGTCCTGCACCGTGGACGTGTTCGGGATGAATCCCGCCGGATAGCTCTTGGCCACGGCCCCGGTCGTGGCGTCCACCACGGCCAGCGCGTGCGAGGTGGTGCCGTTGACGGTGAAGAAGTTTCCGCCGAGCAGCACGTTCTTGCCGTCGGGCGTCAGCTCGACGGCCCGGCCGATCTCGTCCGCGTTGGCCGTCCACGGCTTCAGCGCGCCGGCGGTGGTGACCGCGGCGAACTTGTTCCGGGTCTGTCCCGCCACGGTGTTGAAGTCACCGCCCAGGTAGACGGTGTCGGCGGTGACGGCCAGGGCCCGTACGGTCGCGGAGACGGAGAACTTGAAGTCCTGGCGCGGGGTGCAGGTCGCGGTGTCGATCGCGGCGATATTGCTCACCCCGACCCCGCTCACCGCCCCGAACTGCCCACCGACGTACAGGGTCTTCTGGTCGGGCGAGAGCGCCAGGGTCCGTACCGTCGCCGTACCCGAGGAGAGCGTGAACGACAGCGTGCACCCCGTCGGCGCACCCGTCGCCGCGTCGAACGCGGCGAAGTTCACCGCGGGCTGTTCGGAGGTGCCGGCGGGCGCGCCCGGTGGCCGGACGGTGGAGAAGGTGCCGCCGGTGTAGACGACACCGGCGTCCGAGGCAGCCATCGACCAGACGATGCCGTTGGTCTGCCAGGTGGTGAGATTGTCCGCGGTCAGCGAGACCGGCGGGGTGAGGGCCGCGGCGGGGGAGCCCCCGGACGCGGCGGCGGTCAGGGTTCCGGCGAGCAGGCAGAGCGCAGCGGCCGTAGCCCGTGCCCTTCTGCGTCCGGCGGGTCTGCGCCCCGTACTTCCGTTCATCATTCAGCTCCGAAGGTGAGAACGAGCTGCGGCCCTGGGACCGCGGTTTCTGCCTCGTCCGGCCGGCGGCGGGGACGGTCCGGTCCGCTGCCGGCCGGGACGAGTGGGCGGACCGGGCCGGGGGCCCGGACCAGTGCGGACGTGCTCGCCTCCACCGGGCAGCCGGTGGAGGCGGGGATCGCGCCCGGGTCGCTCCCCGGCGGGGCCACCGGAAGCGGCTGCCGGGTGTTGTGGGTGTCCGCAGGACCGGCCGGTGTGCCGGTCCGGCCGTCGGACAGGTACGGATGTCTCATCGGTCCACCCGCACGGCTGTTCCGGCGAGTTGGTCGGAGAGCTGGCGGATGTCCGCCTCGACCATGATCCTGGCGAGCTCCTGCGACTTCACCGCCGGCTTCCAGCCGAGCAGTTCCTCGGCCTTGGCGGCGTCACCGATCAGCGCGTCGACCTCGCTGGGACGCTCGTACTTGGCGTCGTAGCGGACGTGCTCCCGCCAGTCCAGCCCCGCGTGGGCGAAGGCGTACTCCAGGAACTGCCGGACGCTGACGCCCTCGCCGGTGGCCACCACGTAGTCGTCCGGGCTGTCGCGCTGCAGCATCCGCCACATCGCGTCGACGTACTCGGGGGCGTACCCCCAGTCGCGCACGGCGTCGAGATTGCCCAGATGGAGATGGGTCTGCAGACCCGCCTTGATCCTGGCCACCCCACGGGTGATCTTCCGGGTCACGAAGGTCTCGCCGCGGCGCGGGGACTCGTGGTTGAAGAGAATCCCGTTCACCGCGAACATCCCGTACGCCTCACGGTAGTTGACGGTCGCCCAGTACGAATACACCTTGGCGACGCTGTACGGGCTCCGCGGGTGGAACGGCGTCTTCTCGTTCTGCGGCGGCGGTGTCGCGCCGAACATCTCCGACGACGACGCCTGATAGATCCGGGTGTCGATACCGCTCGCGCGGACGGCCTCCAGCAGCCGGATGGTTCCGAGACCGGTGATGTCACCGGTGTACAGCGGGGCGTCGAACGACACGCGGACATGCGACTGCGCACCCAGGTTGTAGACCTCGTCCGGCCGGATGTCGCGCAGCAGATTCACCAGAGCGACCCCGTCGGCGAGGTCGGCGTGGTGCAGGACGAAAGAACGGTCGTCCTCCTCCGGTCCCTGGTAGATGTGGTCGATCCGCTCGGTGTTGAAGCTCGACGAGCGGCGTATCAGTCCATGGACCGTGTACCCCTTGTCGAGCAGCAGCTCGGACAGGTACGAACCGTCCTGTCCGGTCACGCCGGTGATGAGCGCGGTCTTCGCCACGACTACCCCCTCTGTGTTCGCCTGAAAGGCTGTTGGTTCACACCGAAATTGCTTCGCACCGAAATTTCGCAATTGAGCGATCTACGGCAAAACGTCACCCTGGTCCGTCGCTGCTGGCACAATCCGAGCCATGAC
Source organism: Streptomyces sp. NBC_01241 (assembly GCF_041435435.1). Lineage (NCBI taxonomy): Bacteria > Bacillati > Actinomycetota > Actinomycetes > Kitasatosporales > Streptomycetaceae > Streptomyces > Streptomyces sp. NBC_01241. The sequence goes on along the minus strand of NZ_CP108494.1, from coordinate 807,551 downwards.
GACTGATCTCCCCGGCCCTCCCCAGGAATCCGTCCGCCCCCTCCTACGGCCCGGTGCCCGCATATTCGTCGCGGGCCACCGCGGCCTGGTCGGCTCGGCGGTGGTACGCCGCCTCACCGCTGCCGGACACGAGGTGATCACCCGCGATCGCGACCACCTCGATCTGCGCGACGCCGCGCGGACCGAGACATTCCTCCGCGAGACCCGTCCGGACGCCGTGGTGCTGGCCGCCGCCAAGGTCGGCGGGATCATGGCCAACAGCACGTATCCGGTGCAGTTCCTGGAGGACAATCTGCGCATCCAGCTGAGCGTCGTCGCCGGAGCGCACTGCGCCGGGGTCGAGCGGCTGCTCTTTCTCGGCTCGTCCTGCATCTACCCCCGGAACGCCCCGCAGCCGATCCCGGAAAGTGCCCTGCTCACCGGCCCGTTGGAGCCGACCAACGAGGCGTACGCACTGGCCAAGATCGCCGGAATCGTGCAGGTCCGGTCCTACCGCCGGCAGTTCGGCGCCGCGTACATCAGCGCCATGCCCACCAACCTCTACGGTCCGGGCGACAACTTCGACCTGGAGACCTCGCACGTACTGCCCGCGCTGATCCGTCGCTTCCACGAGGCGTGGCGGGACGGCTCGCCCACGGTCACGCTGTGGGGCTCCGGCAGCCCGCGCCGCGAATTCCTGCACGTCGACGATCTGGCCGACGCGTGCCTCCTGCTGCTGGAGCGCTACGACGGCGACGAACCCGTCAACATCGGCTGCGGCCAGGACCTGACGATCCGCGAACTCGCCGAAACCGTAAAGAATGTGACGTGCTATCAGGGTTCCATCGCGTGGGACACGTCGAAGCCCGACGGCACCCCGCGCAAGCTGCTCGACATCTCCCGGCTCACGGCCCTCGGCTTCGCACCGCGCATCCCGCTGCGCGACGGGATCGCCCGCACGTATGCGTGGTGGCTGGAGCGGCGGACCGCACAGGTCTGAGCGGAGCCGACCGGTCCACCGGCACGGGCCGGCCGCCGCAATGCGACGGCCGCCCGTCCCACCGGCCCCGAACGGCCGGTTGTCCCGCACTCCTCGCATCGACGGCCGCCGCTCTCAGTACGCCCCGCGGCCGTCGGTGACGGCGCGCAGCGTACGGGCCATGAGTCCCATGTCCGTGGCCACCGACCAGTTGTCGACGTACCACAGGTCGAGCGAGACGGTCTCCTGCCAGGACAGGTCCGAACGTCCGCTGACCTGCCACAGGCCGGTCAGCCCGGGTTTGACGGCGAGCCTCCTCAGCTCCCGTTCGTCGTAGCGGGACACCTCCTCCGGCAGGGGAGGCCGTGGACCGACCAGTGACATGTCGCCCCGGAGCACATTGAGCAGTTGCGGCAGCTCGTCCAGAGACGTCCGGCGCAGCAGACGGCCGATTCCGGTCACCCGGGGGTCGCGGCGCATCTTGAACATCGGGCCGTCTTTCTCGTTCGCCGTGATGAGCTGCTGCTTGTGCCTCTCGGCATCGACCACCATCGTCCGGAACTTCCACATCGTGAACGGCCGGCTGTGCTGCCCGTGGCGGATCTGACGGTGGAGCGCCGGCCCGTCGGAGCCGAGCCGCACCGCCGCCCCGATCAGGAGCAGCAGAGGCGCCAGGACCAGCAGGCCGAGCGCGGCGCCGATGCGGTCCACCATGGCCTTCAGGATCATCTGCGGTCCCCGGCGCACCGGCGGTGCGACGTGCAGCAGGGTCAGCCCGGCGGCGGCGGCCGGCCGTATCCGGCCGGCCGCTATGCCCGAGAGCTCCGACAGCACGGAGAGCGGAAGCCCGCCGTCGTGCAGTCCCCAGGAGAGCCGGCGAAGCCGCTCCTCGGAGAGCTGCGGCCCGGGCACCACCAGAGCCAGGTCGGCATCATGGGCGAAGGCGCCGCCCAGCACCGTCGACGCGTCGTCGTCGGCCGGTGCCGGTGCGAGCCGGCCCGGCACCTGGACCTCGCACTCCAGCGGCGCGGTCCCCACCGGTACGGCGGCCACGACCCGGTACGGATGATCCGCGCGGGAACCCAGCAGCCGCACCGCTCGTTCCACCCTCGAAGCCTCACCGACCACCAGTACCCGCCGCACCGTCCGATGCCGCCGCAACCGCCGTACCCCCCAAGCAGCCAGGCCCGCCGGCAGACCGGGCAGCAGTGCCACGACCGCCGTCACGGGATCGACCGCGTCACCGGTCATGGTCCGCAGCACGGCGAGCACGCCGATGAGGAGCAGCCAGTCGCCGGCCGTGGTCAGCACCCCCGGCGGATCGCCCGGAGACCGGCCCGTGTACCGGCCGCGCACGGCCCGTACACCCGACCACGCCAGCGCGGCCACCGCCGCGGCGACCCCGGGCCGCGGCTGGCCGCCCGCCCACAGGACGAGCCATGCCGGAATCCCCAGGCCGAGCAGTTCGACGCCGATGACGACCTGCAGGCGCCGGCCCGACCGTCTTCTGGCCGCAGCCGGCCCCGAACGTTCGCGTTGTCCTGCAGGCGCCCTCCATGCATCGTCAAGTTCTTTGCCGCGAGGCCGATTTGAAGCAGTCCGTGGACGCGGCGCCCCCGCCAGTCCCACGGGTCCTGATCTGTCCGAATCGGGTAGCTCGACATGCCCCATGAACCCCCCAGTCACAGTTGCATCGCCACAAACAGGACGCATCCGCCGATCCCATGGACTGACGGATGCGCCCGCGCTCGGTGCACGATATCCACACACGTGCCATTTCGCTGGAGTTCCAGTGAAGTTCAGACATGCGCACTGACTCTGAACTCATCCCGTTCCGCGCCGGATCGCTGGGTCTGTGGGTGACTGTTCGCATTTGGAGGGTGCTGGAATCGGACGGTGTGCGGACATGTAGGTCCAGTCGCATGGTTGCAGCAACAGGCTCGTCTGGGAGGATGCACCGTCGGGATCAGGTCACCCGGCCAGGAACGAGAGTGGGGACGTGCGGTGACTCCCGTGGAGAAGAACTGGGCCGGAAACATCACCTTCGGAGCACGGCGGCTGAGCACCCCCCGCTCCGAGGCCGAGCTGCGGGAAACGGTGTCCGCCGCGACCGCGGTGCACGCGCTCGGGACCCGGCATTCCTTCAACACCGTCGCCGATACCCGGGGTGAGCTGGTGTCCCTGGCGGGGCTGCCCCGCAGGATCGAGATCGACCCGAAGGCCGGAGCGGTCACCGTCGCCGCGGGGCTGCGCTTCGGGGAGTTCGCCGGCGTACTGCACGAGAACGGGTACGCCCTGCACAACCTGGGTTCGCTGCCGCACATTTCGGTCGCCGGGGCCTGCGCCACCGGAACGCACGGCTCGGGGCTCGGTAACAGTTCCATAGCGGGCGCCGTCCGGGCGCTGGAGATGGTCACGGCCGACGGCCGGACCGTGTCACTGGGGCGCGGTGACGCGGACTTTCCCGGAGCGGTGGTCGCGCTGGGCGCGCTGGGCGTGGTGACCGCGCTGACGCTGGACCTGGTGCCCGCCTTCGACGTACAGCAGTGGGTCTACGAGGAGCTGCCGGAGTCCCGGTTCACCGACGGGTTCGACGAGGTGATGGCGGCCGCGTACAGCGTGAGTGTCTTCACCGACTGGCGTGCGGGGCCGCTCAACCAGGTGTGGCTCAAGCAACGGGTGGGCCCCGAGGGGCCACGGAGGGCGCCCGGGGAGTGGCTCGGCGCGCGGCTCGCGGACGGCCCCCGCCATCCGATCGCCGGTATGCCGGCCGAGAACTGCACCCGTCAGCAGGGCGTCGCCGGACCGTGGCACCGCCGGCTTCCGCACTTCCGCCCGGAGTTCACCCCGAGCAGCGGGGACGAGCTGCAGTCGGAGTACTTCGTGGCACGGCGGGACGCGGCCGCGGCGTACGAGGCACTGGCCCGGCTCCGGGACCGGATCGCGCCGCTGCTGCAGATCTCCGAGATCCGTACCGTCGCCCGCGACGAGCTGTGGCTGAGCCCGGCGTCCGGCCGGGACTCGGTGGCCTTCCACTTCACCTGGGCACCGGACACCGCCGCCGTCACCCCCGTGCTCGGGGCGATCGAGGAGGCCCTGGCACCGTTCGGCGCGCGACCGCACTGGGGCAAGGTGTTCACGACCGCCCCCGAGAGCCTGCGCGCGCTGTACGGGAAGTACGCCGATTTTGAGCGGCTGACGGCCCGGTTCGACCCGGAGGGCATGTTCCGCAACGACTTCCTGGCACGCCACTTCCGGCGGTGAACCGCCCCGCCTCCCGCGGCGGCCGTGGCCCGGCCGTCCGTGGGATCGAGGTCAGAGGCCGTCGGGCTCGTCGTCGGGCCGGGCCGGCCGGCCGCCCGGGGACCGTCCGGGCGCCAGTCGCTCCACCACCTCGGCCAGCTCCTCGCAGGCACGCTGGATTCTGAGGCGGATGTTGCTCTGCTCGGTGACGACGGCCGCGAGCACCAGCGCGGTCAGGGCCACCGAACCGTTGAACACGGCGAGATTCACCATCACGTGAAGGATGCTGTGACCCTCGAACGGCCCCACGCCCTGCGTTCCCGCGACGACCGCCGTGACCGACACCAGAAAGGCGCACGGCGCGCTTCCTGCCAGCCGAAAGCGCAGAGCCGCCCAGATGATCAGCGGGAACACCAGGTAGATCATCGCCAGCGAGGTCCTGGTTGCCACCAGGGAGACAGCCACGGAGGCCACCGCCAGCGCGCTCGCCTCGATCCACCGGTCCGTGGCCCGCGGCATCCGCACGCTGCGGAGCACGAGCAGCAGCGGGGTGACCACGAGCACACCCATCGCGTCCCCCGACCACCATGCCGTCCAGACCGGCCAGAAACCGCTCGGCGGCAGATTGTCGTCCACCACGAGCATGCACGTGCCCACGGTCGCGCTGATGACCATGCCCGCCAGCGCGCCGAGGAACACCAGCACGACGCCGTCGCGCAGCCGGTCCAGCTCCCCGCGGAAACCGGCCCCCCGCAGTATCAGGTACGAGCAGACGGGAGCCAGGGTGTTGCCCGCCACTACGACGACGGTGAACAGCGAGACCGAGTCGCTGAGCGTGGCGACGACGGACAGGGAGCCCAGCGCGATACCGGGCCAGGCGCGCAGTCCCAGGAAGAGCAGGGCACCCAGCGCGATGCCCGTGGGCGGCCAGAGCGGGGTGACGACCGCGCCGTGGACGGACACCCCGCGGATCAGACCGAGCCCACCGGCCAGGTAGTAGGCGGCGGCGACGGCCAGGACGCGCAGTACGGCCGAGGCCGTGGCTATCGTTCTCTCGCTGCTCGACACCTTGCTGCGGATCACACATCTCATCAGACACCGACCCGGACGGGTGGCGGCTGTCTGACACGCTCACCCTGGACCCGGGCGTCAGTTCCCGCCGGGAGCCGCCCCGTGGCGCAGGACGAGAACGGCCGCGTCGTCCTGGTGCCCGGTCCTCGCCGCCGCGCGCAGCACCGCGTCGGCCAGCTCGTCGGCGTCGGCGGCCACCCGGGAGACCACCAGCCGCGTCACCGCGTCCAGTCCCTCGTCGATCGGGAACGAAGGACCCTCGATCACCCCGTCGGTGACCAGGACGAACGCACCGGGGCTCGTCAGGCGCCGTCGGGTGACCGGATAGCGCTCGCCCGCCCGGACCCCCAGGGGCAGACCGCCCTCGTCGTCGGTGACACCGCAGCGCCCGTCCGTGGTGGCCCAGACAGCGGCTACATGCCCGGCGCGGGCACTGCGGAGCTCCTGGGTGACCGGGTCGAGGCGGGCAAAGGTGCAGGTCGCGAAGAGGCCCGAGTCCACCGAGAGCAGCAGATCATTGGTCCGGCCCACGACCTCGCCGGGATCCGTGGCGGTGGCGGCTATCGCCCGCATGGCGATGCGGATCTGGCCCATGAAAGCGGCCGCCTCGACGTCATGGCCCTGAACGTCCCCGATGGCGAACGCCAGTGAGCCGTCCGGCAGCACGAACCCGTCGTACCAGTCACCACCGATGTCCAGCCCGTTGCGGGCCGGCGTGTACCGGGCAGCTGTCTGCAGCCCCGGCAGGGCGGGCAGCGCCGAAGGGAGCATCTCGCGCTGCAAGGCCTCGGCCAGTTCCACCCGCGCCCGGTGCAGCTCCACCTCCTGGCGCGCCTGTGAGGTGAGCTGCTGCAGAGTGGTGAGCAGTTCGCCGGTGCTCGCCGCACGGGGAGGACGACGCCGGTTCATGGGCGGCTCCGCACTCGGGGGAAGTGACTCCCGCATCCTATTTCGGCGCCACGAGCCCCGCAGGACGAGAAGCGGCGCCGTGATCCCGGCAGGACGGTCCGGAACGCGCGGACGGGCCCGGGCGGGGGGATCCTGATCACAGGACCGCGTCGTGGCGGCGCACCGAGTCCGCGCGCGGTCGCAGGAGGTGCGCGATGACTCGCAGGCTGGAATGGAAGGTCCGGGTGGGCCTGTCCGAGGAGGACGGTACGACCAGGGCGGAGGCGGTGCTGGACACCGGCTCCGAAAAGCTCGTGGGACACGGGGTCGCCCGCTGCAACCCGCAGGACGTGGACGTCCCCGCCATCGGCGACGAACTCGCGGCGAGCCGTGCAATGAAGGACATCGCCGCGCAGCTGATGAAGGCCGCCGACCAGGAATTGGAATCGGTCGGGGCCGGACCCGCTACCGGGCCCGTCACACCGCCGTACGCGTGGTCCGACACCACGGCCTGAGCCTCGCACCGCACCGGCCGCCGGGCCATGAGGGCACAGCGGGCGCGGGCAGGACTGCACACATCCCGGCCCTGGCGGAGGTGGCCGATGCGGGAGATTCTTCCGGCGCTCAGCCGCTGGTACGCCGCCGGGGCGCCGTTCGGGCTCGCCACCGTCGTCGCGGTCAGCCGCAGTGCGCCGCGCGGCCCCGGGGCGGCGATGGCCGTCGGCCCGGACGACGAGGTGGTCGGCAGCGTCTCCGGCGGCTGCGTCGAGGGTGCGGTCTTCGAACTGGCCAAGGAGGTCATGGAGACCGGCGATGCCCAGCTCCGTACCTTCGGCTACAGCGACGAGGACGCCTTCGCCGTCGGTCTCACCTGCGGCGGCGAGATCACTCTCCTGGTGCGCCCCGTGACGGCCGCGTACGACGTCTCCTTCGGTGAACTCGCCGCATCGGTCGCAGCTCACCGCCCAGTGGTGGCCGCCGTCGTGACCGACGGCCCGGCCCCGCGTGGCGCCGCCCTCGCCGTCGGGCCGGACACCGTCTCCGGCTCGCTGGGCGCGAGCGGACTCGACGCCGCCGTCACCGCCGACGCGCTAGGGGAACTCGCCCGCGGCGCAACCGGCTTGCGGCACTACGGCCCCGGCGGCGAACGGCGCGAGGACGATGTCAGCGTGTTCCTCCAGTCGTTCGCCCCGCCGCCCCGGATGCTGGTCTTCGGCGCGATCGACTTCGCCGCGGCGGTGGCCCGGATCGGCGCGTTCCTCGGCTACCGCGTCACCGTCTGTGACGCCCGCCCCGCCTTCGCCGACCCCCGCCGCTTCCCGGACGGTGCGGAGGTGGTCGTCGACTGGCCGCACCGGTATCTGCGCGACACGGACACCGACGCACGGACCGTGATGTGCGTACTCACCCACGACCCGAAGTTCGACGTCCCGTTGCTGGAGGTGGCCCTGCGCACCCCGGCCGCGTACATCGGGGTGATGGGGAGCCGGCGGACCCACGAGGACCGCCTGGCCCGGTTGCGCGAGGCCGGTCTCGGCGAAGCGGAACTGGCCCGGTTGCGCTCGCCCATCGGTCTCGACCTCGGCGCGCGCACCCCCGAGGAAGTGGCCGTGTCGATCGCGGCGGAGATCGTCGCACTGCGCTGGGGCGGCACCGGCAGCCCGCTCACGGAAACGACCGGGGCGATCCACCGGTGAGCGACGAACGCGTAGACCGGTCCGCCGACGGCTCCTCGCGAGGGCTGCCGGCTCGCGGAAGAGCTGTCCACGGCGGCGCCGGCTGCTGTGCTGCCGCCGCCGGAGTCGCGACCGCCGTCCCGCTCGCGTACGGGCCGGCGCCCCGTCCCGTGACCGCCGGGATCCGCGGGCACACCCTCGGCTACGCACTCGACCTTCCCGGCTCCGAACTGCTCGTCGGCGGCCGGCCCACGCCCTCGTGCCGTACACCGGGGAGCTTCGGCGGTGGCCCTCTCAGCCGGCCCGGCCGAAGTGCCGCTCCACGATCGACGCGGCGTCGGTGCCGCGCGGCAGGATGCCGTATTGGTGGCCACGCTCCTCACCGAGCCGGGCGGCGACGAACGCCTCGGCTACCGCGGGGGCATGACGCAGCATCAGCGAGGACTGCAGGGCCAGGGCCATGCCTTCGACCGTCGCCCGGGCGCGGGTCTGCGCGGCGAGCGGGTCGCGCAGGTCCTCGGCCAGCTCCCGGCGCACCCGGCGGATGTGCGCGTCCAGCACGGAACTCGCACCGGACGTGGTCTCCAGCTCGGCCCAGAAGGCGTCCAGCGACTGCGGGGTCCTGGCGATGCCCCGCAGCACATCGAGGGCGATGACATTGCCGGAGCCCTCCCACACCGCCATCACCGGCTGCTCGCGGTAGCGCCGGGCCAGCGGCCAGTCCTCGGTGTAGCCGTTGCCGCCCAGGCACTCCAGCGCCTCGTAGGCGTGGTGCGGACCGCGCTTGCAGATCCAGTACTTGGCCACGGCGGTGGCCAGCCGCCGGAACATCGCCTCGGACTCGCCGCTGTCGGCCTCGTACGCATGGGCCAGGCGAAGCGCGGTCCAGGTCGCGGCCTCCGTCTCCAGTGCCAGATCGGCGAGGACCGCCGTCATGGCCGGCTGGTCGACCAGCCGGGCACCGAACGCGCTGCGGTGGTGCGCGTGCCAGATCGCCTCGGACACCGACTGGCGCATGCCCGCGGTGGTGCCGAGCACACAGTCGAGCCGAGTGTGGTTGACCATCTCGATGATGGTGGGGACGCCGCGGCCGGGCTCGCCGACCCGTACTGCCCAGGTGCCGTCGAACTCCACCTCGCAGGAGGCGTTCGACTTGTTGCCGAGCTTGTTCTTCAGCCGCTGGATACGGACGGTGTTACGGGTGTCGTCGGCCAGCACACGCGGCACGAGGAAGCAGGTGAGCCCGGCCTCGGCCTGGGCCAGGACCAGGAACGCGTCCGACTGCGGGGCCGAGAAGAACCACTTGTGCCCGGTCAGCAGATGGGCCCGGCCCTCGGGGCCGGAGGCCAGCGGGACGGCCCGCGTGGTGTTGGCGCGGACGTCGGAGCCGCCCTGCTTCTCCGTCATCCCCATGCCGAACGTGAGCCCCGACTTGCGGCCCGGGGCGATCAGCCGGGGGTCGTACGAGCGGCTGAGCAGGCCCGGCAGCCAGTCCCGCCCCACGTCCGGATCGCGTTGCAGGACCGGGACCACGGCATGCGACATGGACATCGGGCAGGCGTGGCCTGGTTCGATCTGGGCGAACAGCATGAAGGAGGCCGCCCGCGCCACCGCCGCTCCGGGCTTCGGGTCGGCCCAGCCCGCGGTGTGCGTGCCGTGGTTCACCGCCGCGCCGATGACCTCGTGGTACGCGGGGTGGAAGTCGATCTCGTCGACGCGGTTGCCGTAACGGTCATGGGTGCGCAGGACGGGCGGGGAGGCGTGGGCGAGCTCCGCGTCGATCTGGAACCGCTCGGAACCGACCAGGGTGCCGATCTCGTGCAGCTCCTTCTCGTGCCAGGCCGCGCCGAACGCCCGGACGGCCTCCGTGAGAGGCAGGTTCGTGCCGTACTCGTCGAGATCCTTCCTGGGCGGGGCCTGGTTGGTGACCTCGTGAGTGGGGTGCGGTGCGGGGGCGTCGGGCCGAAGGCCGGTCCGGTGCGGGGTGACGGTCATCGCGGGTTCCTGTCCTGGGGAGGTGGGCGGGGGCGGCGAGGAAGCGGGCGAGCGGGGGCGGCTCGCGATCAGGTGCCGTGGGCTCCGACCGCTCTCAGGCACAGCGTGGTGATGCCTGCCACGACCGGTTCCGGTTCGGTCCGCCCGCCGACCGGTGACAGCGGGCCGAGCAGTGCCTCGCCGACCGCCCCGATCACGGCGGCGGCCGACAACCGCGCGTCCTGCGCGGGCAGTTCACCCGAGGCGATTCCCGCGGCGACGGCCGACTCGGCGAGGGCGTGATAGCCGCGCCGGTACGTCAGCCGCTCCTGCTCGACCAGCGGATCGACCGGTTCGGCCAGCAACGCCCAGGCCGTACGCGGGTTGCGCAGCGCACGGTACGCGAAGACCTCGACCAGCGCGCGCACCTGCTCGGCCGCACCGCTCCGCGCCCGCACCGCCTCTTGCACCGTGCCGAGTTCATGACCAGCGACATGGCGGAAGACTGCCGCGAGCAGTTCCTGCTTGGAGGCGAAGTGGTTGTAGACGCTGCCGGTGGCGACGCCGGCCCGGTCGGCGATCACGGAGATGCCGGCCGCCGCGTACCCGCCCTCGGCCAGCAGCTGCCGGGCGGCTTCCAGCAACCGTTCGCGGTGCGCGAGCCGGGTCGCTTCCGTGCGGGCGGTGGGGCGGTAGGCCATGATGTTCTGAACCTCGATTCATATCTTCCTCTGTCACTGAACCACTGTTGTTCGCACCGCGCAACGGCCCTGTCGCAGAACTGCCGTTCTCGTTTCCGTGGGTAAGGGAACGGGGGTTCAAGGTTGTGCGGGCGGCGGCTGTTACGGAATTCCCGGGCGGCTCGCGCGGGGTGTGCGCGGTCGTGCGCCCCGCTCTCGGGGCCACCGCCGGCTGCGCCGGCGCGGTGCCGGGCGGGTGGATGTAGCAGGCAGTGGTTGACAGGTACTCGGACGACCGGAATGTGTGCCCGGTGCAGACGCGCGTGACGGAAATGTCCGTACTTCGTCACACGTATCGGGGCGCCTTCCGTGGCTGGGGCCATCGGGCCACAGTGTGCGTTCTCGGCAACAGGCCGGGACCGAACAACGCTCGGACCGCAGGGGTCCGGGCCCGTACCCGAGGGGTATTCATGTCCCGTTCCGCACGGCGGTTCACCGCCGCCGTTCTCGCTTCCGGCGCTCTGGTGGCCGCCGCCGCACTTCCGGCGACCGCAGACGAACACGGCCACGGTCACAGCCGGGCCGACGAGCGTCCGGCGGTGGTTCTGGGTGCGATCCAGTACAACAGCCCCGGTCGTGACAGCGGCTCCAACCGCAGCCTCAACAGCGAATGGGTGACTGTCACCAACACCGGCCGCCACGCGGTCAACCTCCGAGGCTGGACCCTGAGCGACGAGAGCCGCCGCAGCTACCGGTTCAATCTGCGCCTGGCCGGCCGCTCCTCCGTGCGCGTGCACACCGGAATCGGCCGCGACACCGACCGCGATGTCTACCAGGACCTCCGCAGGCACGTCTGGGACGCCCGCGACACGGCGACACTGCGGGACGCGAATGGCCGCAGCGTCGACTCGAAGTCCTGGGGCCGCGACCGCGACCGGGCCGGCCGCGACGACCACGACGGCCGTAACGGTCACCAGGACCGCGATCACGGGCGCAACGACGACCACGACGGCCGTAACGGTCACCAGGACCGCGATCACGGGCGCAACGACGACCACGACGGCCGTAACGGTCACCAGGGCCGCGATCACGGGCGCAACGACGACCACGACGGCCGTAACGGTCACCAGGGCCGCGACCACGGGCGCAACGACGACCACGACGGTCGTAACGGTCACCAGGGCCGCGACCACGGAGGCAGCGACAACCGCGACGGCCGTCACCACCACGACCGTCGCGACTGACCCGACCGGCGCCCGCTCCCCGTCCCCGGAGCGGCCGCCACCACCCTGATCGCGGCGCCCCGTGGCCCACCGGCCACGGGGCGCCGCACACCGAGGTCAGGAATCGTCGGCCACGGACGGGTCGTCTCTGCCGGACGGGAGCTCCTGTTCGGTCCACAGTGCCTTGCCGTCGCTGCTGTACCGGGTGCCCCAGTGGGCGGCGAGCCGGGAGACGATGAACAGTCCGCGGCCGCCCTCGTCGACGGTGCGCGCATGGCGCAGATGGGGCGACACCCGGCTGCTGTCGTGTACTTCGCAGGTGAGTGTGCGGTCCAGGATCAGCCGCAGCTGCAGCGGAGGGGTGCCGTAACGGACCGCATTGGTGATCAGTTCGCTCACGATGAGTTCGGTCGCGTCGGTCGTCGCCTCGTCCACGCCCCAGCCGTCGAGCCGGTCGCGCACGAGCGTACGGGAGATGGCGGGAGCGGTCCGGTCATGGGCCAGCTCCCAGGTCGCGACCCGGTCGGGGGGAACGACGCCGGTACGGGCGAGGAGGAGCATGGCGCCCTCAGGGCAGGCCTCGGCCGGCAGGTTGTAGACCACGTCGTCGCACAGGTCCTGCAGATTCCGGCCGGGTCGCGCGAGTGCCTGCCGTACCTGATCCGCGGAGTCCCCGTCGGTGGGGAAAGGGCCGGTGAGGAACGCCAGAACGCTTCCTTCGTCGAGCTCGAACGCAGCGGCGGCGTACGGCGAAGTGTCGGTGGAGAAGAGCGGGGGCCCGTCGGGGACATCGAGGGCGGTCGTGGTGCCGTCGGGGGTGACGAGGACGGGGGACGGATGACCGGACCGAGCCACGGTGCAGGTGCGGGAGAACGGGTCGTAGACGGCATACATGCAGGTCGCCGTGGGCGGTTGCCTGTGCAGCCAGTCGCCGGGCGGCAGCGCGGCCCGCTCGCCGGCCAGCCGGCCGGCGGTGTCGGCCAGTCTGGCCAGCACTTCGTCCGGCTCCAGATCGAGACCGGCCAGCGCGTGGATGACGGTCCGCAACTGCCCCATGGTGATGGCTGCCTGGAGGCCGGGCGCCTCGACATCACCGACGATCAGAGCGGTGCGCGCGCCCGAGAGGCCGATGGTGTCGAACCAGCAGCCGCTGTTGCGCCCGGGCAGCAGGACATGTGCCGTCTCCACGGCGATGCCGCCGCCGTTGTTCTGGGGAAGGAGCCGGCGCTGCACCGTCGACGCGATCGCGTGGTCGCGTGCGTAGCGCCGCGCGTTGTCGATGCTCAGGGCGACGTGAGCGGCCGCCGTCAGAGCCGGCGGGAGATCGTTCTCCTCGAAGGGTTCCGTCCCCCGGCACCGGAAGAGACTCGCCAGGCCGAGAACCGTGCCGTGCAGCTTCAGCGGGACCACGATCAAGGAGTGCGCCCGGGTCGCTTCGACGAGCCGGGCGCTGTCGGGGTCCGCTTCGAGCCACGGCGTCCGGGCGTCGATCTGGACGAGACGGGGCTTCAGGTCGGATGCGGCCAGGGCGTACGGCGTACGGTCGGGGAGCCGGCGCATCTCTCCGACGAGGCCGCTCCGGTACTCGTCCGCGCCGAGGCCTCGAACGGCCGCGCGACGCAGGGGGACATCGGGCTCCAGCGGCCCCGGCTTCGGATCCGAGCCGCGCAGGACGTCATCCACCACCTCGACCACGGCGAGGTCGGCGAATGCCGGAACGACGGCCTCGACGAGTCCCTCGCAGGTGGCCGCCACATCGAGTGACCTGCCCACCTGCGTGCGCACCGCGGTGAGGCAGGCCGCCCGGATGCGGGCCTTCTCCTGCTCATCGACGTCGACGACGGCGGCGAGCAGCCCCAGGGTGCGACCGTCCGCATCGTTCAGCCGGTAGACGGACACCCTGAGACTGCGGCTGCGGCCGGTGGAGTCGGCGGGCCGACCGCGGACCACCCGGTCGCGCACGGCCACACCGCTGTCCAGCACTTTGCGCAGGATGCGCTCCGCCTCGTCCGGTTCTTCGAGGTGGTACGCCTCGGTGAAGTGACGCCCCACGAGGCGCTCGTCGGGGACGGCGCCGGACAGGGTGTTCGCCCGCATCACCCGCAGCCGGGTGTCCAGCACGTGCAGGCCCACCGCCGACTGGGCGAACAGGGTGTCGAGGACCGCTGCCTCCATGCCCTCGACCGCCTGTGACACGGGGTCCGGTGCAGCGGCGTCCGACACGGATCCACCCCCATGAGGCTCTGCCCGCCTGCTGGATCGGCGGGTAGGGACAAGCGTCGACGCACCCCGCGTGCCGTGCCACCGGCCGGTGGCAGACGGGTGAACCGCCACCGATCGCGCCGAACGGCCGGAGCCTCCCGATCCCTGTCGTCGATCCCTGCCGTGGCACAGGCTCGGGGCGGCTCCGGCCGGACTCAGACGTCGAGGGCCGCGGAGACGACGGCCTTGGCCTCCTCCTGCACGCGACCGAGATGGTCGCTGCCGAGGAACGACTCGGCGTAGATCTTGTAGACGTCCTCCGTGCCCGAGGGGCGGGCGGCGAACCAGGCGTTCTCGGTGGTCACCTTGATGCCGCCGATGGGTGCGCCATTGCCGGGCGCCTGTGTCAGCACGGCCGTGACCGGTTCACCGGCCAGGGTGTCGGCCGTGACCTGCGCGGGGGACAGGCGCCCGAGCACCGCCTTCTGCTCCCGGTCGGCGGGGGCGTCGATCCGGGCGTACGCCGGCTCGCCGAACCGGCCGGTGAGCGCCGCGTAGTGCTCCGACGGCGACGTGCCCGTCACCGCGAGGATCTCCGAGGCGAGCAGCGCCATGATGATGCCGTCCTTGTCGGTCGTCCACACCGATCCGTCGCGGCGCAGGAACGAGGCCCCGGCCGACTCCTCGCCGCCGAACCCGAGCGATCCGCCGACCAGTCCGTCGACGAACCACTTGAAGCCGACCGGCACCTCGACCAGTTCACGGCCCAGACCGGCGGCGACCCGGTCGATCATTCCGGAGGAGACCAGCGTCTTGCCGATGCCCGCGGCGGCCGGCCACTGCTCGCGGTGGGTGTACAGGTAGTCGATGGCGACGGCGAGGTAGTGGTTCGGGTTCATCAGTCCGGCGTCGGGCGTCACGATGCCGTGCCGGTCGGCGTCCGCGTCGTTCCCGGTCGCGATCTGGTACCGGTCGCGCCGGCCGATCAGCGAGGCCATGGCGTACGGCGACGAGCAGTCCATCCGGATCTTTCCGTCCCAGTCCAGCGTCATGAACCGCCAGGTGGGGTCGGTCAGGGGATTGACCACGGTCAGATCGATCCGGTGCTGCTCCGCGATCCGGCCCCAGTACGCGACCGACGCGCCGCCCAGCGGATCGGCACCGATCCGCACCCCGGCCGAGCGGATCGCGTCCAGGTCGAGCACGGACGGCAGATCGGCGACGTAGCTGCCGAGGAAGTCGTACGTCCCGGTGGTCGACGCCGCCCGAGCGCGGGCGTAGGGCAGCCGGCGTACGTCCTTCATGCCGGCCGCGATGATCTCGTTGGCCCGTTCCTGGATCCAGCCGGTGGCCTCGGACCCGGCCGGGCCGCCGTTGGGCGGGTTGTACTTGAATCCGCCGTCGCCGGGCGGGTTGTGGGACGGCGTGACCACCACACCGTCGGCGAGCCGCGAGGTCCGGCCCCGGTTGTGGGTGAGGACGGCGAGCGACACCGCCGGGGTCGGGGTGTAGCCGTCGGCCGGGTCGATGAGCACGGTCACGTCATTGGCGGCGAACACCTCGATGGCCGTGATCCTGGCGGGTTCCGACAGGGCGTGGGTGTCGGCGCCGAGGAAGAGCGGCCCGTCCGTGCCCTGCCGCGCCCGGTACTCGCTGATGGCCTGGCTGGTGGCGGCGATGTGGTCCTCGTTGAACGCGGTGGCCGTGGACGACCCGCGATGGCCGGAGGTACCGAACGCCACCCGCTGGTCCGGCACGGACGGATCCGGGTGCAGCGTGTAATACGCGGTCACCAGCCGGGCCACATCGGTGAGATCCTCCGGCCGGGCCGGCTGTCCAGCTCGTTCGTGCGGCATCTGCCACTCCTCCGTATCGGTCGGTCGTTGCGGTCTTCCCCGCGCCATTTTCGCGGGTGGCCCGCACCGCTCCGCCACTGCCCCGCCGTCGGCGCGGTCGACGTGACACGGGGGAACGGGGTTCCGGGGACGCGGGGGCGCGGCGGCTGCGGCACAGTGGGCATATGGACGATCTGAATGCCCTCGCCGACGAGCATCTGGCCGCTGCCCGCGCCGCCGCGCACGGCCGCAGCGCCCACCGCCTGCTGCATCAGGAACCCCTGCGCCAGACGGTCATCGCCCTCGCCTCGGGCTTCGCGCTCGACGAGCACAACGCACCCGCCGCGGCCTCCCTCCAGGTGCTCCGCGGCCGGGTGCGCATTACGGCGGCCTCGGGCGATGTGGAGCTGAACGCCGGAGAGCTCCAGCCGGTTCCGCAGGAGCGGCACGGACTGCTGGCGCTGGAGGACGCCGTGGTGCTGCTGACAGCCGTCAACGAGTGACGGAGCCGGCCCCGGGACGTGCGGCGGAGGCCATCCGGACACGCTCCAGAACCCACAGGACGAGACTTCCGGCGGCCAGCGAACCACCCAGAAGGCAGATGCCGCTCCAGCCGGCCCGCGACCAGACCACCGAAGCCAGGGCGGCTCCGGCCGCACCGCCCAGGAAGAACAGCGTCATGAATCCGGAGTTGATCCGGTTGCGGGCCTCCGGGCGGAGCGCGTAGATCACGGTTTGACCGCTGTTGAGCCCCGCCTGCTGGGCGATGTTCAGCGAGATCACCCCGACCGCCAGCCACAGCAGCGAGGACTCGCCGGCCAGCAGCGGCAGCCACGAGAGCGTGAGGAGCGCGGCCGCCGTGCCCGACACCGCCTGCACCCGGCCGCGGTCGCTCAGCCGCGCCGCGATGTTCATGCCCACGACACCGATGACGCCCACCAGCCCGAACAGCCCGATGGCGGCCGCGTTCCAGTGGAAGGGGGGCCGGGTCAGCAGGAACGTCAGCGCGGTCAACTGCACGCTGTACGAGGCCATGGAGAACGCGCCGATGGCCGCCCGCCACCGCAGCAGGGGTTCCTGTCGCAACAGGGCCAGCGTGGAGCGCAGCAGTCCGGTGTACGGCATCGGCGCCGCGTCGCGCGGCCGGGGCAGCCGGGGGAGCCGGTTGTGCAGGAGTATCGCCATGACGGCCATGAGCAGCGCGTTCACCCAGTACGCCGTCCGCCAGCCGCCGAGCTCGGACAGCGCACCGGAGG
This sequence comes from Streptomyces sp. NBC_01241, assembly GCF_041435435.1. Taxonomy (NCBI): domain Bacteria; kingdom Bacillati; phylum Actinomycetota; class Actinomycetes; order Kitasatosporales; family Streptomycetaceae; genus Streptomyces; species Streptomyces sp. NBC_01241. The sequence goes on along the minus strand of NZ_CP108494.1, from coordinate 790,545 downwards.
CCAGTCGTCCGAACAGGCCGCCGAGCAGAACACCGGACATGACGACCCCGACGATCCTGCCGCGTTCGGCCGGAGCCGCGAGGGCCGCCGCGAACGGCACCACGACCTGCGCTCCGACGGAGGTCAGCGCGGTGAGCAGGGTTCCGGCGATCAGCAGTGGGCCGGTGGGGGCCGCGGCCGTCACCAGGAGGAAGAAGGCGGTGAGCGCGAACAGGATCACCGCGAGCCGCCGGCGGTCCATGACGTCCCCGAGGGGAACGAGCAGGATCAGGCCCAGCGCGTACCCGGCCTGAGCGGCGGTCACGATCAGCCCCGCCGCGGTGACACCGATGTGCAGATTCACCTCGATGACGTCGAGTAGCGGCTGCGCGAAGTAGTTTCCGGCGGCCGAGAGCCCGGCGGCGAGGGCCATCAGCAGGACTAGGCCGCGACCGGGCGCGGATGGATCGGGGAGCGTGCGCGGGACGGCGCGACTGCGGGTCCCGTGGGTGGAATGAGCCATGTCCCTCAGCGTCGGGGATCCGCCATCGATGAGTCCAATACATGTTTTTCATTCCATCGATCGTGGTTCACGATGGATGGATGGAATTTCAGCAGATGCGGTACGTCGTCGCGGTGGCGGAACTGGGCAGCTTCACCCGCGCCGCGAAGAGGTGTCTGGTCGTCCAGTCCGCGTTGAGCCATCAGATCGCCCGGCTGGAGAAGGAGCTGGGGGCCCGGCTCTTCGACCGCACGAGCCGTCAGGTGAGGCTTACTGCGGCGGGCGAGGCGTTCCTGCCGGAGGCCAGGCAGGCGCTGGACGCGGCGGAGCGGGCCCGGGCCGAGGTCGCCGCCACGACCGGGGAGGTGCACGGCCGCCTCGCGGTCGGAGCCATCCCGACCATCTCCGCGGTCGACATCCCGGCCGCGCTGCGCGCGTTCCACCTCCGCTACCCGAAGGTGCACATCGTCCTGCGGGACGGGGCGAGCAAGGACCTGGTCCAGGAGGTACGGGACGGGACGCTCGACGTGGCGTTCCTGGGCGTGCTGCCGAGCTACCGGCCGAAGGGCGTGAGCGATCACGAGCTCGCCACGGGCGAACTGGTCGCCGTCGTAGCCCCCACCCACCCCCTGGCCGGGAAGGCGGAAGTGGGGCTGGAACGGCTGGCGAAGGAGATGTTCGTCGACTACCCCGACGGCACGGCGGCCCGGGCGCAGTCGGAGGAGGCGTTCGCTGCGATGGGGCTCACCCGCGAGGTGGCGTTCGAGGTCAGCGGCACCGACTTCATCGTCCGGCTGGTCCGCAGCGGGCTCGGCATCGCCATGCTGCCGGCCGCCTTCGCGGCGGAACTGCCCGGCGTACATGTGCTGCCCGTCCGTGACGCGCCCGCCCGCACGGAACGGCTGGTCTGGAGCCGCTTCCGCCCCGCCCCGGCCGCTGCGGCGTTCCTGACCGGGCTCGGTGTCGATACCGGCTGAGGATTCCGTTCAGTCCTCCGGCAGCGCCCGGCGGCGACGCCGCAGAAAGTCCTGCTCGGCCGTGTTCTCCGTACGGTCGGCGTGGAACACGTGGTACCCGTCGAGGTCGAGCTGCTCCAGACGCAGCCGGTCGTCCTGCACGGGGCCCTCCTCGGCCGGTTCGTTCCCGGCATGAACCAGCGCCGCCCGGGCGTGCCGGTCGGCCCGGGAGACCTCGCGGCGCAGGCGGTCGATCGCCCGGTTGCACGCCGTGGTGATGATCCAGCCGGCTGGGGCGGGCGGCACCCCGGCCGACGGCCACCGGTCGAGCGCCGTCGATACGGAACACGGCCCGGTACGAAGAAATTCTCACCGAGGCTTGTGGGAGCGCTCCCGGAATCGGCAGGATGAGGCGATGACCCAGCCCGCCGGCCCACGGGCCTACCACCCCGACGACCGCGCGGCCCTCGCGGACATCTGCGTCCGGACGGCCGACAACGGCGGCGACTCCCGGCATCTGTACCCGGACCCGGAGCTGATGCCGTCGATCTTCGCCGCGCCGTACGCGTACCTCGAACCCGATCTGGCCTTCGTGATCGACGACGGTACGGGCCGGGCGGTCGGCTACATCCTGGGGACCGCCGACACGGAGCGCTTCGTGACGGAGTTCCGCAAGCGGTGGCTGCCCCTCGTGGCGGACCGCTTCCCGGAACCGGACGGCCCGCCGCGCACGCCCAGCGAGGAAATGACCGTCCTCCTGCACGCCCCGGAGCGGATGATCGTTCCCGAACTGGCTGCCCACCCCGCCCACTTGCACATCGATCTGCTGCCCGAGTGGCAGCGGAAGGGGTACGGCAAGGCGCTGATGCGCAGGTTCCTGGCCGCCCTGCGGGCCAAGGGAGTGGAGGCCGTGCACCTGTCCATGCTCACGGCCAACACCCCTGCCAGGACCTTCTACGACCGGCTCGGTTTCGTCGAGCTCCAGGTACCTGACCCGGGGCCGCTCACCTACCTGGGGCGCACCACCGAAGCGGATCTGTAGCGGACCGTCGCCATAGGCGGGGCGAGGCCCCGTGTCCCGGCCGTGCGCGGAAGTCTTCGCGTCACATGCGTCGGACGGGCCGCGCAGGGGGGGTGCCGCGAGGGTTCACTGGGCAGGTACTGGTGTGCGGCCCGGAAGACGGGGCGCAGTGGCCGCCGGCGAGGTACGTGTGACGTGAGGGAGCAGACCGTGTGGCAGTTCTCCGACGATCGTGGACAGTTGTCGACCGCTGGGCGGCGCCCGACGCGGGTGCTCGCCTATGTCCAGGCCGGAGCGACCCTGTGGGACCACGGGATACGCCCGAGCGCGATATTCGGCTCCGATCATGACGATCGCACCGTGCCGGACCCGGCGAAGACCGGATCGTTGTCGTTGACCGAGGTCCGCTACCTCGGCGCGGGCAGTACCCTGGACGTGGACACCCTGCTGGGCGGTGACCCGGATCTCGTGGTGGCCGTCAGCTACGGCGGCGGGCAGGTCTACGGGCTCGCCCCGGAGACCGCCAAGCATCTGGAGGAGCACGTCCCGATCGTCGCCATCGACGTCGGCCAGGCACGCACCCTCGCGGAGATCGGCGACCGGTTCGCACAACTGGCCCGATCGCTCGGCGCCGGGCGAGCCACGACGGCGACCCGGGACCTGGACGCCGCCCGGGAGCGGCTGCGCATGCTCTCCGCCGAACCCGACCGGCCCCGGGTGGTCGCCCTCTCTCCGGCCGGGGACGACCGGACGCATCTCGCCCGCCCCCGCATGTGGCCCGAGCTGCGCGTGCTGGCCGAACTCGGCGTCGACCTCGTGGAACCGGCGGACGGGCCCGGCGCGAACTGGTCCACGGTCGGCTGGGCGGAGGCCGCGGTGCTGCGCCCCGCCGTCGTGCTCGCCGACATCCGGTCCAACGCCACCCCTCTCCACGAACTCCGGAGAAACGCGGGGTGGGCGGCGATCGAGCGCGCCGCCCACGTACTGCCCTGGAACCCGGAGCCGGTCTGCAGTCCGCAGGCCCACGCACGATTCCTGACAGTCGTGGCCGACGCGCTGGAGGCCGCCGCCCACCTGCGATGACGTACGCGGCCCAAGGCGTCGCCGCCCCCCCCCGTCCGCGTGTGGCGATGCCCCGTACGGACGTCAGCGATCGCGCCCGGCGCCCCGGTTCGCGAGGCTGGGCAGGAGCGCCCCGAGCCGATCCCGTACGTCCCCAGGAGCAGGCATGCAGCAGGACAAGCACCCGCCCTACCGTCCCGTGGTCTTCCGTGACCGTTCGGCGGGCTACGCCTTTCTGACCCGGTCCACCGCGTCGAGCGAGCAGACGATCGACTGGGACGACGGCAACAGCTACCCCGTCATCGACGTGGAGATCTCCGCGGAGAGCCACCCGTTCTTCACCGGGAAGGCCCGTGTGGTCGACTCCGAAGGACAGGTGGCCAAGTTCGAGCGGCGGTACGGGGAGGAGGGGCGCAAGGACGCCTCCTGATCCGCGTACGGACCTGAACCCGACCCGCGTACGGACCCGAACCCGACCCGCGTACGGAGTTGAACCCGATCGCGTACGGACCTGAATGCGACCCGCGTACGGACCTGAACCCGATCGCGTACGGAGTTGAACCCGACCCCGTGACGGACGAAGTCCCCCGGCCCCCCACAGGGCCGGGGGACTTCGTCCGTCACGCCCTTGATACCGTCCGGCCGTCGTGACCTGCCCACAACATCCGGGCCCGGGACCAGGACACCCTCGTCACCGCACTCCAGGAGACCCCACCCTCATGCTCGACAGACTCGACCTGCTGGTCATCGGCGAATGCGTCGCCGACATCGTCCGGCTGCCGGGTGCGGCCGATCAGGTCCACCCGGGAGGCAGTCCGGCCAACGTGGCGTACGGCCTGGCCCGGCTCGGGTACGGCACCACCCTGCTCACCCAGCTCGGCCCGGACGGCAACGGACGGCTGATCAGGGACCACCTGGCCGCTGCCGGGGTCGAGGTCCGCACGGACGGTGCCACGGCGCCCACCCCGTCCGCCGCCGTGACCCTGGACGACGGCGGCCGGGCCGCGTACACCTTCGACATCACCTGGACGCTCGCCCCGGTGACCCCGGACCGGCCGCCGCACCATGTCCACACCGGATCCCTCGCGACGGTGATGGCACCCGGTGCGGCCACCGTCCTCGCCGCCGTCGAGTCGCTGCGGGCGGCCGCGACCGTCAGCTACGACCCCAATGTGCGACCCGAACTGATGGGGGACCACGACGCGGCCGTCCGCCAGGTGGAGCGCTGCGTCGCATTCAGCGACGTGGTCAAGGCCAGCGACGAGGACCTGGAATGGCTCTACCCGGGCCGGGACGCGCGGGAGGTCGCTGAGCGGTGGCTCGCCAGTGGCCCGGCCCTCGTCCTCGTCACCCGGGGACGCGACGGTGCCCTCGCCGTCCTTCCCGGCGGGCAGGTGACGGTCGACGCGCTGCCCGCCGACGTGGTCGACACGGTGGGGGCGGGCGACGCGTTCATGTCGGGCACCCTGCACGCCCTCGCCGCGCACGGACTGCTCGGCGCGGCCGGCCGTGAACGGCTGCGTTCGCTGGACCGGGCCACCGTGACCGAGGTCCTGCGCCACGCCGCGGCCTGTGCCGCCGTGACCGTCGCACGGGCCGGCGCCAACCCGCCGGACGAGGGGGAGTTGAAGGCGGCCCTCGCCCGGAGCTGAACACGACGGTGCCGCAGGGTCTGCTCCGAGCTCACCGGAGTCCGGGCACCGCCGGACGCGGCGTGCGGTCGCCGTCGAGGAACTCGACGACGGCGAGAGCGAACAGCGCGCACAGTGCGATGCACACGGTGACCAGGCCCGTCGGCCGGTCCCACACGACAAGGACCGCGGCGGCCACCACGACCACCGTCCAGTTCAGCCAGGCCCTGGCCCGGTGCACCCAGCTGCCGACCGGGCCGCCGGTGACACCGGCCGCGTCCCGTACCGCACCGATGCCGCCGCTCCACATGGCCTCGACGCGGGTGGCGGCGCGGCCGGCCCCGGTGAGCCACGCGGCGAGCGCCACCACGATGCCGAGCGTGATCACCACCCGTACCAGGGTGCGTGCCGGGCCGGCCAGGGCGTCGAAGACGGAACCGGCGGCCGGCTGGGACACGTCGGGCGGGAGGCTGTCGAGATAGAACGCGCGGCCCAGCCACATGGTCACCGCGAGCACCGCGGCACCCGCCGCGATCGCGAGCGCCGCCGTGACCAGGGCGCGTCGGCGGCGTACCGCGAGCAGCACCCCGCCCGCGGCCAGGACCAGGGTGACCGGCGGCAGCCAGAAGCCGAGGATCTGGAGTGCCCGGAACCCCTTCTTGGCCTTGCCGACCGCGTCGGAGGTCAGCACCGTGAAGTCGGTGTGGATCTCGGGGATCTTCGCGGCGATCGTCAGCCCCCGGTCGACGAGGCGTTGTTTCACCCGGTCGATGACGGGCGCCAGGTCGATGGTGACGGTGTCGTTCGTGAGCTTCACGGCCCCGTTGCCGCTGCCGGTCAGTGCCTTGAGCGCCGCGGACTGGGCGGCCCGGTTGAGATCGGTCCAGATCGTCGCGAAGGCGTCGCTCGTGACGAACTTCTCCACGGTTTCGTGGACGAAGCCCGTGACGCCCGTGGTGAGGGGGCCGCTCAGGCGCGTGAGCGCCTTGTCGACCACCGGCCGGTCCGCGGGGGCGACATCGGCCAGTAACGCCTTCACGTCGAGGTGCTTCATGACGGCGCCGGTGACGCGGTCGCTCACCGCTGCCTGCACATCGGGATCGGAGGCGAGGGGCGCCATCATCGCCACATAGTTGTCCGTGTCGCCGATCTGGTTCTTCGCCCAGGTGGACACGATGCTCAGCGGTGTGAGGACGGCCGCGACGAGGATGAGCAGCACGGCGAGGAACGAACGGGCCCGCAGCCGGTGCCGCGCCGGGGCACGGGCCTCCAGTGCCGTCACCCGGGCGCGCAGCGCCTCCAGTTCCGTCGGTTCCGTGCGCGCGTCGGGGGATTCCGACCGGTTGTCGTCCGCTTCCATGACCCAAGGGGATGCTCCACCGGTGCGCACAGCGCGGTGGGCTGCTGCGGACGGGTGAACGCGCGCACCGGACGTGCCGCGCGGATCGGTCCACCCGGCCCATCGGTGACCCGTTCGGCCCAGTGAGCGCATCCTCGCCGGGGCTACTGCCGTTCGACAACCGTTAGGCGTGATCGATTACGGCGGAGGGGGCGGAACATGGGGCGGGCGGACATGGATGTCGCGGTGACGGGAATGGGGCTGGTGACTCCGGCGGGCGCGGACGAGCACACCTTCTGGGCGGGACTGTGCGCCGGCGTGTCCGTGGCCCGGCACTGCGACGAACTGGCGGGGCTGCCCGTCGATTTCGCCTGTCCGGTGGACGGGATCGATCTCGACGAGGCCGTCGGCGGACGCGCGGTGTGGCGGATGGCACGGTTCGTGAAGATGGCGCTGGTCGCCGCCCGGCAGGCGGTGGCGGACGCCGGGCTGTCACCGCAGCGGTGGGACGGCGGCCGGGTCGGCGTGGTGCTGGGTGTCGGTGTGGGCGGGGTGTCCGCGCTCGTCGACAATGTGCGCAGGCTGGACGGCCAGGGACCGGAAGCGGTGTCGCCGCTCCTGGTCCCGATGATGATGCCCAACGCGGCCGCCGGGGAGGTGGCCATCGCGTTGCGGGCGTACGGCCCGAGCCTGGCACCGGCCACGGCGTGCGCGTCCGGGGCGACCGCGATCGCCGTGGCCCGCGACCTGCTGAGGAGCGGCCAATGCGATGTGGTGGTGGCGGGCGGCGCGGAATCCGTCCTGACTCCGCTGGTGGTGAGCGCCTTCGCGGGCATGGGTGCGCTCTCCCGGCGGAGCGGCGATCCGGCCGGGGCATCGCGGCCGTTCGCCGCGGACCGGGACGGATTCGTGATCGGTGAGGGAGCCGCCGCGCTCGTGCTGGAGCGGACACCCGCCGTGTACGCCCGCGGCGGGCGGCCGCGCGCCCTGCTGACCGGTGCGGGCTCCGGCACCGACGCCCATCACCCCACGGCCCCCGCCCCGGACGGAGCCGGGCCGCGCAGGGCCGTGGAGGCGGCGCTGCACGAGGCGGGCTGGGCGGGCCACGAGATCGATCACATCAATGCGCACGGCACGTCGACGCCGCTGAACGACGCGATGGAGACGGAGCTCATCGCGGACCTGTTCCCGCACCGGCCGTCGGTGACGGCGCCCAAGGGCGTGCTCGGGCACACCCTCGCGGCCGGCGGGGCGATCGAGGCGGTGGCCACCGTACTGACCCTGGAGCAGGGTCTCGTCCCGCCGATCGCCAACCTGGACTCGCTGCCGGACGGGTTCGACCTCGACTGTGTGGTCAAGGAGCCCCGCACGCAGCACGTCGAGCGGGCGCTCAGCCACTCCTTCGGATTCGGCGGGCACAACGTCGCGCTCGCCTTCCAGCGCGTCGAACCGGACGGTCCGCGGCGCACGGCCCCCGGTGTCCTCGCCGTCGGCTGAGTCGTTCTTGTCGCATGACCGCAACGATCGACGGCCCCTCCACCGAACCGTCCACGGACCTCCTCACCGCTGTGCTCCTCGGCGACAACTACCGCCGCGAGCACGGCTTCTGGCAACGTCTGATCAGCACGGAACCGTTCCGCCGCCCGGAGCGCCGCACGCCTGGTGAGCGCCTGGGCCTCACGTACGAGCGGCTGCGCGTCCTCAACGACTGCCTCGACAGCGGCGCCCGGCTCGCCGCCGACCCACGCGCCCTCGCGGCCCTGCACGAATGGCTCGGGCCGGTCGATCCGGCACTCGCCACGGTGGCGGGCATCCACTACAACCTCTTTCTCGGCACCCTCCTCGACCACGAGGGCGACACCCGGCGCGATCTGTCGGACTTCCTCCGGCTGCGCAGCATCGGCACCTTTCTCTGTACGGAGGTGGCGCACGGCAACGATGTGGCGGCCGTCGAGACCGTGGCCGCCTACGACCGCGCACGCGACGGTTTCGTGCTGCGCACCCCGCACGCCGGCGCCCAGAAATTCATGCCCAACACCAGTACGGCGGGCGGCCCCAAGACGGGGCTCGTGGCCGCCCGCCTGCTCGTCGACGGGACGGATCAGGGGGTCTTCCTCTTTCTCGTGCCGCTCACCGATGCCGTACGGGCCCTGCCCGGTGTACGGGTCCGCAGGCTTCCCGCACGCATGGGGAGCCCGGTGGACCACTGCCTGACCTCCTTCGACCAGGTCTTCGTGGGGCGCGACGCGCTGCTCGGCGGGGACCACGGACGCATCGGCGACGACGGCGGGTTCAGCAGCACCGTCGGCAACCGGAGGCATCGGCTCCGCATGTCGATCGGGCGCGTCACCTCCGGGAAGATCTCGATGAGCGCGTGCGCGGTCGGCTCCGCGCGCGCGACACTCGCCGTCGCCGTCCGCTACGGCGGCCACCGGTACATCTCCGGGCCGCGCGGCTCGCGGCCGGTACCGGTGATCGCCCACCGCAGCCACCACGGCCCCCTCGCCGTGGCCATGGCGACCGTGTTCGCGATGAGCCTGCTGCACCGCCGGGCCCTGGACCGCTGGGAGCGGCGGGAGGACGGCTCGGGTGCGGGCCCGGAGGAGGCGGAGCGGCTGGTCGCCGTGGCCAAGGGGTGGATCACCTGGCGGGCCAGGTCCGTGATCGTCGAATGCCGTGAACGGTGCGGCGCCCAGGCGCTCCTGGAGAACAACGGCATGAGCGAACTCCTCACCGGAGTGGAGGGCGCCATCACCGCCGAGGGCGACAACCTGGCCATCCACGCCAAGGCGGCCGCGGAAATGCTCTTCGCCACCGAACCCGCCGGGTGCGCAACCCCTTCCGGCGGAGCGTCCGGTGATCTCGCCGACCCACGGTTCCTCGGCGGCCTCCTGGCGGCCCTGGAGGGGATCTGGTTCGGCCGGGCCAGGGAGCGGATGGGCCGCGCACCGCACGGCGATCCGCTGGGGCGGTGGAACGCCGCGGCCGGGCCCGCCCTGCGCGGCGTCGAGGCCCACGCCCACCGGCAGGCGGCCGAGGCGTACGCGGACGCGGTGGCCGGTCTGCCGGACGGGCCCGCCCGGGAGCAACTCATCACACTGCAACGACTGTTCGCGCTCGACTGGATCGCCCGGAACAGCGGCGACCTGCTGGCCGCAGGTCATCTGACAGGTGACCAGGTCAATGCGCTGCCCGCGGCCGTGGATCAGCTCATCACTGCCGTCGCCCCCCGGTTGCCCGCCCTCGTCGACGCCTTCGCGCTGCCGCAGGAACTGCTCGCCGACTGGCCCATCGCGGGGGCCGACTACATCGACGCGTACGACGACTCGGCGGCCGCCTGGCAAAGACACGGCGGCCCGACGACGGTTCAGGGACCTCGATGAGGGCCGTGACCAGGACCGGAACGGGCCCGCGCACCGGCCGGGTACGGGAGGCGGCCGGAACCCTCGGCGTCCGGGTCGTGCTGCTCGCCTTCTGGGGTACGGCGGCCGTCCTGGCCCGGTGGTGCGGACCCCCGCGGAAGGACGGTGCCGAATCGGTTCGCCACAAGGCGTAACTGGAGGCACGCCACCCAGTTGATCCGGCGTCGGGACGATGCCCCGCCGTCCTCGGCAGCCGTACCGAATGATGGAGAGGAAGCTCATGAGTGCGATTCATCCCAAGATCACCGAGGTGCTCACACACACCTTCAAAGTGCCCGCCGCCGAGATCCGCCCGGATTCCACGATGGACAGCCTGGAGATGGACTCCCTCGCCGTCGCGGAGTTCGCCGTCCTCATCAGGGAGACGGCGGGCGCCGGCGGGGACTTCGACAGGCTCCCCAAGGACGCCACCCTCGCCGACATCACGCGCTTCATCGACGCGACAGCGGGCCGCGGGACGCCGGTGAGCGGCTCGGCGTCGGTGAGCAACGCCCGATGAACAGGCCCGCCGTTGCTGTCACCGGCCTGGGAATGATCACCCCGGTCGGCAACGACACCGAATCCACCTGGCAAGGTGTGTGCGCCGGAGTCTCGCCGGTGCGTACCGTCGCGGCACTCGAAGGATGCGCGATCGACTTTGCCTGCACCGTCGACGGAATCGATCTGGACGCCGCGATCGGCGGCCGTACGTCCTTCCGGATGGGGAGGTACGTCAAGTTCGCCGTCCTCGCCGCCCGGGAGGCGGTCGCCGACGCCGGACTCGACCCCGTGCGGTGGGAGGGCAGCAGGGTCGCGGTGGTCGTCGGCACCAGCAGCGGGGGCTCCGCCTCGCTGACCGAGCAGGCCGTCGTACTCGACCGGCACGGACCGGACGCCGTCTCGCCGTCGGGCATCCTGCTCACCATTCCGAACATGCCGGCGGCCGAGATCGCGATCCAGTTGCGGGCCACCGGTCCCAGCATGGCACCCTGCACCGCGTGTTCGTCCGGTGTCACCGCCCTGTCCGTCGCCCGCGATCTCCTGGTCACCGGGCAGTGCGACATCGCGATCGCCGGAGCCACCGAGTCGATCGTCTACCCGGCCGCCATGGCGGGGTTCGCCCGGTCCGGAGCCGCGGCCCGGGCGCACGGCGACCCGGCCAGGCGGTGCCGGCCCTTCTCGGCGGACCGTGCCGGGCTGGTCATGGGCGAGGGCGCCGCCGTCATGGTGCTGGAACGGGCGGCCGACGCCGCGGCCCGGGGCGCCGGAGCCCGGGCGCTGCTCGCGGGCACCGGCGCCACCACCGACGCCCACCACCCCACCAGCCCGCACCCGTCCGGCGCGGTCGCCCAGGCGGCGGTCGAGGCCGCGCTGCGCGACGCGGGCTGGGCGGCCGAGGACGTCGAGCACGTCAACGCGCACGGCACGGCGACGTCCATCAACGACGCCACTGAGGCCGCCCTCATCGGCCGGGTCTACCCGCACCGGCCGCCCGTCACCGCCCCGAAGGGCGTACTGGGGCACTGCATGGGGGCGGCCGGAGCGATCGAGGCCGGACTGACCGTCCTCACGCTCCAGCGCGGAGTCGTACCGCCGATCGCCAACCTGGACGCCCCGGCACCCGAGTTCGACATCAACTGCGTCACCGAAGAACCGCTGCGGCTGCCCGTCCGGCGCGCCGTCAGCCACTCCTTCGGCTTCGGCGGACACAACGCCGTGATCGCTCTACAGCGTCCGTAGGCATCAGGCAGGTGGTGCGACGGGCAGCACAGCCCGGCGTACCACCGGCCACACCGCCCATGAACTGCGCAGACGCGCGTGATAGCTTGCCTGGGCCAGTCGAACTCCACGTAGGAGTCAGGGAATCCGGTGAGAATCCGGAACTGACGCGCAGCGGTGAGGGGGACGGGCGGGGCCACGGCCACTGGGAACCACCCTCGGGTGTCCTGGGAAGGCGTCCCGTCCGACAGAACCCGAGTCCGAAGACCTGCTGGCGGCTGCGCCCGGTACCGGGCGCAGAACTCCGTACAACGGGCTCCGCGCATGGGCCCAGAGACGCAGAGGGACTCCGTGCCGTCCATATCCAGCCCCGTCCGCACCATCGCCCTGCTCACGACGGGACTCGTCCTGCTGACCGCCTGCGGCGGCGGAACGAGCGACTCCGCCGCGAAGTCCGGCTCCGCCGACGGATATCCCGTGACGCTGAAGAACTGCGGACGCACCGTCACCGTCGAATCCGCGCCGCGCCGCGCCGTCTCCGTCGACCAGGGGTCGACGGAGATCCTGCTGTCGCTCGGCCTCGCCGACCGGCTGGCCGCCACCGCGACCTGGACCGACCCGGTGATGAAGGGCCTGGAGAAGGCCAATGCCAAGGTCCCCAGGATCGCCGACAACCGGCCCTCGTCGGAGAAGGTCCTCGACCAGGAGCCCGACTTCATCAGCGCGTCGTTCGAGTCGACCCTCGCCAAGGGCGGCGTCGCCCCCCGCGAACAGTTCGAGGAACTCGGCGTCCCCACCTACGTCTCGCCCGCCGACTGCACCGGCAAGGACAACAGCGGCGGCGGCGACGGAGCCCGTACCGAGCCACTGACCATGGACAGCGTCTACGGCGAAGTGCGCGACCTGGCAAGGGTGTTCGGCGTGCAGGAGCGCGGCGACACGCTCGTGGCGCGGCTGCGGGCCCGGGTACAGAAGGCGACCGGGTCCATCGACGCCTCCGGTGCCACCCTCCTTTACTGGTTCTCCGACTCCAAGGCCCCGTACCTGGCCGGCTGTTGCGGAGCACCCGGGATCATCACCGGGGAACTCGGCGCGAAGAACGTCTTCGACGACACACACGAGGAATGGCCGCAGATCAGCTGGGAGACCGTTGCCGACCGCAACCCCGACGTCCTGGTCATCGGCGACCTGACCCGCAAGGCACAGACCGCCGAGAGCGCCACGAAGAAGATCGAATTCCTGGAGTCCAACCCCGTCACGAAGAACATGGACGCCGTCAGGCACAAGCGGTACATCCTGCTGAGCGGCCAGGCCATGAACCCGTCCATCCGGACGGTCGAGGGCGTGGAACGCGTCGCCGCCGGGCTGCGCACGTTCGGGCTCGCGGGGTGACGGACACCGGGCGGACCACGGCGGCGGACGCACGGCGCGCCTGCGAACCGACCGCGCGGGGCGGGGACGGTGTACGGAAGCTGCGTGGCGAGGACGGTGTATGGAAGCTGCGCGGCGGGATCCTGTGGGCCTGCGGCGTCGCGCTGCTCGTGCTGTCCGTCGCAGTCGCCGTCACCGTCGGCCCCGCCCGAATCTCCGTCGCCGACGTCTGGTCCACGGTGGCCGCCCACCTCGGCTGGGGCCGGACGCGGCTCACCCCGATCCGGGACGGCATCATCTGGAACCTGCGCATGCCGCGCACCCTGCTCGCGGCGGTGTGCGGCGCCGGGCTCGCGGTGTGCGGCACCGTCATGCAGTCCCTGCTCCGCAACCCGCTCGCCGACCCGTTCGTCCTCGGCGTCTCCTCCGGTGCGTCGACCGGCGCGGTCGTGGTCGTCGTCCTCGGGGTCGGTGGGGGAGCGGTGTCGCTCTCGGCCGGCGCGTTCATCGGCGCACTGTGCTCGTTCGCCCTCGTTCTGCTGCTGAGCCACACCCTGGGCGGCACGACCGACCGGGTCGTTCTCTCCGGTGTGGCCGCCATGCAGCTGTTCTCCGCGCTCACCTCCTTCGTGGTGATGACCTCCGCCGACGCCGAGCAGACCCGCGGGGTGCTGTTCTGGCTGCTCGGCTCGCTCAGCGGGGTCGGCTGGACCGATGTGTGGGTCTGCTCAGCCGTTCTCGTCCTGACGCTGCTGGTCTGCCTCGGACACGCCCGTACGCTCGACGCCTTCGCGTTCGGCGTGGACGCCGCCGCCGCGCTCGGCGTCCAGGTCGCCCGCACCCGGATCGTGCTGCTCTGCACGACCGCGCTGCTGACCGCCGCGCTCGTGAGCTCGGCGGGCGCCGTCGGCTTCGTCGGACTGGTACTGCCGCACGCCGCCCGGGCACTCGCCGGCTCCAAGCACCGGCGGCTGCTGCCGGTCACCGCACTGGCCGGAGCTGTGTTCCTGGTCTGGGTCGACACGCTCGCCAGGACGGTCCTCGATCCGCAGGAGGTGCCGGTGGGTGTCGTCACCGCGCTCATCGGCGTGCCCGCGTTCGTCCTGGTCCTGTACCGCACCCGGAGGATCACATGACGGGGGGAGCGACGGACGGGCTGCGTGCCGAGCGGGTCGGCCGGGCGGCGGGCGGCCGCCTCATCCTCGACGGGGTCCACCTCGCCCCGCCGCCCGGCGCGACCGTCGGGCTGATCGGACCGAACGGCTCCGGCAAGTCCACCCTGCTGCGGGTGCTCGCCGGGGTGCTCGCCCCGGAGACGGGCGTGGTCACCCTCGACGGCCGGCGGCTCGACGAGATCGGCCGCCGGGCCGTGGCCCAGCAAGTCGCCGTGGTCGACCAGCATGCCGTCACCCAGGTCGAGTTGAGCGTCCTGGACGTCGTGCGCCTCGGGCGCGTCCCGCACCGCAGGGCCTGGTCGGCGCCCGGCCGGGAGGACGACGACGCGGTGCGCGAGGCCCTCGAGCGGACCGGTCTCGCCGACCGGGCCGGCCAGTCCTGGCACACCCTCTCCGGAGGCGAGCGGCAACGCGTCCAGATCGCGCGCGCACTGGCTCAGCAACCACGTGAACTGCTCCTCGACGAGCCGACGAACCACCTCGACATCCAGCACCAGCTGGAACTGCTGTCACTGATCACCTCGCTGCCCCTCACCTGCGTGATCGCACTGCACGACCTCAACCTGGCCGCGATGTTCTGCGACCGGATCGTCGTCCTGGAGGAGGGACGTGTGGTGGCCGCCGGAACCCCCACCGAAGTGATCACCGAGGAACTCATCGCCGACGTCTACCGGGTGCGGGCGCTGGTCACTCCGGACGGCCCCGACGGGCGGCCCACGGTGCGCTTCCTGCCGGAGCCCTGACGGCGAGAGAGCGGGCCCCGGCACCTCACGGGGCCTGCCCCTCACTCGCGTTCTCGTGCGGCTGTCGGCCGCTCTGCGCGGGGGTCAGCGGCGGCGCCCTCGGCCGGACTCGCCACCCATGCCCTTGCCTCCGATGTCTCCGCCCCCGATGCTCTTGTCGTCCGCGTAGTCGATCTGTTCCTTGCGGAGTTCGGCGGAGACCTCCTTCTGCTCGGTCACCTTCTTGGTCTCCATGCGCACCCGCTCGACCGGCACGGT
The DNA here is from genome assembly GCF_041435435.1 of Streptomyces sp. NBC_01241. Lineage (NCBI taxonomy): Bacteria > Bacillati > Actinomycetota > Actinomycetes > Kitasatosporales > Streptomycetaceae > Streptomyces > Streptomyces sp. NBC_01241. Next base: position 775,388 of record NZ_CP108494.1, on the reverse strand, counting down.
CTCCTTGCGCGTGGTGGCGCGCTCGGCGTGCAGGGTCACCTCGACATCCTGCTCGCGGATGTCCGTGGGCCCCGTCGCCCTGTCGCCGGGCCGCAGCGGTTCACGGATGACCCGTACCTCTTCGTGCATCACCGGCACCGTCCTGGTCACGTTCTCGGTGACGACGTACTTGTGCAGGCGTGCCTTGCCGCTCTCGTACTCCTCGGTGCCGACGAGCAGTTGCTCCTCGCAGCGGATCAACTCCTCCTTGCCGCCGAGGTCCGCGGCGGACCGCTCGGCACCCGCCCCGGCGCCGACGAGGGGCCGGGCCGTGCCGGCCGTCCCGGTGTCGCGGTGCCTGCCCGGACCCGTACCGGTTCCCGCGCCGGCCATGCCGGTCGTGCCCGACGTGGTGGTGCGGGAGGTGTCCGTACCGGAGGCGGAGGTGCCGGCCGCGCCGACGGCTCCGGTGCCGGCGGCTCCCGCCGCGCCCGCGGCCGTGGTGCCGGTCCCGGACGTCGTGGTGCCGGACCGTCCGCCGAGCCGGGTGGTGGTGTTCCTGGCGAGGCCGTAATGGCGGTAGAGCTCCTCCTCCTCCGCCACGGACAGATGCGCGTCCGCGTCCACCCGGGGGGCTTCCTTGACGCGGTCCTTCGGATGCGTGATGTGCAGGTCGGAGCCCACGCGACGGGCCCCGGCGAGCGGCACGAAACTCTCCTTCATGCCGAACAGGCCGGTTTTCACCGTGATCCAGTCCGGGCGGCCGGTGTTGTCGTCGACGTACACCCGGCCCACACTGCCGATCTTCTCGCCCGCGGTGTCGTACACCGTCAGGCCGTCGAGCTCTCCGGAATCCGTGAAACCGTCAGCGGCTCCCATGGCCGATCCCTCCTCGCCCGGGCGCGTCCTGTGGCTGGATCCATCAGGGGAGGCGCGTCCGATTTCCATCGCGCCTCACCCGGATGGACGCTGCAACCTCCCCGCCTGCGCAACCCGGCCGTCACATGCGCGGCGCTTCGGCGCTGGCCGCCCGTCACGGCGGTGCGGACACCACCTTCCCGTTAGGCCAATCGAGTGAGTGTGAAGGGTGTGCGCCCGTTAGTGAACTCCTGACCGTGCGGAGAAAGCATGCCTGCGGGCGGCCCGCTTTCGCGCCGACGCCACCGCTGCGACCTGTCCCGCCACCGCCTGTGAGCAGCACATTCGCGCCGCGGAGGCGAATTCGCGGCAAACCCTTGACACCCGCTGGGGGCGCCCGCATCCAGAAAACGCAACGGTGTCGCTGGGTGACCGACTCCTATGCCCACGACGGGGTACGGGCCGACGCCGAGGCGCTGGACCGGCTGATCGCCATGGCCCGGGACGAAGCCTGACCGTCCGTACCGGGGTGGGGCACCGCTCGGGGGCGCCCTGCCCCGGCGCATATGATCGACCGGCCAACTGCCGACCGTCGTCCTGCCGCGCCACCGGGGGTGCCCCATCAGTTCCGTACGTATCCGGCTGCCCCAACAACGCGGCGAACTGCTGACCCGGCGCGAGGACGGGGAGGACCTGCACCATCTGGTGTGGCGGCTGGGGCACGGGTGGCGGGTGTGCAGCAGTGCCGTGCTCGGCGGCGGCATCGGCCCGCGCGACTGGATCCTCAACGCCCAGGTGCCCGGCGGCTATCCGCGTATGGACCCCGACCGCCACCTCGCCCTGATCGCCGCCGCGGAACACCTCACGGGACCCGGTGCCGGGCTGATGACGGCTGCCGATGTCACCGCGTACACGGTCGCCGACGACGAGGGCGTCACGGCCACCGCCACCTGCGGACTCGGCGTACGCGGCTGGGCGGCCACCCCCGCCGAGGGCACCGGCGGCCCGCCTCGGCCCGGCACGGTCAACATCGTCGTCACACTTCCCGTGCCGCTCTCCGACGCCGCACTCGTCAACGCCGTCGCCACGGCCACCGAGGCCAAAGTCCAGGCACTCCTCGACGCGGGACTCGACTGCTCGGGCACCCCCACCGACGCCGTCTGCGTCGCCGCCCCCTCGCCGGGGCCGGACCTCGGCGAACCTTTCGCGGGACCACGTTCGCGCTGGGGCGCGCGACTCGCCAGGGCCGTGCACGCTGCCGTACTCGACGGTGCGCTGCGGCAATCCTGAGAACCCACCGCGCCGCGAGCCGACCGGGGTGCGGCCGATCAAGGGAGTCCCTCATGTCCTCAAGCGCTGCCAACGCCACCCCGCAGCGGCCGACCGTCGCCGTCCTCGGAACCGGGATCATGGGGTCCGGCATGGCCCGGAGCCTGCTGCGGGCCGGACTCGACGTCCGGGCCTGGAACCGGACGCAGGCCAAGGCGGCCCCGCTCGCCGCCGACGGCGCCACGGTCACGAAGACGGCGGACGAAGCAGTACGCGGCGCCGACGTCATCCTCACCATGCTCAACGACGGCCCCGCCGTCGCCGCCACGCTCGTCGCCGCGGCGCCGGGGCTCCACACCGACCAGGTGCTGCTCCAGAGCTCGACCGTCGGGTTCGAGGCCACCGCCGATCTCGCCCGGCGCGCCGCGGACCTGGGTCTGGTCTACCTCGACGCGCCGGTCTCCGGCACCAAACAGCCTGCGGAACAGGGCGCGTTGACGGTCTTCGTCTCCGGCCCCAGCACCGTCCGGGCGACGGTGGACCCCGTGCTGGAAGCGATCGGGCAGCGCACGGTCTGGGTCGCCGAGGTCCCCGGAGCGGCGTCGCGGCTGAAACTCGTGGTCAACACCTGGGTGATCAACCTGGTCAACAACATCGCGGAATGCCTCAACCTCGCCGAGGGCCTGGAGATCGACCCGCAGACCTTTCTCGACGTCATGAAGGGCGGCCCGCTGGACTCCCCGTACCTCCAGGGCAAGTCCGCCGCGGTCCTCTCCGGCGACCTCACCCCCAGCTTCACCCTGTCCACCGCGCTCAAGGACACCCGCCTCATCCTGGACGCGGCGGAGAAGTCGGGGGTGCGGCTGGACCTGGTCGCGGCGTCGGCCGGCCGATTCACCCGCGCCGAGGCGGCAGGGCACGGCGGCGAGGACATGATCGCCACCTACTACGCGGGCCGCGCCCCGGAGAAGGAGAGCCACTGAGCCCGCCGGCCGGTCCTCCGGGTGCCGGAGCGATCCGCTCCGGCACCGCAGGCCCCCGCGAGGCCGCCGGACCACCCGCACCTCGTGCCGGACCACGGCGCCGCACAGGTTGAACAGGCCGAACAGGTCGAACAAGTGGCCGCGAGATCGCCGGGATCACTCCTCGACGAACATTCCACTGCGGAGCTTGTGCAGAATCCTGTTGATCAGCCGGGACACATGCATCTGCGAGATGCCGAGCTCCGCGCCGATCCGGGACTGTGTCATCTCCTGACCGAATCGCATGTCGACGATGCGGCGCTCACGTTCGTCCAGACCGCCCAGCAGCGGCGCCAGCGCATGCAGGTTCTCCACCGTTTCCATGGCGGGATCCGGACCGCCCAGGACGTCGGCGAAGGTGCGGGCCGCCGTATTGCGCCGACTCGCGTCGGCCGGATCGGCCGGAATGTCCAGCGAACCCGCCGTGTATCCGTTGGCCGCCACGATGCCCTCGGTGACCTCTCCCTCGCTCAGCCCCAACTGCTTGGCGAGTTCCGGGACGGTGGGCTCGCGGTCGAGGTCCGTGGTGAGGCACTCCTTGGTCCTGGCGATGTCGACCCGCAACTCCTGAAGCCGGCGCGGGACATGCACCGCCCAGCTGGTGTCGCGGAAGAATCGTTTGATCTCGCCGGTGATGTACGGGACCGCGAACGAGGCGAACTCGACCTCGCGGGAGAGATCGAACCGGTCGATGGCCTTGATCAGCCCGATGGTGCCGACCTGGACTATGTCCTCCATGTCGCCGCCGCCCCGGCTCCGGAACCGCCCGGCGGCGAACCGGACGAGGGAGAGGTTCATCTCGATGAGGGTGTTGCGCGCGTACTGGTGGGCCGGGGTCCCCTCCTCCAGGACCCGCAGACGATCGAAGAACAGCCTGGACAACTCCCGCGCGTCGCAAGGCGCGACCTTTGCCGCGTCCTCGATCCACGGCAGACTGCCGCTGTCCGCGGCAGCCTCCGCGAACCCCGCCATCTCCGTCGGCTCCACGGCAACCACCCTGTACCTTCCGGTTCCTGTCGGCATGTCGGCCCGCGTCGACCGTGCGCCCTCCGCCCGCTCCGCACCGGCGGTCCGCGCAGTGTGCGCCGTCATCTCGTCACGCTCCCCTGGTCGTAGGCCATGAGGTACATGCGTCTGCCCCGGCGGGAGGTTCCCATGCGGAAAAGGGGGAAGTTGATCAGGTCACACCGCAGTAATGGCCGGCAATCGCCGTGATCGGCCGTCGTGTTCGTACGGAGGTCGGACGGGCCGGGCAGCAAAACCGCCCCACCGGTACGGGGGAGCCCGGTGGGGCGGTCGTCTCCAGACTGCCACAGCCGACGGTGCAATGGGGACCGATCGACGCATATCCAGCGGTAGTTGAGTCGAAATCGATGGCGGCCCGACTCGGGGCCGCTGCCCGGACGGGGCAGTCGCGAGGGTAGCCGACGATGGTGTGCGTGACCGCGGGGGAGTCCTCGGTGGTGTAGTAGTGACTGCTGAGTCCCGAGAACCGGGCCGTGTCCCCCGCTTCCAGAAGGTGCGGGACGTCGTTCACCACCAGTGTCACCCGGCCGGACATCACCAGCACGTACTCCACCGAGTCCGCACCGTGCGAGCCGACTTGGCTCCGGGCCTGCGGATGAAGCCGGGTCCGGTAGATCTCGATGCGGCCCTGTTCGTGGCCGGAGAACAGCAGATTGCCCGAGGGTCTCGTCGTCGGGTTCGTCCAGCGACGTGGCGTGGACGATCTCCGGGCCGAGCAGCGGCTGACGGAGCAGCTGGAGGACCGGAACGTGCGGTCGACCCGCGGTGGCGACCAGCAACGCCTGACGATCCGGAGGAACGGCTCGGATCCGCCCCGGCGTACCCGCCCCCGGCGTACCCGACCTCGGGCACTCGGCGGACGGGGTCGGGTGCTGGGATCATGGGCGGAGCAGGGGAAGATGCGATCAATGGGGGGCGTCATGATTTCCGAGCCGGAAATGGCGGGCGAACCGGGCGGAGTCGGGGGCGGCGAGGCGCAGGACGGGGGAGTGTCCGGCGAGGTGCTGGACTCCTTCGGTCGGCGGCACATGGACTTCGGTCAGGGGTATATGAACTTCGGCCAGGGGGGCATGGGGGAGCCGCGGCCACGCAGGCCGTGGCGGTGGGCGCTGGGCGGAGCCGTGGTGGCTTCGGCCGTGTGGGCGGCGGCGCTGCTCCTGTTCCCGTTCCCATGGGGTGACCGACGACCGGACATGCACGGATACCGGTTGAACGAAGCCCCCTGCCCGGCGCTGCCGCTGAAGGCGATCGGTGCGGCGATCGCACCGAGGGAGTCCACGGGTGAGGGGGAATCAACGGGCAAGGTGGAATCAGGGGTTCTGACCGACCCGGCGCTGGATCAGGTCAGGTGTTTCATTCCTCTTCGTTCCTCCGCCAGGCCGAAGCGCTCTCTGAAGCGCTGGTCCACCGGCTACTCCGTCGGCGTCATGGTGGAACTGCACAAGAAGACCGACCCCGCTGCCGAGTTCGAGGCGAAGCGCGGGGTGACCGATTTCGGCGTTGATCCCGGCGTGAAGGTGGAGGTGGTCTCGGACCTCGGCGACAAGGCGTATCTGCTGACCTCGGACAACGGCATCGCGGAACTGCGCGTACTGGAGGGCGGCGCGGTCCTCTCGCTGTCTCTCTCCTCCTCCCTGCAGTACGAGGACGACCTCGGTGGAGCGCCGGTGGGTGACGGACCGGACCTCCCCGATCTTTCCCCGTACCAGTCCGCGATGATCAGCGACATGCGCGATCTCATGGACCGCCTCAAGCGCTGACGGACATGCAGGAGTTGAAGGGATCAGGCCCGTTCGTGTTCCCGCTGGCCGCTCCCACGTCGCAAGCGGGCAGCGGCCGGCCGGTACCGGCAAAACGGCGTGCGTAAGGACTTCGGTGCTGTCAGGATGCGCCGGTGAACCGTGAAGAGATGTCCAGGCTCGCCCATGCCGAACACCCGATCAAGTCCCCGCTCGACGACGAATCGGTGCGACAGCTCCTGGCGCGTGGCGCCCCGCGCGGGGACGAGCGGGTGCTCGACCTGGGCTGCGGCGGCGGAGAGTGGCTGCTGCGTGCCCTGACCACGCACCCGCGGCTGTTCGCCGAAGGCGTCGACACCTCCGAGGACGCCCTTCGGCAGGCCCATGAGTCCGCGAGCCGTTTCGGAGTCCAGGAACGCCTCGCACTGCACCATCAGGACGCCGCGCAGTTCCGTTCCGCGCACCCGTTCGACCTGGTGCTCAGCGTCGGGGCCGCGCATGCCTTCGGCGGACTGGTGCCCACGCTCGCGGCGGCGCGCACACATCTGGCTCCGGGTGGACGCGTTCTGATCGGTGACGGCTTCTGGGAACGTGAGCCGTCGCAGGAGGCCATCGAGATGCTCGGCGACTTCACCGACCTCGCGACCACCCTGGACCACGTCGCCGCCGACGGGTGGACTCCGGTCCACGGTCACGTCAGCACGCGCCGCGAACTGGACGACTACGAGTGGTCCAACTGGGGCTCGCTCGCCTCCTGGGCCCTGGATCACCCCGACCACCCGGACAGCCCGCAGGTGCTGGAGACGGCCGCGGCCCGCCGCACCGAATGGCTGCGTGTCTACCGGGACACCTGGGGATTCGTCACTCTGGTCCTGCGACGTACAGCCGACTGAGCCACGGCCGGTCTCCGGGATCTTCCAGGCCGACCCGTGACTCGCCGTCAAGAAGACACGTAACTCGCTTAGGCTCTCGTTGTGAAATTCGGCGTGAACATACTCAATTTCGGTGTCGGAACCACCCCGGCAAGCCTCCTCCAACAAGCTGTGGACGCACGTGAGTTGGGGTACTCCTTCGCGATGATCTCCGACCACATCGCGGTCACCCCCGATGTGCACGAGACGTATCCGGCCCCGTTCTACGACCAGTTCGTGCTCGCCGCGCACATCGCCGGACGGGTACCCGGTCTGGCGCTCGGTACGACCGTCACCGTGATCCCGTACCGTCACCCGCTGCAGACGGCCCGGCTCGCCGCCAATATCGACAACCTGAACGCCGACGGGTTCATCCTCGGTGCGGGGATCGGCTGGTCCGGGGCCGAGTACGACGCGCTGGGCGTGCCCTTCGCCGAGCGGGGGCGCATCACCGATGAATATCTGGCCGCGATCCGGGCCGCCTGGGCCGAGGACCCCGTGACGTTCCGGGGTGACTACGTCTCTTACGAAGGCGTACGGACCGCGCCCGCGCCGGCCTCCGCTCCCGGCCTGCCCGTCTGGGTCGGTGGCAATTCGGCCGCCGCCCAGCGCCGCGCCGCCCGGCTCGGTGAGGGCTGGCACCCGTACCGGCTGCCGCTCGACGCGATCCGGGCCGGGCTGCCGTTGATCAGCGAGGAGGCCGAACGCGAGCAGCGCCCCGTTCCCGCGCTCGTGCCCCGGCTGCAGATCCGCGTCACCGACGCCCTCCTCAGCGGTGAACGTCCCGCCGGACATGGCACGATCGACCGGATCCGGGCCGATCTGGCGGAGCTCGGCGAGCTGGGCGCCACCCATGTGCTGCTCGACGTCAACCCGGACACACCCGCCGAGCGCGGCACCGCGGGCGACGACCGGAGGCTTCTCGAACTGCTGGTGAACAAGGTCGTGGACCCGGTCACGGGTGGAGTCCGCTGAACAGCGTGGGAGAAGTGGGAGAAGCGGGGGGCGCGCGAGACGGCACGGAGGTCGTCACGGCGAGTATTGCGGACCGATGAACACCCCGGCGTTACGGGAATACACGCACGCGAAGGCGCCTTTCTGCTGCTGTGGCGAGCGGTGACCGGCCCGGGTGCCGTGCACGGTCACCGCCAGGAAACATCAACCGGGAGAGAGGAAGCTCATGCCCAAGGCGTACGTGTTCACCCGCAACGGCGGACCGGAGGTCGAGGCCCTCGTCGAACAGGATGTGCCGGTGCCCGGTCCCGGCGAACTGCTCGTCGCCGTCCGGGCGGCCGGGGTCAACCCGGTCGACTGGAAGCTGCGTACGGGGTACATCAGGCCCGGCAGCGAGCCCCAGCCGTTTCCCACCGTGTTCGGCAGCGAGGCGGCCGGAGTCGTCGAGGGCGTGGGCCCGGACGTCGAAGGATTCGCGGTCGGGGACGAGGTCTTCGGCAACCCGGTGACCGGCGGCTACGCCGAGTACACACTGCTTCCCGTCGCCGTGACCGCGCACAAGCCGGCCGGTCTGTCGTTCGCCGACGCGGCTGTGCTGCCGGTCGCCGCTGCCACCGCGTACGACGGTGTGCGCCAGCTCGATCCAGCCCCCGGCTCGACCCTGCTGATCACCGGGGCCGGAGGCGGGGTCGGTGTCTTCGCGGTCCAGCTCGCCCGCCACGCCGGTGTCCATGTCATCGCCGCCGCGAGCGCGGCCAAGAAGGACTTCGTCGAGTCGCTCGGCGCGGTGCACGTCGAATCCGGCCCGGGTCTCGCCGACCGGGTGCGGGCGGCGGCGCCCGACGGCGTCGACGCGATCTTCGACCTGGTCGGCGGCGACACCCTCAGGAGCGTGGCCCCGCTCCTCGCCGACCCGGCGACGCTGATCAGTGCCGGGGGCAAGCCCCTGGCGGTGGAGCTCGGCGGGGCGGCCGTCGCCCGCGCCCGTACCGCGGCTGTCCTCGACGAGGTGGCGAACCTCGTCGTCGCCGGAGTTCTGCGGACGCATGTGACCGCGACCTTCCCGCTCTCCGGGGCGGCAGAAGCACTGCGTTCCGTGGAGAGCGGACACGCGCGCGGGAAGACAGTGATCGAGGTGGACGCGTGAGTGCTCCGCGTGCCGCCGCCGGTGACGCGCACCCGCTGGACAACCCGGTCCGCGCCGTGCTGACCGGTCCGCACGCCCACTTCGCCGAGCACCGCGGCCGCGTCCTGCGCTACCCGGCGGACGTGGCGCCCTGGGGCGCGGTCCCGGACCCGACCGAGGCCGCGGACCGGGCCGACGCCGCCGGCCTCGCCGGACCCGGTGGCGCCATCACCCTCGGCGTGCTGTTCGCGATGCTCCGCGACGGCACCTTCTACGCACCCCGAACCCCACGCCTCGCTTGACGAAAGACGACAGGGGCCCCCGCGACCCGGCTGGACTGTCCCGGGAACGCCGGCGCGGGGCCGGCGGTCCCGGGAGAAATGGGCTGTGACGATCGGGTTCCGGCGCCGGCCGGCGACGCGAGGAGTGACGCTCCCGGGTACGGACGCGGGGGAGGCGGCCGGCTTCGCCGATCGAGGAGGACCGCCTGGTCGGCGGCGACATCTACGAGGTCGTCCAGTCGCCCTACGGCACCCGGGTGATCTTCGGGGACGTCCAGGGCAAGGGCCTCGCCGCGCTCGGGGTGTTTCGGGAAGCGGCCATTCGTGAGCCGACCCTGACCGGTGTGGCCGACGCCCTGGGGGATGCCTCGCCCGGCACAACGCCTTCTCCGCCCAGACCGGGGACGTCGAACGCTTCGTCACGGCCCTGGTGATGCACCACCGATCCGATGCCCCGCGGATCCGACGCCCCGCCGATCCAATGTCCCATCGGGACTTTTGTCGCGGCGGGACATTTTGGGTGTACGGTGCACTTATGAATCCGGAACGGAAGACCCCGGAGCGACGGAGCCGCAAGGCCCGCAGGACCCGGGACGCACTGGCGCAGGCCGCGTTCGAGCTCGTGCTCGACCGGGGCCTGAAGAATGTGACGGTCGAGGAGATCGCGGAACGCGCGGACGTCGACCGGCGGACCTTCAGCCGGTACTTCACGAGCAAGGAAGCCGCCGTCCTGGACTCGATCCGGGGCGACGGCGACCGGATCAACGACGCCCTGCGCGCCCGCCCCGCCGACGAGCCCCCGCTCACCGCCTACCGGCTCGCCGTCCTCGACTGGCTGGACGACCCCGACGCGCAGGCCTGGCACCGGCGCGCCCGGATCTTCGACGTGCTGGTTCTCGCCGAGCAGGAACCGACCCTCTACGCCGCGTTCCACCACATCCGGGTGGACGCGCAGGAGGACTCGATCGTCATCGTCGCGAACCGGCTCGGAGTCGACCCGCGGCTGGACATCCGCCCCGCCGTCACGGTCGCCGCGGGCGCCGGAGCACTCCTCGCCGCCCAGGCGGCCTGGGTCCGCGGCGGGCAGCCGGAAGGCCTGCCCCGACTGGTCGCGCAGGCCTTCGACGCCCTCTCCGGCGACCTGCTCACGCAGCTTCCCGCCGGGCCGGCGCCGCACCGCACCACGGAAGGAAACGCACGCTCATGAGCACCCCCCTCACCCCGGCCGACCAGGAGTTCGCCGGCCGGACCGCCCTCGTCACGGGCGGCGCCTCCGGCATCGGCCTGGCCCTGGTCCACCGGCTGGCCGCAGGCGGCGCGTCCGTCGTCGTGGCCGACTACGACGAGGCCAACGCCCGCAAGGCCGTCGCCGAACTGGAGAGCGCCGGCGCCAAGGCCGTCGCAGTCGCCATGGACGTGACCGACCCCGTGTCCGTCGAAGCGGGCGTCCGCTTCACCGTCGACACGTTCGGCGCCCTGCACCTCGCCGTCAACAACGCGGGCATCGGCGGTCCGAGCAACACCACCGGTGAGTACGCCATCGAGGACTGGAACCGGGTCGTCGCCACCAACCTCAGCGGCGTCTTCCACTCGATGCGCTACGAACTCCCCGCGATCGTCGCGGCGGGCGGCGGCGCCGTCGTCAACATGTCGTCGATCCTCGGCACCAACGGCTTCGCCGGATCGCCCGCGTACGTGGCCGCCAAGCACGGTGTCGTCGGCCTCACCAAGACCGCCGCCCTCGAATACGCGGCACAGAACGTCCGGATCAACGCCGTCGGCCCCGGCTTCATCGACACACCGCTGCTGCGTGACACGGACGGCCCGGCCCGCGACCACCTCATCTCGCTGCACCCGGCCGGACGCCTCGGCACGGCCCAGGAAGTCGCCGAACTCGCCGCCTTCCTGCTCTCCGACCGCGCCTCCTTCATCCACGGCAGCTACCACCTGGTGGACGGCGGCTACTCCGCTCCGTGAGCGACGGACAGGCGGTAACGGGGGCAAGCAGAGAAACACAAAGAGTCAGGAGACCCCATGAAGGCCGTTCAGTACCGCACCGTCGGCGCGGCACCCGAGGTCGTCACCGTGCCCGACCCGGAGCCCGGCCCCGGCCAGGTGCTGCTCAAGGTCACCGCCGCAGGTGTCTGCCACTCCGACATCGCCGTGATGAGCTGGCCCGCCGAGCAGATCCCCTTCCCGCTGCCGCTCACTCTCGGCCACGAGGGCGTGGGCACCGTCGCGGCGCTCGGCGACGGAGTGAGCGGCCTCTCGATCGGCGAGCCCGTCGCGGTCTATGGCCCCTGGGGCTGCGGTACGTGCGTCAAGTGCGCCGAGGGCAAGGAGAACTACTGCCTTCGGGCCAAGGAACTGGGCATCACCCCGCCCGGACTGGGGTCGCCCGGTGCCATGGCCGAGTACATGATCGTCGATGACCCGCGCCACCTGCTTCCGCTCGGCGGCCTCGACCCGGTCCAGGCCGTACCGCTCACCGACGCAGGCCTGACCCCGTACCACGCGATCAAGCGGTCCCTGCCCAAGCTGGTACCCGGTGCCACCGCCGTCGTCATCGGCACGGGCGGCCTCGGCCACGTCGCTATCCAACTGCTGCGCGCCATGACGGCCGTCCGGGTCATCGCCCTGGACGTCTCGGAAGACAAGCTCGCCCTGGCCCGCACCGTCGGCGCCCACGAGACCGTGCTCTCCGACGAGCACGCGGCGGCGAAGGTACGCGAGCTGACCCGTGGCGTCGGCGCGCAGGTCGTCCTCGACTTCGTCGGAGCACCGCCGACCGTCGTCACGGCCGGGGCCGCGGCCGCCATCGACTCGGACGTCACGATCGTCGGCATCGGCGGCGGCGCGCTGCCGGTGGGCTTCGGCTCCCTGCCGTACAACACGACGGTGACCTCCCCGTACTGGGGATCGCGCTCCGAACTCGCCGAGGTGCTCGACCTGGCCCGCGCGGGATCGGTCGAGGTGCACGTCGAGACCTACACGCTGGACGAGGCGCCGCTGGCCTACGAGCGGCTGCACCACGGCAAGATCAACGGCCGCGCGGTCATCCTCCCCAACGGCTGACCTCCGGGGCCTCACCCGCCAGGACCGTGCGGGCCGTCGCACTGCGCGACGGCCCGCACGGTCGTTCTCGCGACGGATGCGCGACGCCGCCACCCAATTGCCGTTCGGTGTAAGTCTGTACGGATGGAATTCGTCGCGCTGATGACGCTGCCGGACTCGTGATCGGGCTGACCTTCGTCGCCCTCCTCGATCAGCTGATGCTGCGGGCGGGTCGGGCGGGTCTGCTGCCGTGGCGCAACAGCGCCCGCCAGGGCCAGGTGTCGGCGACCGGGTCCGAGCAATTGCACGGGACCTTCTCGCCCGGCAAGCAGAGCGAGCTCAAGGAGCACCGGAGCGCCCTGCTGCTGCGCGACGACGAGGAGGACGGCGCCCCGCCCCACCGGTCCACCGTCGACCTCGACGGCGCGGCCACGCCGTCATCCGTCTGCCCGCTCACAAGGCCTGACGGGGCGGGTCTGCCCCGCGGCGCAGCACCGAGTCCGCCAGCCCCGCCCCGCACTTCTGCAACAGGCTGTACGCGAGAACCGGCAGGAGCACCTGTGGGCTGCTGGGCAGATTGGTCGCCGCCAGCACCGCACCGGCGCTGCTGTTGTTCATTCCGCAGCTGAGCGTGATCGCCACGGTGTCCGCGCGGTCGGCCCGTACCGTACGGGCCAGACACCAGCCGATCACGAAGGAAGCCGCGCACAGCGCCCCGGCCACGACGACGGCCGCGACCAGCAGCGCGGGCCGCGGGTGGAACAGAAAGCCGCCGAGCGCCCCGCAGGCGTTGCTGTACGTGAGCAGCACCGCGTCGACGAGTCCGAGCAGCCCCAGCCACGGCAAATGCCGTTCGAGTACGTGGCGGGGCGTCATCCGTTGGACGGCCAGACCGGCGACGCACGGCACGACGACGCTGATCACTGCGAACGCTCCGCCGTCCGTCGCGGCCATGCGCGACAGATCGTGGGCGTAGTGGCCACGCGTCACCGTCGAGGCCACCGAGAGCATCAGCGGGATGGTCAGCGGACTGAGCAGCGTGGAGGCGAGCACGATCCCCACGACCAGTGAGTGGTTGCCGCCTGCCCGGCCGCCCCAGACCGTGGCACCTGCCGCGACCGGCATGGCTCCCACGAGCGCGAGCCCGGTGATCAGCCCGCTGCAGCCGTCCGTATCGGGGAGTCGCCCCAGCACCGCGGCGAGACAGGGCAGCAGGGCCAGCGGAATGAGTGTGTTGGCGGCCGTTCCCACCAGCAGTGACAACGGCCGGCGGACGAGCCGCGGCAGCTCCCCGGCAGGCACCCGTAACGCCGCGGTGAAGAGCAGATGGGCCAGCAGGAGCGACGGCAGGGTGAGCTGCGTACGGGCGCCTCCGGGGACGGGCACCGCGGCGAGGTGAATCCGCCGCAGGGCCAGTCCTGCCCCCGGCAGGAGCGCGGCCGCCGCGTATGCGGTCACCGTCACCCAGGTCAGCCGGCGTTGGAGGAGCGAGAGCACACGCGGCACCACCGGCGGACGGACGACACGGGCGGCACGCAGGGGAGACATGAGGGGCATCGCACGGGACCTCGATGAGGGTGGACCTGAACGGACCGGTCACTGCGGGAGCGGCAGTGCCTTCCGTATCAGCGCGGTCCCGAGCCCCACCCAGACCGCGGCGAACAGCCATCCGGCGAGCACATCCGTCGCCCAGTGCACCCCCAACAGGATCCGGCTCAGGCCGACGGCCGCCGCCCAGCAGATCACCAGGGCGGCGACGGCGGTACGGAGAGAACGCGGCCCCGTCCTGCCGCGCGTCCGGAGACCGATGGCCGTGAGCAGCAGGCCGGCCATCAGCGCGGACGTCGTCGCGTGCCCGGAGGGGAAGGCGAAGCCGGAGGCATGCGTGGCCCAGTCGCCCAGCGGTGGGCGGGGCCGGGCGATCAGCTCCATGAGACCGTAGCGGACACCCTGTGCGAGCAGCAGGAAGGCCAGGGCGCCCACCGCGTACTCCAGCCGCCGACGGGTGCCACGGCCCGCGATCAGCCCGGCGATCACCGCCGCCGCGTACGGAAACACTCCGGTGCCGGTCGCCGTGACGGCCCGAGCGGCCGCCACGAGGCCCGACGGCCGGTGCCGCAGCGACCAGTCATGGGCGGCCCGGTCCAGGGCGGGCGGGGAGCCGTGCCGGGCGGTCAGGACGAGAGCCGCCAGCCCGACGAGTCCGAGCAGCCCGACAAGAACGGCTCCCAGCGGTGCACGGAGCCGTAAGCCCATGGGTCCGGACCGGCCGCGCGCGAGCGTCGAAGCGCCCTCGGTCACCGGTTCGCCACCAGGGGACGCAGTGGGCTTTCGCGCAGCCGGACCACCACCGGGGCGCAGCGCCGCGCCGCGATCGTCAACGGCCAGGCGACGAGCGCGCCCGTGACCAGCCCGATCAGTACATCGTGGGGGTAGTGCACACCGATCCACACCCGGGACGCCGCCATCAGCAGAGCGGCGGGCACCGCGATCGCCCCGAGTCTGCGATCGGTCAGCCAGATGGCCATCGCGGCGGCCGCCGCGATGGCGGCGTGGTTGCTGGGGAAGGACCAGTCACCGAGCGCCGGACAGGCCTCCACCGTGACGACATGCAGGGTCTGGCACGGCCGCTGTTCATGGAACGCCGACTTCACGAGATCGTTGACGATGTAAGCGGCCACCACGACGAGCGGGGTGCAGAGCGCCATGGCGGTACGGGCGGGGCCCGAGGAGCGCGAGCGCCACCAGGACATGACCATCAGCAGGGCGAACAGGGCCAGTCCGTAATCCGACCAGACGCGGATCGCGGAATCCAGCGCGGCGGGGGAGCGCTGGGCCAGCTCGGTGATCCAGGTGTACAGGCCACCGTCGATCGAGGTGGCCGTGGAGGCGAGTGGCATCAGCTGTTGTCTCCTTCTGCGGTGCGCCGGCCGCGGGAGCGGAGCAGTTCGGCGGCGAGGGGAATGAGGGAGACCACGACCACGACAGCGACGATCGGCAGCAGATAGCGGTCGACGTTGGGCACCGAGGAGCCCAGCCCGTACCCGGCGAGGACCAGCCCCACGGTCCAGACCACCCCGCCGACGATCTGCCACAGCGTGAACAGCCCGGCCGGGATGTTGAGCGCTCCGGCCAGCGGGTTGAGCACCGTGCGTACGACGGGTACGAAGCGGGCCAGCACGATCGCCCGGGCGTGGCCGTACCTGCCGAGCAGCTCCTCGGCGCGAGCGGCGCCCTCGTGCAGCCGCTTGGCGCGGCTGCGGGCGAGCAGGGCCCGGCCACCGCGGCGGCCGATCCAGTATCCCGCCTGCGCGCCGAGCAGCGCGCCGGCCACGGCGGCGATCAGCACCTGCGGCAACGACAGCTCGACCGGCCCGTGGGTGCCCGACACGCAGAGGAGGCCCGCCGTGAAGAGCAGGGAATCGCCGGGCAGGAAGAAGCCGACGAGCAGTCCCGTCTCGGCGAAGAGCACGACGGCGATGCCGAGCGCACCGAACGCTCCGAGCAGTGAACCTGCGTCCAGCACGTTCACCGCTTGTGGCGCGGCCGCCAGTGAGAATACGGACACGGTGGAAGGTCTCCCATAATGGTGAGCGGGCGACCCGACGGAACGCCCGGACTGACTACAGTGATGTAGACGGTCTACGTCACTGTAGACGCCCGAAGGGGGAGGAGGGTTCCCATGTCGCAGGTGAAGGGGATATCGAGCGGAGAACCCGCCCCCCGCCCGCACGACGACCCGGCACCGGAAGCCGGGCCGGAGCACCACACCTCATCGGAGCGGCGCCCGTCCGGCGAGCTGGAATCCACGATCCTGGCGGCCCTGTGGGCGGCCGGCACGCCCCTGACCCCCGGCCAGGTGCAGGGCGCCATCGGGGCGGCGCTCGCCCGCACCACCGTCACGACAATTCTGTCGCGTCTCTACGAAAAGGGTACGGTCACCCGCACCCGGGCCGGCCGCGGATTCGCGTACACCCCCACCGAGGACGCGCCGGGTCTGACCGCCCGCCGGATGCACAGCGAGCTGCGGAAGGAGGAGGACCGCAGCACGGTACTGGCACGATTCGTGTCACAACTCACCGATGAGGACGAGCAGCTGCTCCGGGACCTGCTCGACGGAGAAAACCGATGATCTACGCCGTGTGGGTTCCGCTGCTGATGCCCTTCGTGGCGGTACCCGCCGCCCGTCGCCTCGCGGACGCCCTGTCGCCGGTGCGTGCCGTACGGCTGCTCGCCTCGACGGGCATCGGTCTCGCCCTGTGCAGCCTGCTCGCCCTGGTCCTGCTGGTGGTACCCGGCGCCACCCGGTTCTCCGCCGTCTCCGCCTTCGGTGAACTCGTCAGGCCGCTCTCCGACGCCGCTCCCGCCGCCGCCGTCCCCCTCGCGGCCGCCGCGCTGGCGCTGCTCGCGGGCTGCGCCGCTGCGGTCGCCCGCGCCGCCCACCGCCACTGGGCGGAGCTGTACCGGGCGGCGCGGCCGTCCGAGCACGCAGGCGGCGAGCTGGCCGTCCTGCGCGACAGCCGCGCCGACGCGTATGCGCTGCCCGGCCGTCCGGGCACGCCGGGCAGGATCGTCGTCACCACGGGAATGCTCCGCGCCCTGAACCCCGCAGAACGCGACGCCCTGCTGGCACACGAACGCGCCCATCTCACAGGCCGCCACCACCTCTTCATCGCAGCCGCCGAAATCGCGGCACTCTGCCACCCCGCACTGCGCTCCCTGCGCGCCCCCATGGGCTACGCCCTGGAGCGCTGCGCCGACGAGGCGGCGGCCTGTGCCGTCGGCGACCGACGGATCGCCGCCCGCGCCATCGGCCGCGCCGCCCTCGCCGCCCGCGCCGCCGAAGGAGCTCCGCAGCCCCGTCCCCGGACGGCGCTCGCCGCGGCGGCCGGCCCCGTACCGCGCCGCGTCGCCGCACTGCTCGGCCGGAACGCCCCGCGGCCCCGCTTCGGCCGGGCGGCCGCTGCCGCGCTGCTGGCCTGCATGGTCCTCTCCGGAGCCGCCGCGCTCGACGCGACGAACGATCTGCACAGCAGCATCGAGGCAGCTCAGGGTGAGGGCGCGCAGCGCTGACGCCCCCGGCCGCTGTGCGCCACGGCGGCGTCGGACACCACCCGCACCGCCCTGAGATCAACCGCACGGCCGGCGAACAGCCCGCTCAGGGCCCGTCCTGAGCGGGCGTCACCCGCCCGCCCTCCACGTGCTCCCGCAGCCGGTCGAGGAAGATCCGCTGCCCCGTGACGAGCCGCCCCGCCGCCTCCTGGGGCGTGCACCAGGCGAACCGGTCGACCTCCGGGAACTCCCGCAGCACCCCGGACCCCCTCGGCCACTCCATGGTGAACGTCCCGGGAACGGCCGTCGCGGCATCGAGATCCGTCTCCAGCGCCCACACCGTCACGGTCTTGCCGCCGGACTGACGGGACTCACCGAGCGCCACCCACTCACCGTCCGGCGCCGCGCGGCCGAACTCCTCCTCGAACTCACGGCGCGCAGCGGCCGCCGGCTCCTCGTCGGGGCCGTACTCACCCTTGGGGATCGACCACGCCGCGCTCTCCCGGCCCGCCCAGAACGGGCCACCCATATGCCCGATGAGCACCTCGAAACCGGCGCCGTCGTCCACGGCACCGGCCGGCCGGCGGAACAGCAGGAGACCCGCACTGCGCCTGGCGTGCTTCTGGGGCGACATGCCGTCAAGTCTGCGGGCCGGCCCCGCACACCACCCCGGACGACACCCCTGCCTTGTTGATCATTTCCGTCATCGAGGCGACTCGCCCTGTTTCCCCCGAGGTTCCCGACGCCCCCTGGTGCGGGGCTGCGCGCGCGGCCATGCTGTCCGCCGACAGCGTGTACCGCCCGTGGAACGGACCGGGCAACCAACCTGATTCCAGGGGATTTGTGGCCCTCTCCCGAACAGGCGGCACCCGCAGACCCGTTGATCGACCCGGCCGCCGTGACCGGGCGCAGGGACTGGCAGTTCGCGGTGATGTCCGACGCCCAGTTCGTCACCCGGGAGCCGGACAGCGCCATCGTCGCCCAGGCACGGCGCACCCTGCGCGAGATCAAGGCGGCCGACCCGGACTTCCTTGTGCGGTCTCACCGACCGAGGACCCGTCCGGCGAAATCGCTCCCGGACGACAGGCGTGAGACCGCCCCGTACACCCACGGACAACGGGTGCGGGGCGGCCTCACGGACCGCGGGACTCGACCTGCCTACACCTTGCGGTACTCGTACGCCTCCGAAGCCGCGGCCGCCACCGCAGCGATGTCGCCACCCGCCGACGCCGTGACCACGGCGGCCACCGCACCCTCCAGGAACGGCGCGTCCACCAGACGTGAGCCGTCCGGCAGTTCGTCGCCCTCGGCCAGCATCGTCTTGACCGTGAGCACCGCGCTGCCCAGATCGACGAGCAACGCCACCCCCGCACCGCCGTCCACCGACCTGGCGGCCTCCGCGATCAGCTCCGCACTGGTCCCGAGCCCACCCGCGGGCGTACCACCGGCTGCGGCGACCGGGGCCGTCGATCCACCGGCGGCCAGCCCCCTGGCGAGCTCGGCGACGGACTCGGCCACCGGGCCGCTGTGCGAGACCAGCACGATCCCGACCTGCTTCCCGTCGCTCATGCCTCACCCACGAGCACGCCGCCGGTCTCGGCCAGCGCGGCGATCAGCAGGGCGGAGGACGTCGCCCCCGGATCCTGATGCCCGATGCTGCGCTCGCCCAGATAGCTCGCCCTGCCCTTGCGGGCCAGGAGAGGAACCGTCGCCAGCGCCCCCGCCTCCGCCGCTTCCCGGGCCGCCCCGAACGAGGTCCCGAGCGCCTCGGCGGCCGGCAGCAGCGCATCGAGCATCGTCTTGTCCCCGGCCTGCGCCCCGCCCAGCTGGGCCACGGCCGCGACGCCCACCCCGAGCGCCTCGGCCAACTGCTGCGGCGTCACCGCGGGCGCGTCGCCCAGAGCCTTCCCCGTACGCCGCAGCAGCGTCCCGTACAACGGCCCCGCGGCCCCGCCGACCTTCGAGATCAACTGCCGTCCGGCGAGCGTCAGCACGGCACCCGGGGTCTGCGGCCGCTCCTGGCCCAGGGTCTCGGTCACCGCGGCGAACCCGCGCTGCATGTTGCTGCCGTGATCGGCGTCCCCGATCGCCGAGTCGAGCTCGGTGAGGTGGTCCGCCTCGCGATCCACGGCAGTCGCGGCCGCGGTCATCCAACGGTGGAAGAAATCGGCGTCGAGCACGTGATCTCCTTGTCTGACGGGTCAACGGCCCCAGCGCAGCGCCGGCGTCTCCACCGGCGCGTCCCAGAGGCGCAGCAGCTCCTCGTCCACCTGGCAGAGCGTCACCGAACAGCCCGCCATGTCGAGCGAGGTCACATAGTTCCCCACGAGCGTACGAGCCGTCACGACCCCCCGCTCGGACAGGACCCGCTGCACCTCGGCATTGAACCCGTACAGCTCCAGCAGCGGAGTCGCGCCCATCCCGTTGACCAGCACGATCACGGGTCCGCGTGGCTGCAGGTCCGCCAGCACCGCGTCCACCGCGAAGTCCGCGATCTCCCCCGACGTCATCATCGGACGCCGCTCCCGCCCCGGCTCGCCGTGGATCCCGATGCCCAGCTCCAGTTCGCCCGGCGGCAGATCGAAGGTCGGCGACCCCTTGGCGGGCGTGGTGACGGCGCTGAGCGCCACCCCGAAACTCCTCGACTCCTCGTTCACCTGCCGCGCGATGGCCGCCACCCGTTCCAGCGGCGCGCCCTCGTCGGCGGCGGCCCCAGCGATCTTCTCGACGAACAGGGTCGCGCCCGTGCCCCGCCGCCCCGCCGTGAACAGACTGTCGGTCACGGCCACGTCGTCATCGACGAGGACCTGGGTGACCCGAATGCCCTCGTCCTCGGCGAGCTCGGCGGCCATCTCGAAGTTCAGCACGTCGCCGGTGTAATTTTTGACGACGAACAGCACCCCGGCCCCGCTGTCGACTGCCGCTGCGGCCCGCACCATCTGATCCGGCACGGGCGAGGTGAACACCTCTCCCGGACACGCCGCCGACAGCATCCCGGGTCCGACGAACCCGGCGTGCAACGGCTCGTGCCCGGACCCGCCCCCGGAGACCAGCGCCACCTTCCCGGCCACGG
Source organism: Streptomyces sp. NBC_01241 (assembly GCF_041435435.1). NCBI lineage: Bacteria > Bacillati > Actinomycetota > Actinomycetes > Kitasatosporales > Streptomycetaceae > Streptomyces > Streptomyces sp. NBC_01241. The sequence goes on along the minus strand of NZ_CP108494.1, from coordinate 755,044 downwards.
GCGCGTCACGCCGCAGGACGACACGGTTCCCGACATCCACGGTCAGCTCCGGATGGGCGGCGGCCATACCGCGCAGCGCGTCCGCGACAACGGTCTCCGGGACGTTGATGAGCATCCTCATGGGTATCTCCTAGGCAGGTTGGTGGGTTGTTGTCCTGCGTTTTCGCTGTTCAGAGTGAGTATGGGTAGATCGTGATCTTGGCTGTCCGTGGCGGTCGTGAGCGGGTTCTGGTGGTACTGATGCTGACTTAATGCTGACTTTGGTGACGGGTCGTCAGGATGGCCGGATGGTCGGGCGGGTCTCGGCTGACCTGCTCCTGTCGGCAGTATCGGCCTTGCGGCAGCGAAGGGCACGTGCGAGAACGTCATGGGCGCGCCCAGGTCCGAATCAGGATGCGTTCGGTTGTGGCCGGATGTCGGTGTCTATGCGTACACCGGGCCTCGTCAGCACGTGGTGTACGGGGACGTTCCAGCCCCTTGCTTGCGGCGGGAGGGATTGCGAGGCGGCGTTCGCTGTGCGGACCGGCCGTGGTGCCATCCCGGCAGATTCTTCGTCTGCTCGTGGTACAGCAGCGGCACCCATGCTGACCAGCGTAAATAGTGCCCGTCGAGACCTTGGCGGGGTCGCTGGCTGATGCCGAGCCCGCTGGCACGGACACCCATGCCGCCCTGGAGGGGCCCATGCTTCCGACGGCATCTGCATTCGGCCGCGGACAGCAAGACCGGCTATGCAGGGTGGTGACCACTGTCCTTGAGCTGTGACGGTCCCACCTGGCACAGGACCACCGCCACCTGTCGCAGCATGAGCGAAGCTCCTGCGCCCGAGGGTGAGCCGGCTGGCCATGCCTGACGTTCCGTCGGTTGCGCCCGCGGGTTCCGTGGCGTCGCGGGCCTCTGCGGGATGGTGGGCGCGGCCGGACGGTCCCTTCTGGGGTGCGGGCACGTACGACGAAGCGGAGGCGCCCGAACTGATTGTCACTGGTGCCGCCTAGAGTCTCTCCCACTCGCCACGGTGCGTTGCCGTTGACGGGTTTCATCAGCGTGCCGCCGGTTCGGGCGGCTGTCCGGAACAACGGGGAGAACAGTGTATGGGGTGGGTTCCTGCAGGCGACTACGAAGTCGCCCTGGAGGCGGGCAAGGTGGTCTGCCGCAACGGGAAGGGCCGGCGGCTGAAGTCCGTCCCGGCCAGATTGAAGGACGACCCGGCGGTCGTCGGGCTCCGGCAGTTGACCGAGTGGCTGGAGCGGCACGAACACCAGTGCCTGACCGACGTCGAGCAGTGGATGGTGCGTTCGTTGCCCGTCCCCACGGCCGTGCTCGTCCGGGTCTGGCCCGACCCTTCGTGGCAGGCGGCCCTGCGGGACGTGGTGGTCACCGGCGCGGACGGTGGGGTCGCCGGGTTCCTGCGCGATGTCGATCCCCACCGCGGTCTCGGCCTCGTCGACCTGGACGGCGACACGGTCCGCATCACCCCGGACGTCGTCAGCGTGCCCCACCCCGTCCTCCTCGACGACCTCGACGAGTTGCGGGAGTTCGCGGTCGAACTGGAGGTGCGCCAGAACGTGGAGCAGCTGTTCCGCGAGGTGTGGCGCCGCCCGCCGGGCCTCGCCCCGGACACCACCTCCGTGGACACCTACGCCGGCGGCGTGTTCAAGGAACTGCGCTTCCTGCACGGCCGTGTCACCCAACTCGGGTACCGATCGCGCGGCGGATACGCGGTCTGCCCGGTCGTCGAGGACGGCGCTACCGCCGAGGCGCGCATCTGGATCGGCGAGCACGACGGATACGACGCGTACGGCACCGAGACGGGCCCCCTGGGCTGGACCGACCCTGCGGGGCGCGCGCTGACGGCCGCCGAGGTCGGCCCCGTCGCGTGGTCCGAGGGCATGCGCATGGCGGCGGCGCTCTACGCCGGCCGCGACGTGGAGGACGAGGAGCGGGCGGCATGAGCACCACGACGACGAACACCAACGCGAACACCACGGCAGCGGGCGTGGCGTTCCTCCCCGCCCAGGCCCGGGGCGAGAGCACCTCCACCCCCGCCGCCGAGGCCCGCGCGGCAGCCCTGCTGGACGCGGGCGCGATCCTCCCGGTCGGCACCACCGACCGGGACGACGCCGACGCGCTGACCGCCCGCACCTACACGCACACCGCCCTCGGCGATCGCCCCGTGGTCCGGCTCGTGGCAGGCACTCTCGGCGAAGCCGAGGACCTGGCCCTGGAGTTCCTCGGGCTGGCCCGGACCGCCGAGGCCCCCGTCGTGGGCCAGGTGCGCCGCGAGACGCTGGGCTTCCCGGCCTGGGCGCTGGTCAACGACCCGGCCAATGGGCACCACGCCCTGGCCCTGGTCAAGGACATCGAGCGGCTGGGCCGGCAGGCCAGGACCCGCGCCGGAGCGGCAAAGGAGGGCTTCGACGCACTGGGCACCCGGCTCGGCCGGGCCGTGCCCCACTTCCTCCCCACCTACTACGAGCAGGTGGCACGCCTCTTCCTCCAGGCCGAGAACACCACCTACGCCGCATCCTTCTTCGGCAAGGCCCGCGAGGCCGAGCGGGTGCACGGGCTGGTCGTGGACGAGGACCGACAGCGGGCCGTCTTCCTGGAGTTCGCCTTCGCCGGCGCGCTGACCGTCAAGGCGCTGCGGCAGTACGTGCGGGACCTGGTGGCCCGGCTCGCACCGGCGGACGCCTGGGCGCAGTTCCGCCGTCTGCTGGTCGAGCGCTGCGCGGCCGGCATGCCACCGTACGCGGCACTGCCGCAGGACGTGCGCGCGCTGGTCAAGGCCGCCGGGCTGGACCGCGAGGCGGCCGAACGCGAGCTGGTGGCAGATCTGATCGGCTCCCCGGGAGTCGTCCGCGCCCCCGCCTCGTTCTGGGCGGCCTACCGCCCAGCGCTCATCGCCCTCGCTCGACGGGATGCAGCCGTGCGGGCCCGGCTCCTCGGCTTCTTCCCGGAGACCTTCAGCGAGAGCGGCCGGGACGCGGACGGCGAACCCGGCTGGCTGGAGTTGCTGACCGAGTCCGGCGCCGAGGACCTGCTGACCGCCCTCCGGGGCACCTCCGACAACGCTCCCTCCGGCTCCGCCGCCCCCACCGACCCGTCCGTCTCCCCGGCGGACTGGCTCGCCCGCTGGGAGGCACACCGCCGGCGCAACCGGGTCACGTCGGGCCGCAGCCCGCAGACCCTCGACCTGGCCGCCCGGATGGCGGACCGGCTGCGCGCCGACGGGCGCCCCGTCGAGCTGTTCCAGGGCCGCTGGCAGCGCACCGCCGACCTGGACCTTCTCGACCTCTGCCTGGCCTCCGGCGTCCCCGTCGCCGAGCCGGACGACCAGGACACGGGCACCACGCAGTCCCCCGGTGTTCCGCTCGGCCAGTGGCTCACCGACACCGCGCCCGGCGCGCGGGATCTCACCGCCGTCGCCGAACGGCCGGTCTTCCGTGCCCTTCTGCGCCGGAACATCGGCGGCCTCGGCGACGGACACGGTCAGCGGCTGAGCGAAGCCGGCATGGCGAAGCTGGCGGCGCACCCGGTGCTCTCCGAGATGCTGCGGGAGTGGCTGACCGCCTGCGCCGAGGAGTACACGGCCGCGCGAGGGCTCCCCGGGCTGCAGACCGCTCTCAACAGGGCCTCGGCGTTCCGCGCCGTGGTCGCAGACGTCGCCCCGGAGGCCGTGCGACTCCTCAAGGGCCACGATGTCGTGCCGCTGCTCGCTTCCACCCTGCGTACCGGTGTCCTCGACGAACTGGGCTGGCCCGCGCTCGACGAGACCTACGCCGAACTGGCCGCTGAGGCCGCCGCCGCGCATCAGCGGCGCCACCGGTCGGAGAGCGTCGGTGTCACCGGCGCCTGGCCCGCGCTGATCCTGAACACTCTCGAACGGGCCGTCGTCATCGGCCCCGAAGGCGTTCTGCTGCGGCACACCCTCCAGAGGCCGCTGCAGGGGCCGGACGAGTCGTAATCAGCGTGCCTCTACTCGCCGGTGGAAACACCCGACGAGACGCGGACCTTGCCACACGAATGGTTCCGCGACTTGTAGCGACCTTGCGCCGAACACACGGCAACTACCGCATCTCAGTCACGATGCCGACATGCACCGACACCTGGCAAACCGCACTTGTCGCGGCGGGATTCAGTGCCGACAGTTCACTGTCAGTGAAGGGTTCTCTCACACCTCTAGCCGAGGACGCGGGTCTGTACAGCGAACGGTGGGACTCGGTTGATTGTTTCTACCGGCGTCCGGCAGTGAGCCGGCCGTCGAAGGTGATGTCGAAGGCTTGGAGTGCGGCTTTCCAGCGCATGGTCCAGCGCTTGCTTCCGGTGCCCTTGGGGTCCAGGCTCATCACCGCGAGGTAGACGCACTTGAGCGCGGCCTGTTCAGTGGGGAAGTGCCCGCGGGCCCTCACGGCCTTGCGGATACGGGCGTTGACGGACTCGATTGCGTTGGTGGTGCACACGATTTTCCGGATCTCAATATCGAACTGGAGGAAGGGGACGAACTCCGCCCAGGCGCTTTCCCACAGCCGCACGATCGCCGGGTATTTCCTTCCCCAGGCCTCATTGAACTCCATGAAGCGTTCCAGGGCGGCGTCCTCGGTCGGCGCGGTGTAGATGGGCTTGAGCGCCTTCGCGATCTTCTCCCAGTCCTGCCTGGCCGCGTAACGGAAGCTGTTCCGCAGGAGGTGAACCACGCACGTTTGCACGATCGTCGCAGGCCAGACCGTGTTGACCGCGTCCGGAAGACCGGTCAGGCCGTCGCAGACCAGCATCAGCACATCACGGGCGCCCCGGTTCTTGATCTCGGTAAGGACCTGCAGCCAGTACTTGGCGCCCTCGCCGCCGTCGCCGACCCACAGGCCCAGGATGTCCCGATGCCCCTCCGCCGTCACGGCCAAGGCCATGTAGACGGGCCGGTTGGCGACCTGCCCATCCCTGACCTTCACGTTCACGCAGTCGATGAAGACGACCGGATACACGCCTTGAATTCGATCGGTGGTTGCGAACATCCAAGGGGAGATGGTTCGCATGCCTCGTGGAGGAGCCAATCGCATGCCGTCGTCGGCCAGACGGCGGTACTTCGAGCTGCGGCGCAAGGGCCTGAAGGGGGCAGCGGCCGCCCGCCAAGTGGGCGTATCGGTGAGCTGCGGGTCCAACTGGTTCATCGATGCTGGAAGCATGATCATTCCTGACCCTCCCATCTCGCCACGCTTCCTGACCCAGGACGACCGGATCGCCATCGCCGACGGTCTGCGCGCCGGGCGGAGCCCGGTCGTCATCGCCGCCGAGATCGGCAAGAGCGTTTCGACGGTCTACCGGGAGATTGGACGCGGCCGGAAGGAGAACGGGGAGTACGAACCCTGGTGGGCACACAACCAGGCGCTCCTGCGTCGCCAACGCCCCAAAGAAGAGAAACTCCGCGACCACGGACCCCTGCGCGCGGCAGTGCGCGAGAAGCTCGACGAGAAGTGGTCCCCGCAGCAGATTGCTCGACACCTCGCACGCGAGCACCCGGACAACCCTCGCATGCGGGCCTGTCCGGAGACGATCTACCGTGGCCTGTTCGCTGGCCTTCTGGGCAAGCGTGAGGGCCGACTGCGCACCGGACGCACCCGCCGCAAGCGGCAACGCCGTGGCGTCGTCTCACCCAACAAGATCAAGAACATGACGCTCGTCCATGACCGACCCGCCACGGTCAACGATCGTGAAACGCCCGGCGATTGGGAGGGAGACCTCATCATCGGACGCGCTCAGCGGTCCGCTATAGGAACCCTCGTCGACCGCACGACCCGCTTCGTTCGCCTGATCCACCTGCCGCACGGCTGGAAGGCCCAGCCGATGCGCGACGCCCTGGTCTCGCAGACCGCCGATCTGCCACGAGCGTTGCGGCGGACCCTGACCTGGGACCAGGGGCGCGAGCTCGTCCTCCATGAAGAGATAGAGGCCCTCTCCGGCTTCCGGATCTATTTCTGCGATCCTCATTCTCCCTGGCAGCGCGGCACCAACGAGAACATCAACGGGCTGCTGCGGCAGTACTTCCCCAAGGGCACCGACCTTACGGTCCACTCCCTGCGCAACCTGACGGCCGTGGCCCGTCAGCTCAACGAGCGCCCCCGAATGGTCCTGGGAGACCGTACTCCGTCCGAGGTCATGCAAGACTGGGGCATAGCATCACAGTTTCCGTGATTCGCAATCACCGCTAGAAACCGCCCGCTGTCCAGGGGACGGTTCTGCCATTCGGCCATGCCGGCCATCACGCTGTCGGTGATCGTGGAGACAGTGGTCTTGGAGACCTCCGTGCCGTAGACCTCGGCCAGGTGGGCGGAGATCTCGCCGTGGGTAAGGCCCTTCGCGGACAGGGACAGGACCATCTCGTCCACGCCGCCCAGGCGCCGCTGGCGCTTCTTGACCAGCTGCGGTTCGAACGTGCCCGCCCGGTCCCGCGGCACCGCGATCTCCACCGGGCCGACCTCGGTGGTCACGGTCTTGGACCGGTGGCCGTTGCGGTAATTCTCCCGGCCGCCCTCGACCCGTTCACCGGGCTCGTGTCCGAGGTGGTCGGTCAGCTCACCCTCCAGCGCGGACTCCAGCACCTTGCGCGTCAGCTCCGCCAGAAGGCCGCCCTCGCCGGTCAGCTTCACTCCGCCGGCCTGGGCCCGGGCCACCAGTTCGGCAACCAGACTGTCATCCACAGCATCCAGCGCACCCACGGCGGCCTCCCCGGCCTTGATGTCACTCATCACGTCAGTCATCAACTGTCGCTTCCAGCTCGGGAGTTACACCGGTTACCGTACAGACCCTCGGCAGGCGCCATGCCCGCAGCAGAACGGGGCGCCCTGAGCATTCAGGCCACACAGGCTCGCCGTGATCTTCCCGGAATTCTCTCCATGCCGCCAGTGAGCGCTGACCGAGAAACGATCAAGGCATGGGTGTTGTCCCTGGATGACGCGACGGTCGTGGGTACGGTCGTCCGTATCGCACTGGTGAACCCCGACCCGAGGGCCCTGCTGCACTATCTAGGCGAACTGTGCGCTGAGGCTCACGCTTACCAGAGCCAGGTGTGGGACGAGTCAGCAGAACAAACAGGGTCCGCATAGCCTGAGTCCGGGCCCCGGGAGCGGATCCCGGGGCCTCGGGCCCACACCCGACGACAGCGTGATCATGACATCCGCTGCAGCGCGCGTCCAGAACTACGCAGGCCCGGTGATCGGCCGGACAAGTCCTAGGTGGCGAGGTCCCAAACCGTCGCTGTGAGCCTCATGGTGTGCCCACCCGGTGCGGCCGACACGACACGCACGAACGCAATACGCCCCTCGGTGGTCTGAACACAGAACTGCGCATCCTGAGGCGGGTCCTGCAGCATGGGGTCGCCGTTGCTCCGCAACGCCTCCGCGCACTGCGCCTCGGTTGGATCAGCATCACTTCCCGAAATCGGCGCGATGATCGCCGCGAGCCGGGGGCCGCCATGGAAGTTGGTGGAACCAGCCGTCCCGCTTCCATCAGTGACGGCCGACAAGTCGGCGCCCTTGAGGTCATCCGCAACAAGCGGCTTGCGCGTGTCGAAGTCGATGTCAACCCCGTAGGCGCTGGTCCGGAACTGAATGTCGTGTGGACCGAACATGGCGCGGGACGCCGTGTTCTCCGGGCTGGCCGGATCCGCTGATGCGGCTGGCTTGGCTTGATCATGCGTGGCAGACGGTGCCCCCGCGACGGCGGGTGGCTTCGAGTCGTCAGCAGAGCTGTGCCGGTTGCTCACGAACACCGTGGCTGCGATGCCAACGACGGGCACGACGATGCCTACGACCCACCAGGCCCAGCGCGGCTGCCCCGGCGCAGACGTGCCCGGACCCGCTGCCGACGGATTGCTACCGCTGCTGTTCGTCACAACTTCCCCACCACTTCACTGGCATCCCGGCCGTTCACACTATGACGGACTCCGTAGCCCGGTGATCAGTTCCCAGCTGTGTCACGGAGTCGTCGGTCGCACTAGGGTGGGCTGACCGCGCACAGCGCCGCGAACGACGCCTCGCTGCGCAGACGTTCCGCAGCGAGGCTGGCCGTAACGGCGTGGCGCAAGTGAGATGGTCTCTCATGCCGTCAGTGTGCTCGCGACCACTGACAACGCCCGCGGCGGCCCAGTAACGCCCATCTGGACCTGCCCCGGGCGGGCGGCGACCTCCGGCGGGTGCTGGCGGTGCTGAGATTCCCGGAAGGAAACGGCTGGCCCCGGGCGCTCGCCGAAGGCCCGGCCGACGCCGGGGCGGCGAAAAGGTTGGTGTGCGGGGCCGACGGAACCGGGTAACGTCTTTGTCATGTTCTTCCAGACGCCGATTTACGAGTGAGAGCGTGATGGGCCCCTGCTGACGTCCTTCGACGTCGCCGCCCGTCCCCCACCGATGAATCCGTAGATCACTTCACATCATTACCGGGAGAACCCGTGACCGTGAGCAAGAACATCAACAACCCCGTGGGCATGGGCGGCGGCCAGCGCAAGAAGCTGTCCCGCGCCGAACGGCAGAACAACGGTCCGCACCGCAACCTCGACCGCCAGGGTGCAGCCGACCAGAAGGCGGAGCTGGTGCGCAAGATGCGCGAGAAGGCAGGCGCAGCCGAGGGCGCCGGGCAGACGAGCGACGACACCGCACAGAGCTGACGCACCGCCGCCGCAGGGCGGCACCGCATGGGGCAGGGCCCGGACCGCGACGCGCGGTCCGGGCCCTGCTGCCGTACCGGGCGCGGCCGGTCCCGCTCAGCTCTCGGCCGAGCACCCGCGTCTCAGCCGACCACCCGGGGCGGCCGCAGATTCAGCAGCCCCGTCACCGCCACCACCCGAGCTGCACCAGCAGCATCACCACCAGCGCGTTCCCCGTGCCCAGCCCGGGCGACACTGTCAGGAAGAGCGTGCAGGGCGTCCTTCGCCGCTTTGTGCGGGGTCAGTCCCGTCGAGCGTTCCTCGGGACGCCGGCAGTACCGTCGCCTCAACCGCGGCGGCGACCGGCAGGCCAATGCTGCGCCGCATCGCATCGTGTTCACCCGCCTGCGGGTCGACCCGCGCACCCAGGACTACTACGAGCGCCGCATCAAGGAGGGCAAGACCCGACGCGAAATCGTCCGTTGCTGTGGACGATCACGTAATTCCCCGGCCGTGTGGTCACGTAATTCCCCACCCTGTCGGTGGCGAGGTGTCAGGTGTAAGAGGCCGTCGTCGACTGGTCGGTGGCCTCTGGCAGACTCCGCGGCATGGGTATGTTCAAGCGGGCCAATGAGCCGGAGAGTGCTGGTCAGGCTGGAGAGCGAGCCGACCTGAGCCCCCTGCTTCTGCAGGGCGAAGACATGATCGAACAGTTGGGTCGTGCCCACATGTCTTGGGGGCTGGGTTCAGCGGACCGCTGGGATCTGGACCAGACGACCGGCATCATCACCTGGACCTTCCCCGACAAGACGGCGACAGCGCCCGCTCAGATCCTCGGCAGTTTCAGCCCCGGCTCGGGCTCATGGCTGTGGGCCTGGGCCAACAAGAGCATCCTGCCCGATATGAGCCGGGACGCCCGCAGGTTCCGTGACTGGGCAGAAGCCAACGGGCATCCCGCCCTTGCCCAGCCGGAGATCAACGCCGATGAGCAAGGTGCGTCGACGCTCGTGGCATTGGCTGTCCGGGTCACCGGAGCGGCGGGCTACTACAAGGGTCCGGGAGGCAACTCGGCCGTGATTATCACCTTCGGGCCGGTCACCCTCACCGCTGCGGACGGCAAGGTCTCCACGTTCAACATCAATATCAACTAGCGTCGGCGAACCGAGGCCGAGGCGCCTGAGCCCCACGGCCCAGGCGCCGATCCGATGATTCCCATGGTCAGCTGCCCTATGAGGCTGCTGTTCCGTTCTTGTCGGCCGGGTTCCTGGGGCGTTTGTTGGGTCGGTAGCTGGGACCGTTCATGATGACCTGGTGGCTGGTGTTGATCAGCCGGTCGAGGAGCGATTCGGCGACGACGGGGTTGGGGAACAGGGGATACCAGTCGCTGGGAGCCCGGTTGCTGGTGATGATCAGAGATCGTCCCTGCCGCTCGCTGACCAGCTCGTAGAGGTCGTCGGCCTGGGCGGCGGTCATCTGGCGCATGGCGAAGTCGTCGAGGATCAGGACGTCGGGGCGGATCAGCTCGCGCATGCGCTTGTCCCAGGTCCGGTCCGCGTGGCCGCCGGCGAGCTCGGCCACGATTCGGCTGGTCTTGGCGAAGCGGACGTTCGCGCCCTGGCGGACGGCGAGGTGCCCCAGGGCCTGGGCGATATGGGTCTTGCCGACCCCGACCGGCCCGAACAGAATTACGGACTCACCGGCGTGGAGCCAGCGTAGAGCGGCCAGGTCCCGGATCTGGGCGGCGGGGAGCTTGGAGGAGGCGGTGAAGTCGAACTCTTCCAAGGTCACCTGCTGCTCGAACTTAGCCCGGTGTAGGCGGCGTTGGAAGGCGACGGTCTCGCGGCGGGTGATCTCGTCCTGGCAGAGGACCTGGAGAAAGTCGAGGTGTCCGAGCTCTCCGCCGTGGGCCTGGGCCAGGCGGGCGTCAAGGGTCTCCATCATCCCGGACAGCCGGAGAACTTTCAGTGACTCGCGCAGGGCGGTGTCCATCACGCTCATCGCACGGCCTCCTCAGCGTCGTCGTGGCCCTGGTCCTCGTGGAGTCCGCCCAGTGTCTGGGCGGGGATGTCGGTGGGGAACAGGCCCCCGGGGCCGTGGAGGAAGGCCGCGGCGCCGGCGTCGCCGGTCTCCGGCTCGGGGTCGGTCTCGGTGCCGGCGATCAGGATGCCCTTGATGGTGCGGTAGGAGGGGTCACCGACCGTGAGGGCCTTCGCGCAGGCGGCCTCCAGGCGGACGTCGCTGTACTTCTTGCGCAGTCCGAGGATCCCCTGGGCGGCGCGGAGTCGGTAGAGGGCGTTCACCTCCAGCAGTTGGTCGACCACCTCCCGGCAGCGGTCCCCGACCTCGGATGCCTGGGTCCGGCACCAGAGCGGGGTCTTCATCTGGAAGGCGATCTTCTCCGGCGGGTAGTCGCCCTTGTCGGTGCGTTTTCCCTGTTCCAGGGCGGCGTGCGTCTTGACCAACCGACCCTCGTGGAAGACCTGAACCATGGTCGCTGTGGAGCGGGCATCGACACGGCGGCCGATCAGCTTCCAGGGCACCGAGTAGAGGGTGCGGCCGACCTTGACGTGGATGTCCGGGCCGACGGTGGCGGTGGACCAGCGGGCCAGTACGAAGGGCTTGTCCGGCAGCGGCAGCAGGGCCGGGGCCTCGACCGCGTCGAACACCGCCAGCGGGGCGGCCCCGCCCAGCGGCTTGCACTGCCGACCGCCGGCGGTCTCCCTGGCCCAGATGAGGGCTTCGGCCTGCATGTGTTCGAGCGAGGTGAACTGGCGCCCGCTCCAGAACGAGTCGCGGACGTAGGGCATCGGGCGCTCGACCCGCGGCTTGTCCTTGGGATGGACCGCTCTGGCTGGGTCGACCAGGGCGCCGTAGTAGAGGGCGAGTTCGGCATACGCCTTGTTGGTCTTCGGGTCGTAGAGGTCGGGCTTGTCCACCCCGGTCTTGAGGTTGTCCGGCACCAGTCGACGCGGGACGCCTCCGAAGAAGCTGAACGCCTCGGCGTGGGACTCGGTCCAGGCATGCTGGTCCATGTGGATCACCGGGCGCACGAACATGTGCCGCGAGCAGGGCAACACCATCACGAAGGCCCAGATCCGGTGGCGCTTGCCGGTGCCCGGGTTGATCCACTGCCCCATGAAGCCGTAGTCGATCTGGGCTTCCGAGCCGGGCTCGACGTCGTCGCGGAGCACCGTGACCTTCGACCTGGCCGCCTCATCGGGCAGGTTCTCGTGAACCCACCGGCGGAAAGAGGAGATCGACGCCTTCAACTTCCGCTCGTCACGAAGCCGTTGATGGATCGTGGTAACGGTGGTGGTCTCCAGCAGAGCCTTGATGTAGTCGCGGTGCTGCTCGATCTCGGGCCAGGTGATCTGGTTCAGTCCCCGTTCGGCCTGACCCGGGAACCAGGTCTTGATCAGCTTGGCCCAATCCGCCTCACCCATCGGCGGCCCGCCTGGGACGATCCCGGCCGCCTCGGCCGGCGCCAGGTACTTCCTGATCGTCTTGCGATCCACCCCCAGCGAGGCGCCGACCTGCGACTTCGAGCGGCCCGCATACCAGTGGACGTAGATCTCGATGATGTCGACCACGGTGAACGTTCTCCTTGCCATCCGGTTCGTCCATCGACCTCTCGGTCTCCAGGCCGAAGGACAACGACGACTCCAAGACGCCCAGGACCCTCGACCCGGCTCGGGCATGCCCATGGGGAAACTGGAGGAATCGGCAGAGATGACCAGTAGGCGATCAAACCACTCGAACAGGGATAACAACTGCCCGGTCCGGTGCCCCCAGGCCCTCGCCCGCGGTCACCGTCCCCATGGGGAATCGTGATCGCGGGGGTGGGGAATTACGTGACGCTGAACCCGCACGAAGTGGGGAATTGCGTGATCGCTGACAGTTGCCTCAAACGCTATGCGGCCCGGGAGGTCTTCCACCTGGTCAGATGGCTACAGCCAGGACCCCGCTCATAGGGGCTGTCGTGACAGATGAAAGGGTCAGGCGGGTGAGTGAGACACCGATGAACACCCTGCAATACCGCTTTGACGGGCCAGAAGACGCACCGACCCTGGTGATCGGCCCCTCCCTCGGCACCACATGGCACAGGTTGTAGATCGTGTCCTGTGCGGTCCAGGTGGTTCATGTGAGGCGCGTAAGTGCAGGTCAGGTTTTTGTGGCCCAGGTGCGTCGAAGCTGTTGGTGATAGGCGTGTGAGAGGTGGCGAGCCCCCGTCGGATTGTGCCGGCGGGGGCTCTGGGTGTGGCGGCGGGTCCGGCTCTGGGGAGCTCTATGCGGTCTTGTCGGGCTCTGGTCGTCCACGTCGCTCCTGCTGCGGGGCAGGCGGTGACGACGCTGCGGTGCGTTCAGCGAGGGTGCCTTCTGCGGATAGGGAGGACGCTCAGGGCCATGACGGTGCCGTCGTCGTGGAAAGAAATCGGCCCGTTCCATCTGTCGGTTCCGTGGGTGTTGTGCGGGGCCGAGCTGCTCTGGAAGGCGGCCTGACGGTATCCCTCCACACGGCCCTTCTTGATGAGTTCGTACAGGTGCTCGGCCATGCCGGAGAATGCCTCGATGCGTACGGACCCCATACGGAAGACATGGTCCGTGCCGACGAATCTCGTGCCGCCGACCTCCCTCAGGGAGCGGCCACGTCAGCCCCGTCGGTCGTTCGACGGTCTCGTTCTCGGCGTCGGTGGGCCGGTGTCCTGCTTGTCTGCGGGGCCTGGGGCTAGCTAGGGAGACGGGCGCGCAGGATGAGTCATCCGCGCTGGTCCGCACCCCCGACGGCGTACACGCGGCAGTCGTCGATTCATGCCGGGGACCAGTGTTCGGTTCCTTGCGGAGCGGATTGCTGCCCGGCATCGCGGATGGCGCGGGCGGCGTTGATGAGTCCGATGTGGCTGAAGGCTTGAGGGAAGTTGCCGAGGGCTTCTCCCGTGGCGGTGTCGGCTTCCTCGGCGAGCAAGCCGACATCGTTGGCGTGTGCGAGGGCGGTCTGGAACACCTGCCGTGCATGGACGACATGACCGGTCAGGGCGAGAGCGTGGGCGAGCCAGAAGGTGCACAGCAGGAAGGCTCCTTCCGCTTCCTCGATCTCGTCGCCGAGGTAGCGGCGGACCAGGCCGTTGCGGTCGGTGAGGTGGGTGGCGACGGCCAGCACGGTCGACAGGACGCGTGGGTCGTGCGGAGGCAGGAAGCCGACGATGGGCAGCATCAGCGCCGATGCGTCCAGCTCGTCACTGCCGAACGCCTGGGCGAAGGCCTCCAATCCGGCGTTCCAGCCGCGCTCTTCGACTGCTTGGCGGATGTTGTCCCGCTCATGCCGCCAGTGGGGTACGCGTTCGTCGGCCTGAAGCGCCGGGGCCATGGCAATGGCGCGATCCAGGGCGACCCAGCACATCAGTTTCGAGTGCAGGAAGTGTCTGCTCGGTCCGCGTCTCTCCCAGATGCCCTGGTCGGGCTCGGTCCAGCGACGGGCGGCTGTGTCGGCCGCCTCGACCAGGAAGGCGCGGGTGGGTGGGTCCAGGCGCTCTCCGGTTGGGAGGGTCTCGTGGGCGGCGTCGAGGAGTTCGCCGTAGACGTCGAGCTGGCGTTGGCGCCAGGCGTCGTTCCCGGTGCGCACGGGGGTGCTGTCGCGCCAGCCGGCCAAGTGGGGCAGCTGCCGCTCGCTGAGGTCGTGTTCACCGCCGATGCCGTACATGATCTGCAGGTTCACGCCGCGGTGGAGCTGGGTTGCCGCGGCGCGGGCGAGGAAGCCGAAGAACTTGTCCTTCTCCTTCTCGCAGGCGGCGGTGGCGAGTGCTTGGAGGGTGAAGCTCGCGTCGCGGACCCAGGTGTAGCGGTAGTCCCAGTTGCGTGTGCCGCCGGGGCGTTCGGGCAGTGAGGTGGTGGCCGCGGCCACGATGGCTCCCGTAGGGGCGAAGGTCAGTCCCCGCAGCACGCGTCCGCTGTGTGCCACCTCTTTCTGCCAGGGGCCGACGTAGCCCCGGTGCTGCCGGGACCACGAGCGCCAGCCCTCGACGGTGTCGTTCAGGCGCCGCCGGACGCGCCCCGCCCGCCAGCGCACCGGCTCGCTTCCCCACGCCGGCCCGACATGCAATGCGAAGCCGAGGCGGTCCGATGCCCGCAGGGTGAACCGGCCGTGCGCGGTGGAACCGCTTACCGTCAGCTCGACGGGGCTTGACAGCCGGAGCACGTGGGCGCCGCCGTACGCGGCGAGCCCGCCCCGGACCGGTGTCAGGAGCGGATGGATCAGCCCGAACTCCGGGCGTGGCGCGTAGGCGATGTCGAGGGTCACCTGTCCTTCGGTGCAGGTGACCTGACGCAGCAGAATTCCGGGGGAGGCCTCGCCGAGTGCGTGTCCGCGCTCGCGCCGTCCCAGGGCGAGCGCGTCGCGTACAACTGCCGTGCCTCCAGTTGCCCGGAAGGTCGTCTCCAGGACGAGGGTCTCCTCGACGTAGCGGCGGCTGACGTCGGCTGGTCCGGCGGTACGGATGGACCAGTGGCCGGCGTCCTCGTCGAGGAGCCGGGCGAAGATCGCCGGGCTGTCGAAGCGGGGAAGGCACAGCCAGTCCACCGAGCCCTCGGAGGTAACCAGGGCGGCCGAGCGGCAGTCGGACAGCAGGGCATGGTCACCGATCGGTCGCGCGCTCACCGACCGCAGCCCGTCTGCCCCGGACTCGGCCAGGACGGTCTGAGCCGCCGCCATCGGGGCAGGCCCATATCAGGTGCCCGTCGGTGATCCATCACAGCCTCCCTGCGCAGCGAACTGACCTCACTCAAGCGGCACCATCGGCGGGCCGAACCTCCCGCCGCCGTTGTTGTCATGGCGGAGTGCCACGATCCGGCGAGGCCACCTGTTCGTTAATCACCGGAGCCCGGCCGATGTCCTCGCAACCGGAGCGCCGATCCCCCATCAGTTGGGACGCCCCCGGGCAGTGCACTGAGGGCTCAGTGCAAGGAAGCTCCGGTGATCGCCCTGCCACTCGTCGGTGACGCCGAGGCCGAGTTCGGCCGCGATGCGGCGGAGCGCCGGAGCGCCGAGACGTGCCCAGGGAAACGGCGGACCCCGATGGCCATGGGTGTCTTCCACCCATGCGGTACAGCGCTCTGCAACGTCGATCGGCTCGACCTCGACGAGCAGGACACCCGTCGGTGCGATGAGCTGTGTACACCGTCGGAGCAGGGCCCGGGGGGCGCCGCCGATGCCGATGTTCCCGTCGGCCAGCAGGAGGGTCTGCCAGGCTCCCTCACCAGGAAGGGGGGCAAACACCGACCGGCACAGTGCCGTCCCACCGAGAGCGATGGTGCTGGCGACCGCCCGCGGGGCAACGTCGATACCGACGGCGAAGATGCCCTGGTGCAGGAGTGCACTGCACAGCCGGCCCGGTCCGCAGCCGACGTCCAGAACGGGGCCGGCGCAGCGCTCCAGCAGGGTTTCGTCGGCCCTGGTGGGTTGTGCGTACCAGCGGTGCACCGGCAACCAGGTCCACCGTCCGTCCGTCAGCCGTAGGTACACCGGCCCGCCGCCGGTCCGCAGGGCCAGTGCGTAGGGGTCCTGGCGTGCGGGTCGGTTCTCCTCGGTCGTCACGGGGGACCGTCGGGGTCGAGCGGTGGGCGTTCCTCGTCGGCGCGGGCGGCCCGCCGGACGCGGCGAAGCCTGAGCGCGAAGGCCACCGCGGAGGCGGCAAAGAGCACGCCGGTGATCGCCAGCCATCGGCCGAGGTAGACGTCGTAGGACAACCCGGTGTAACCGGGGTAGGGGACCGCCAGTCGGAAGATGAGGGGGAACCAGACCAGTAGGAGCAGACTTGACAGGAAGGCGGGGACGCGGAGGTAGTTGATCCACGGCACCGTCGGTCCGGCGGTAGCGCGATGCCGTAGTACGGAGAGCGCCGACAAGTCGGCCAGCGAGTACAGGGGCAGCAGGATCAGGTCGTGGAGGATGGCGGCACCGACGAACCAGATCGCCACCTCCAGCGGCCGGACGGCGAACAGGCGCACCATGGCGTAGCCGGTGAGCGCGAACGAGGCGATGAGGACGAGAAGGTGCAGGGGGCCGGAGCCGTACCAGCGGACGAAGCGTGCCATGGTCACGTCCTGAAGGTGAGCCGGTGGACCCACTTGGTGTTGTTCACGCCGGGGTTGGCCGGGACGATGATGCGGGCCGGGTATCCGTGGTCGAGCGAGAGATGTGCGCCGTTGACGCGGAGGGCGAGCAGCGCTCGGAGGTCGTGGATCTGGTTGCCCCGCAGCACCACTCTGGTGAACGGGCCGGGCGGTTGGATGGATTCGACCAGGACGCTTCCGGCGCCGGACATGCCGGTCATGGCGGCGAGGTCGGCCAGCCGTAGGCCGCTCCAGTGCTGGTCGTCGGTGGACCATCCCTCCACACAGGCGATCGGCAGTGCGGCGGCATGCTGCGGCATGGCCAGGAGCTGCTCGCGGGTGAAGACCAGTGGCGCTCCGCGTCCGCGCACCTCCAGCCGCCAGTCCGGTCCGACGAGCGCGGGAGTGACACCGACGGCCGCCGCCGTCTTGTTGATCTGGAAGCCGTTCGGGCTCCTGCCCGGATCACGGTTGTGCGGTGCGAGGAGCGCGGTGCCGCGCAGTCGCCCGCCGATGCTCTGTCCGGCGGTCACGACGAGGAGGAGCAGCGATCCCGCTCCCACCATGCCCACCGCGCCGCGGCGGGTCATCGTCGCCGGGGCGGGGGCGGCCACCACCAAGCCGTCGGGGTCCGGGGGCTCCGGCCGGGTGTGGGCCAGGTCGGTGCGCAGTTCGGCAGTCAGGCTGCGAGAGCGCAGGGCACGTGTCATCCGGCCGAGTTTGAGGCATACGTGGACGACGAAGGCGGCGATGAACACCCAGGCGCCATAGAAGTGCAGACGATAGAACGAGCCAGGGAAGACGTAGTAGAGCTGGATGTTGAGGATGCCGGTGACGAATTCGAAGATGACCCCGCCGACCAGCATCAGCAGGGACAGCCGCTCCAGTCCGTGGGCGACGGAGCGCACCGGCAGCCACTCGAACAGTTTCGGGATCACCGACCACAACTTGGCCAGCAGCACCGGCACCAGGACCACGCCCAACGTCACGTGCACGCCCTGGAGCAGCCGGTACAGCCAATACGGGTGCGTGGGCCAGCTGAACAGATAGAAGCCCAGCACGCCCTTGTCGGGAGTCTTGTCATTGAGGGGGCTCAGCCCGGGGTTGTAGGAGGCGTAGGAGAGCAGTCCGGTAACGAACAGCAGCGAGATGCCGATCAGCAGCACCAGGCCGAACACCGAGGTCAGCCAGGGCCCGCGGATCGGACTACGCCAGAACCCGGGACGGAACGGACCCGGTGGCGGGGGCATCTGGCCGATGCGCCGCACTGTCGCCCGGGTACGCGCGGTGGCAGCCGCCAGAGCAGCCTCCATGCGCTCACGCCACGCCCGCGTGCGCTCTCCGTCCGATCCCCGACGTTGCGGCCCACCGGACGGTGCCGGCCCCGACGGCCGTCCGCCACTTTCCATCGGCCCTCTCCTCCAGTCGCTGAGCGGCCCCTACGACGGGGCGGTCCCATGCCTCGCCCCATGCCTGACAGACAAGACATTCACAAGCTGACACAGGCCAGGCCGGCTGACCGGGCCTGAGGTGCATGCGGGTGTCTGTCACCAGCCGAACGGTCGAACAACTGCTTCAGGCAGTCCCCCAGGCCCCCGTGCCCCGGGTCATGATGGAAAGGTGCGACGCCGCAGCGCACGGCACAGCGTCTCCGACCGGCCCGGCCACGCCACCCTGACCAGGCAGGCCGGCTGGTTCGCCGTGATCGGCGTCGCCTCCACAGCCGGTCAAGCCCTGCTGTACTGGGTGCTGCGCCACTGGTCGCCTCCTCTCGTGGCCAATCTCGCCTCGCTCGGCGTCGTCACCGTCCTCAACACCGAGGCGAACCGGCGGCTGACCTTCCGCGGCTCTCCGGTCCGTGCCGTCCAGGCGCACCTTGCGGCAGGCGCCTTGTTCGTCCTGGCATACCTGGTCACATCCGGAGCAGTCCTGCTCTTCCACCACTACCGGCCCACCGCCTCACCTGCACGAGAGACCCTGGTGCTAGTACCCAGCTTCACTCTGGTGACCGTGGTGCGCTTCACCCTGCTGCGACTGGTCGTCGTCGGAGGCCACCGCCGCTGAGTCCTCACACATACGTGCCCGCCACACCGTCTGACCGCACTCGACGACGGTTCGACGGCCGAAGTGCGCACACCCGACGGGGTGTTCAGCGGGCCCGACCATCTGATCGACATCATCGACCTCACGGCAGAGGTCCGGTTCGCGTGGCGTCGTGGGTGAGGACACGAAGACGGGGTGGGCGTCGCAGACAGTGACGCAGTAGCTGAGGATGGCCCGGCCGGCTGAGGGCGGCGGCGACGCCCACCGCGTCGAATATCAACATGGGGGGCGGGGCGCGTCGACGTGGACGGACAGGTGCTCAGTGCAGGTGTCGGCGTGACGCAGACGTCGACGAGGCCGGTGCGGCCGGCTCAGAGGTGCGCGCGGGCATGTGCCGCGACGGTCTGGTCCTTGCACCCGCGGAGGAGGGCCGTGTCCGTCCTGCCGAGGCCGGCCACCCGACCAGCGGCGCTGCCTCTGCCTACCCACGACCCGAGGAACCCGGAGCACCCGACCTGAGCGCCGGGTCGCAGCCGTTCCCACCCGCCGACAGCCACGAACCTCCACAGTCAACCCAGCTCAGCCGACCCAACCGAAACGGGGAGGTCAAGGCACCTCGCCCCAGAAACCGCAAATCGAACGCCACCAAACACTTCTGCCGGGAACACAATGAAGTGTGTGGGCATCACCGCGGCGAGTTGCTGGAGAGCACGGCCGCCGTCGGAGGAGGCGCGGCGGCGCTGCGATGCCCATTGATTCCGCTCCGGGGCCAGGGGCAGGCGCATGAGTGAGTGCCTACGAAAGGACCGACATGAGTGCCGGAGAGAAGGCCAAGGCCAAGACCGAGCAGATTGTCGGGAAGGCCGTCAGGAAGGTGGCCCACGCGGTGGGCAACGAGACCACCGCAGCCAAGGGAGCCGCACTGGAGGCCCGGGGCAAGGCCCGGGGCATCAAGGAGAGGTCGAAGGACAGCTTCAGGCGTTGATCACGCCACACGTCGTGGGCGGAGCCGGTGCGAGGCTCGAGCAGGTTCGTGCGTCCGGTGGTGCGCAGCTGGGCTTGGCGCTGCAACGGCTTGCCCAAGGCGCACATCGCGTCGCACCGTCCCACTCCGGGGCACGGTGCGGCGTGCTGGGGCGCCTCAACGACATGCTGATCACCGGATCAGCAGCACCCCGTGTCAGGGGACGACGGGCTCATCTGTCTTGAGGGAGCCGAGGAACCCGCCGCACGCTTGGACTGTGCCGTGGACGATCGTGAACAGCGGTGACCGGCTCCGCGGCGGATCCCGTTCCTCCCGGGTCACCCCTAGAAGACCGGCGGAAGGCAGCCGCAGCCCTCTCGTGGCCGTAGGGGCGTAGGGCGGTGAGGTGAGCGATGATCTCGCTCAGAGGTGGCCGCTCACGCGGATCCTTGTGCACGCATGCGGTGATCAGGCCCCGCAGCTCCTCTGGCTCTTCCGAAAGGCACGGCTCCTCGTGCACGACGTGGTACTGGGCGGTGAGAGGGGTGACGCCGCGAAACGCGTGGTCGCCCGACAAGGCGAAGGTCAGGACGGCGCCGAGGGCGAACACGTCCGAGGCCGCGCTGACCGGCCGACCCTGGACCTGCTCAGGAGAGAAGTAGCCAGGAGCGCCCAGAACCGCCCCGGAGTGGGTGGCGTGACTGAAGTCTGCAGCGTAGGCGAGCCCGAAGTCGATGATCTTGGGGCCGTCGGCCGTGAGCAGCACGTTCCCAGGCTTGAGATCACGGTGCACGAGGCCGGCCTTGTGAATCGAGACAAGGCCGAAGGAGAGGCCGAGGGCGAGGTCCACCGTCGCGTGGAGCCGCAGGGGGCCGTGCCGCTGTATGTGGTCACGGAGCGACAGGCCGTCGACGTACTCCGTTGCGAGCCATGGATCGCGTGCATGGGTGTCGAAGCCGATCACGCGGACCGTGTACGGACTCCTGACCGAACTCGCCGCCGTCGCCTCACGGGTGAACCGGCGCCGGAAGCCCTCCTCCTGCGCGTCCTCACTCCTGATGGTCTTGACAGTGACATGACCACCCCCGCCCATCCGGCACGGCCGAATAGACCGTGCCCATCCCTCCGCTGCCGAGCCGCGCGACAAGCCGGAACGAGCCGATCAACCTGGGGTCGTCCTCCCGCAAGTCCCACACGTGGCCACTCAAGCAGGCGGGGGAGACTGCGGGTACACGTCGCGCCGTGCTGCCCCACGGGCAGCATCTCCCGCACAACGGGAGGCGGGCGCGAATGGTCCGGGGCCCTCACCCGGCTGCCGGTCGAGGAGCTCGAGGAACTCCTCGAAACGGGCGGTCCGTTCACGCGGCGGCCACGTCACCTGTCCCAAGGCCGTGGCGCCGAAGCCGGTGCCACCCGCGCCGACGCCGAGGGTCAACCAGCCACCGGAGATGTCGTCCAGGGAGATCAGGTCCTTGGCGAGGGTCACCGCGTGCCGGAAGCGCGGCGACGTGAACCTGTGGGCCGAGCAGGCGGGTTCACGGGTCTGTCGTACGTGTCACCTCGGTCCGCTGCCAGACGGAGGTGAGCGACGTGACGGGGTCGGGGTCGGCAGGTGCCGCCGGCCACCAGTCGCCGTCGTGCTCCTGGAGGTAGGGGTACCAGCGGGTGTCGGGGCCCAGGCGCAGCTGGATGCCGTGGTCGGTGAGGGTGAGGCGGTTGCGCCAGGTCCTGAGGGAGACCGGGGCGGTGGTCATTTCGGTGAGGGTCTCGGTCAGGGCGGTGCGGGCGGCTGTCATCGCCGTCGGGTCGGGGGCGTGGGGGTGTTCGGCGACGGTGATGCCGGTGGGGCCGCCGTGGCGCCAGGCTCGGGTGAGGCGGGCGAACGCGTTCGGTTTGGCACCGGTGTTCTGGACGAGGTGGTGGACCCACTCGGGTCCGCAGTCGCTCGCGGCGATCCGTACCGCGTCCTCACGCTGGGACAGGTGCAGGCTCGTGGTGTCGCCCGTCAGCAGCCGGGTGGCGCGTGATGCGGTGTCCGCCATGAGGCGTTCGAGGTCCGCGCTGGACAGACCGGTGCCGGGAGGTGGGGCGGCGGGCAGTGCGGCGGTGTGGGGGGCCGGTTCGGGGAGTTCGGGGAGGGGTGGAGTGTGTTCGGCCCGGGCGGCCCAGGCTGCGTAGGCGCCGGCGGCCGGGAGACCGGCTGGGGCCGATGGTGTGGAGGTCGCCTGGGAGGCCGTACGGCGGGCGCGCAGTTGACCGAGGACCTCTTCCCGTCCGCGGCCGCGCAGGGCGAACACCGCGAAGGGGTCGGCGTCGATGGTGGCAGCGATGGCGTAGCAGAGCGCGGCGGCGTGTTTGCAGGGGTAGCCCCAGTCTGGGCAGGAACATTCGGGGTCGAGTTCGGTGGGCTGCGGGAGCAGGGGTACGCCGGCGTGGCGGGCGTCGTCGACGAGTTCGGCGGGCATCTCGCCGTCGAGGAGGGCGGCGAGATGCCCGGCCCGGGCCGCGATGGTGTCGAGGAGAGTGTCCCACTGGGCGTCGGTGAGGACGGGCAGGTGGACGGCGGAGCGGTAGGGACGGGGCCTGCTGCCCTGGACGGCGGCTTTGACCTGGCCGGGGGCGATGGTGACGGGCCCGACCATGCCCTGGCGGGCGTAGGTGCGTCCGCGGGACAGGCGCCCCGAGTCCAGGGTGGAGTCCTCCAGGGCCGTTACCCATGCCTGGCCCCACCAGGTCGCGGCGAAGGCACGCCTGCCGCGGGTGGGCGCGCGGCGCGGGCCGGGGACCGAGGGGCTCATGACTGCTTCCCCAGGGCGACCAGTTCGGCGAGATCGTCGTCGGACAGTTCGGTCAGAGCGCCCTCACCGGATCCGACCACGGCGTCGGCGAGCGCGCGCTTGGATTCGAGTAGCTTCGCCACCTTGTCCTCCACGGTCCCCTCCGCCAGGAGTTTGTGGACCTGTACGGGTCTGTCCTGCCCGATGCGGTAGGCGCGGTCGGTGGCCTGGTCCTCGACGGCCGGGTTCCACCAGCGGTCGTAGTGCACGACATGGGTGGCGCGGGTGAGGTTGAGGCCGGTTCCCGCGGCTTTCAGGGAGAGCAGGAACACCGGCACCTCGCCGCGCTGGAAGCGGTCCACCATCTCCTCGCGCGCGGTGACGGGGGTGCCGCCGTGCAGGAAGAGGGTGGGGACGCCTCGTTCCGCGAGGTGCCTCTCCAGCAGGGTCGCCATCTGCTTGTACTGGGTGAAGACCAGCGCCGACTCGCCTTCGGCGGTGATGGTGTCGATCAGTTCGTCGAGGAGGTCGAGTTTGCCGGAGCGGCTGTGCAGCGGTGTGGACTGGCGCAGGTACTGGGCGGGGTGGTTGCAGATCTGCTTCAGCGCGGTGAGGAGCTTCAGGATCAGGCCGCGGCGGGCGATGCCCTTGGATTCGGCGATCTTCGCCATGGTTTCGCGGACCACCGCCTCGTACAGGCTTGCCTGCTCGGCAGTCAGCGGGACGACACGGTCGGTCTCGGTCTTGGCGGGCAGTTCGGGCGCGATGCCGGGATCGGACTTCCTACGGCGCAGCAGGAACGGGCGGACGAGACGGGACAGCCGTTCGGCGGCCTGCGGGTCCTCGCCCGACTCGATCGCACGGGCGTGGCGTTCGCGGAAGGCGTTGAGTGGGCCGAGGAGTCCGGGGGTGGTCCAGTCGAGGAGTGCCCAGAGTTCGGAGAGGTTGTTCTCCACGGGGGTGCCGGTGAGCGCGACGCGGGCGCGGGCGGGCAGGGCACGCAGCTCGCGGGCGGTGACGGCGTAGGGGTTCTTCACGTGCTGGGCCTCGTCGGCGGCGATCAGCGACCAGGCGTTCTCGGCGAGGGCCTCCCGGTCGCGGCGCAGGACGCCGTAGGTGACCAGGACGATCTCGTCGTTGGCGAGGTCCGCGAGGTGGCGGTCGCCCCCGTGGTACCGGCGCACCGGCGTGGCCGGCGCGAACCGGGCCGCCTCGCGCTGCCAGTTGCCCAGCAGCGAGGCGGGGCAGACGACGAGCGTGGGCCCCGCGGTCGCGGGGTCGGTCTGGCGGTGCAGGTGCAGAGCGAGCAGGGTGATGGTCTTGCCCAGGCCCATGTCGTCGGCGAGACAGCCGCCGAGACCGAGCTCGCACATTTCGGCCAGCCAGGCCAGGCCCCGCTTCTGGTAGTCGCGCAGCGTGGCCTTCAGAGCGGCGGGCTGGGCGGCGGGGGTGCGGGATTCGGGGTCGCGGATGCGGGCGACGAGGTCGCCGAGCGCCCCGACCGCCGCACAGCGAAAAGTTTCCCCGTCCCGTTCCACCTCGCCGGTCAGCGCGGCGCCCAGCGCCTCCATGGGGGTGAGCGGTTCCATCCGGCGGCGCCTGGCGCGGGCCACCAGCTTCGGGTCCGCGACCACCCACTGGTCGCGCAGCCGGACGAGGGGGCGGCGTGCCTCGGCGAGGGCGTCCATCTCGGCCTCGGTGAGCGGTTCCCCGCCGGGCGAGAGCTGCCAGCGGAAGTCGAGGAGGGCGTCGGCGTCGAGCATGCCGCCGGCGCTGGAACCGGGCGCGGTGCGCTGCCCGATCTCCGCGGTCGCGGTGAGTGCCTTGACCAGCTCGCGCGGCCAGTGCACGTCGATACCGGCGGCGCGCAACGTGTCGGTGGCGTCGCCCAGCAGGTCGAAGGCTTCGTCGTCGGTCAGCCGCAGTTGGTCCGGAGCGGCGTCTTTCAGAAGCCGGTCGAGCGGTGGCCAGACGCGAGCGCCACGACGCAGTGCGAGCAGCGTCTCGGTCTCGGCGCGCGGGCCGAGCAGGCGCTCGGTCTCGGCCGGCTCGCTCCACAGCCGTGCGGCCTCCACGACGAGCGCTGGATCCGCCGCGGTGTGCAACTGCAGGACGGCCCGGAACTGCCGACGCCGCCCCTCGGGTACGTCGACCCGCAACGAGACCCTGACGTCGGCGGTGAACGCGGCGGCCGTCTCCTCGGCCCACTCGCGCAGCGCGGGCACCGCACGCGTCTCTCGCCAGGCGTACGGCAGGGCTCCCATGGCGAGCGGAACGGCGGGAGCACGGACCAGTTCGTCGGCGACCGCGTCGCAGAACTGGCGTACCAGCGCGGCCGGTTCGGCGATCCGCAGCGGCGCAGGCCCGGGCTCGGGTAGGCAGTGGGCGTGTGGCGGGAACGCGGCGGCGAGGGCGTCCAGGGTCTGCCGCTGGGCGGCGGTGAAGGGGCCCGCCTTCCAGGTGTCGTAGCCGGCGTCGGTGAGGGCCGGGTGGAGACGGCCGTCGGCGAGCAGTCGCAGCGCCAAGCGGGCGGCGGATTGCCAGGCGGCGGCGGACGGGTGCGGCGGCTGTGCCCCGGACAGCGCGGCGACAGCGAGGGCGACGGGCAGTGCGTAGCCCTCCACCTTGCGCCGTCTGACCGAGCGGCCGTGCGGCAGCACCAGCTCCGCCGCCTCGGTTTCGACGACAGCGGGTGCCATGCCCTCGGCAGTGGCTGCCCCTGCGGGCTGCCAGAGCAGCAACCGGCCGAGGCGGGCGGGCTCGCCGGGCAGGAACACCGCCGCCCAGCCGTCGTTGAGTCGACTCCGCGCCCAGGCAGCCGACTCCGGGGCGGCCCATCGCGGCACACTCCTTGTGCCTGTGCCCTGCTCCCGTACGAGGACTCGTGCCACTCTCTTTCGCCTCACCGTCGTCCAGGCGGTCTTCACCGCGCCTTCGGCCACCAGCAGTCCCGCCGCTGCTGTCACCGGCGGGATTGAGCCTTGTTCGCCGCGGTACGCATGCGTTTGGCCAGTCGCTTGTCGACGCCGCGCAGGCCCTCACCCAGTTCGGCGAGCACGAGGGGGGTGGCCGGGTGCTCCACTCGCCACAGCTCGTCCACCCGCCGTTCGAGCGCCTCCGGCGCCGTGTTCCAGTTCTCCAGGAAGCCCTGGGTCAGCTCCTCGCTCTCCTGAGCACCGGCGAGGATCGACAGTCCGTCCATGAGCAGCCACAATCCGGCCTCCTCCGCCCACGCCGGGTCCACGTGTGCTTCTGCCCCAAGGCGTGCGCCCAGGGTCGCGGCGGCCACCTGGCGACACCCCTCGACGTCGGAGTCCGCTGCCTTGCGCAGCACGCGCCGTGCCCGGGGGTCGTCGAGGTCGGCCAGCACCAGTTGGGCCACGGCACGCTTCGCCGCTGCCTCGGAGCCGTCTCCCGCGCATGCGTCGAGCAGCCCTACCGCGGCATCCGCCGCCGTACGGTGTGCCAGCCACCCTTCGACCTCCCGGCGCATCTCCTCGGGGGAGTAGCCCAGGAGCCCCTGGAGCAGAACGCCGGCGTCGGCTTCGGCGTACTCACCGAGCAGGGGCGCGGGCACACCGCACTCCATCAGATAGGCGCGGAGCCCGTAGCGGCCGAGCGGGGTGAGCCGCATGCGGTGCCCGCGCTTGTCGTCCCACGACCGGTCCGACGCCGCCGTCGAGGTTCCCGAACCGCCGCCCAGTTCCTGTCCGACCACGGAGTTCAGGAGTGTGCGCAGAGTCTCCGCGGCCGAATCGCCGCCGTCACCGGGCTCGTACTCCACCGCACCCAGCAGGGCGAGCCCTTCCCCGAGCTCGCGGAAGGACGCCGCGAACAGCGCCTGGAAGAGATCCAACTCCGGCCCGTTCGCGCCCACCTCGCGGGCCTTCGCACGCAGGTCGTCGACATCCACCCAGGCGTCGTCCGGGGCGTCGTACAGCAGGCCGACCAGTGAGTCGGCGATCTCGGCCGTCAGCTCGCCCAGCTCACCGTGCCACCCGTCCAGCACCCCCGTCTCACCGATCTCCTCCAGCAGATCGCCCATAGTGGCGGCCCAGAACTCCGGAAGGTCCTCACCGGTGAAGTCGGTTGCCGCGCCACCCCACGCGCGGCCCCCGCTGATCGTGATCAACCCGCCATCCACGGCGAGCCACCACGGATCATCGAGAACGGAAACGTCCTTGGCGCTGCGCAGCGATTTCAACGCACGAGCCCGCGCGACGGCATCGGCATACGGCGAGTCGTCGTCGACCAGCTTCCACAGCTGGAGCTCCTCGACAGCCTCACGGGCGAGCGCGGGCCGCAGCACCCGGCCGGCGGTGACCTGCCGTCCCTCGCGGCACCAGGCGGCGAGCCGCAGCGCCGCGTCGAAGAGCGGAACACCCCGCACGGCAGCGACAAGGTCCTCCTGCGGTGCCAGGGTCACCGGGCGCAGCACAGGCACATCCTCGGCCGGTCCGTCGACTCCGGCATCGACCGGATCGCCCACCCCGCACTGCCCGCAGGTACACAACGCCACGTCCTCGGCGGTCAGCCGACGGACACCGCCGCGCCCGGCCCGATCACCGGCCGGCGGCTTCGCTCTGCCGGACACCGTGTCCGGCGTCAACCGGGCCAGCCGCGCGGTGATCCCGTCCCGGTCGAAGGCCGCCGGATCGTAACCGGCTGCCCGCAGTTCGGCGACGAGCTCACCGTACGGGCCATCCCCGGCCCCGTCCGGGGTGTCGAGGAACTCCAGCACCTCGGCCAGCCCCCACACGCCGCCGATGTCCTCGGCCGGTACATCGGCACGACGCCCGCCGACGCAGCGCACCGTCCGCTCCGCGCCGTCCGGGCGGGGCAGTGTCTTCTCCAGCGTGATCCCGTGCTCCCAGTCGTCGCCGAAGTCGTAGACATAGCGCAGCCGTGCTCCCTCCTCGGCCAGCACGTCGCCGAGCGCGGTGGCGTCCTCGTCGCCGACCCCGCGGCCGAAGCCGAGATCGATGTCGGTGAGTCGGGCCGTGTCGCCGTACCCCCGGCCGAACTCGTCGGTGAAGAGGTGCAGATGGCCACCGTGCCATCCGAAGGCGACCTGGATGGCGTCGTGCAGCGTCCCGAGTGACGTGTCGGACGGCAGCACAAGGCGCCGCCACAGGGGCGGTCTCGTACTGTGCAGCACGATTTTCAACTGGAGATCGGACGGGGCTGTCTTCCCGCCTTGCCGCATCTGCTGCTCCCACCGCTCCGGGGCCACTCGAACGGCCCCATCATGGCGCTGTCCGTGTGCCCAGCTCAAACCCGGTTGTGCGGCTACCGTCCTTTTGGGCACACACGGTCCCGACGTCGCCCGCAGTGGATATCCTGTGTCCTCGCGACCATTCGCGGGCGGCGCAGGCGCTCGGGAGCACCCCTACCGGCCAGGGTTGTCGCAGCCCTCGACGTGTGCAGACGCAGCGTGATGCCGGGATTCGT
This sequence comes from Streptomyces sp. NBC_01241, assembly GCF_041435435.1. Lineage (NCBI taxonomy): Bacteria > Bacillati > Actinomycetota > Actinomycetes > Kitasatosporales > Streptomycetaceae > Streptomyces > Streptomyces sp. NBC_01241. Next base: position 727,074 of record NZ_CP108494.1, on the reverse strand, counting down.
AGCTCGTCCAGGTGACCGAGAGCTCTTGGAGCTGGTCGGTCTCGTCGGCAGCTTGCAGATGCGGTCTCGTCCGGATTCGATCAGTCGATGTCCGGGTCATCGGACTCTTCGAGGATTCGGGTCGCGAGGACGTCGGCCCACTCCACGGCCCAGGCACGGAGAGCGGTGATGGTGGCGGCATCGAGCCCATAGGCGGCGAAGGCTTCGTCGTCGGTCCACTCGGCGCCCGTGAGGTTCGACTCCGGATCCTCGCGCTCGAAGCGCCCACGGGCGTGGCGGCGGCCGAACTCCTCGAGCTCGGCAGTGGTCCAGCGGCGGGAGGCTGCGAACACGTCGATCAGATCTCGGGGCGCTCCACGGTCGGCAAGCGCACGGACCTTGGTCCCGATCACGTCCTCCTCCGCGAGCACGGGCCGTACGGGCTCTGGGCGACCGGCCGCCAGAAGATCTCCTTGAGGATGTCGACTTCGTACTCCCGCCCGGTGGCCGGGTCGGACACGGTGAAGCGGGCGGACAGCGGGGCGGTCTCCAGTGCCCGCACTTGCCAGCCCCGGGCTTCGAGACCGCCACGGAGCGCCGCCGCGATGTCGGCCATGGGCGCCGGGTTCTCGGTGGCGACATCGAGGTCCTGGCTGGGGCGGTTCACGAGGCGCTGCGCCCGCACGGCGTATCCACCGGTGAGAACGGTACGCGCGTGCGCCGTCGGCTCCAGCAGTCGACGGATGACGGCCTTCATGGACCATGACCATTCGAGTTCGGCTCGGGAATCGCCGCCGATGCTTGGTCTCGGCGGATCCGCGGGCGGTGGCCAACCCGTACCGTGGCGCGTTCTGACCCTCAGGCTGCGGCGTGGGCGCGCGTGTCGCGCTGTGACACGGCCAGGTAGCCGATGAATCCGACGATCGCGGCCGTCCACGCGAGGGTGACCGGCGACAGTCCGAGGCCGAGGCCGCCGCGGGCGTGCCCGAGTGCCATCCAGTCGGCGAGGGAGGCGCCGAGGGGGCGGGTGATGACGTACGCGGTCCAGAAGGCGGTTACCGCGTTCAGGGCGCCGAAGCGGTGGGCGAGGGCGGGCACGCAGATGGCGGCCGCGAAAAGGGCGACCGAGCCCCGGTAGCCGAAGCCGACGGTGGCGGTCAGGTCGCCCGCGGCGGTGCCGAGGGCGAAGGTGGCGAGGACGGCCGCCCAGTAGAACGTCTCGCGGCGGCGAGTGCGGATGCTGTGGATCGACAGGGTCCGCTCGCTCGCGTACCAGAGGACGAAGACCGCGGCCAGTACGGCGAGGAAGGCCGGCGCCGACACGGCGTACGGTACGCCGAGGCCAACGTGCAGGACGTCGGCTGCCATGGTGCCGAACACGCTGACCATGACGACGGCGGTCCAGTAGGCCCAGGCGACGTACCGGCGGAGAGCGAACTGCACGGCGAGGGCGGCCGCCAGGGCAAGGCCGCCGAGCACGACCGCCGGCACCGGGCCGAGCAGCCGGGCCAGGAGGTCCGACGCCGTCTCGCCCATGCCGGTGGTCAGCACCTTGATGATCCAGAAGTAGACGGTCACCTCTGGCACCTTGTTCGCCATCCGGCGTACGGGGACGAGGGGCCGGTCGTCGAGGACGTGCTCAGCGGTCATGATCCGCACGATGGCACTCCGTGCCTGAACACAACCTGAACAGCGTGCGCGCCGGAGCGGCGTCACGTAGTACCGGGGTACGACCTGACGGGCGCGGATCAGTCCGCGGTACTACCGAATCGGGGCGCTTTGGTCCCTAGCGTTGTCGGTGAGGCGTCAGGGGCGACGGACGGGCGCCGGTCTCCGACAGGAAGAAACGCGAATGATCGACGCACAGCAGCTGACCAAGAGGTACGGGGAGAAGACTGCCGTCGACGGGCTGGACTTCGCCGTCAGGCCGGGTATGGTGACCGGTTTCCTGGGGCCCAACGGCGCCGGGAAGTCGACGACCATGCGGATGATCGTCGGGCTCGATGCCCCGTCGAGCGGCTCCGTCACGGTCAACGGCCGCCACTACGCCCGGCACGAGGCACCGCTTCAGGAGGTCGGGGCCCTTCTGGAAGCGAAATCGATTCACCCGGGCCGCTCGGCCCACAATCACCTGAAGGCGCTCGCGCTCACGCATGGGATTCCCCGTCGCCGGGTCGACGAGGTCATCGACCTCGCGGGGCTGGGGAGTGTGGCGAAGAAGCGGGCAGGTGCCTTCTCCCTCGGGATGGGCCAGCGGCTCGGCATCGCGGCGGCACTTCTGGGCGATCCGCAGACGGTGATGCTGGACGAGCCGGTCAACGGGCTGGACCCGGAAGGCGTGCTCTGGATCCGCAACCTGCTGAAGGCGCTCGCTGAGGAGGGCCGGACCGTGTTCGTGTCGTCCCATCTGATGAGCGAGATGGCCCTGGTGGCGGACCATCTCATCATCGTGGGTCGTGGCCGGCTGCTGGCCGACACGACCGTGCGGGACCTCGTCCGCGAGGCGGGCGGCGACATGGTGAAGGTGGCCACGCAGGACCCCGCGAGGCTACGGGACGTACTGGCCGGTCCCGGTGTCGACGCCACAGGCCGCGCCGGCTCCGAGGAACTTCAGGTGACCGGGCTGACCGCCCGCGAGATCGGCCTGAAGGCGGCCGAGCACGGGATCGCGCTGTTCGAACTGAGCGCGCGGACGGTGTCGTTGGAGGAGGCGTTCATGAACCTGACCAGGGATGCCGTGGAGTACCACGGCTCCACGACCGGCATCGACTTCCTCGCGGCCGACGGGAGGGCGGCATGAGTACCCTCACCGCGACCGTCGAGGCGCCCCCGTCCGGCCCCGCCCGCCCCGCCTACCGGGTGACCGGACGGCGCGTGCTGTCCTCGGAGTGGGCCAAGCTGTGGTCGCTGCGCTCGACGTGGATCACCGTGGGCCTCGGCCTGCTCTTTCTCGTCGCCTTCGGGCTGATCGCCGCGAGCCGCTACAAGGCCGGCATCGGCTCCGGTCACCTGGACCGGGACTTCGCAGACTCCACGGCCGTGAGCCTGTCCCTCTTCGGCACCAACTTCGCCCAGCTCGCCCTGGGTGTGCTCGGCGTGCTGGTCACGGCGGGGGAGTACTCCACCGGCGTGATCCGCTCGACGCTGGCGGCCGTACCGCGCCGGCTGCCGGTGCTGTGGTCCAAGGCGGCCGTGTTCGGGTTGGTCGCGCTAGTGGTCGGCACGTTCGGCGCATTCCTCGCCTTCCTGTTCGGCGGCGGCATCGTCTCCGGCACCCCCGCCGCGATGGGCCTGACGGACGCGGGAGTCGTACGAAGCCTGCTGGGCGCCGGGCTCTACCTCGCTCTGGTCGGCGTGATCGGCACCGCTTTGGGCGCGCTGCTGCGGTCGGTGGCCGGCGGCATCTCGGTGCTGGTCGCCGCCCTGATGCTGATCCCGGGGCTTGTCTCGCTGCTCCCCAGCTCCTGGCAGGACGACATCAGTCCCTACCTGCCGAGCAACGCGGGCGAGTCGATGTTCGCCCTGACCCACGACACCACCACCCTGTCGCCCACGGCCGGGCTGCTGGTCTTCCTCGGTTGGACGGCACTCGCCCTGGCGGGGGCGGCGTACCGGCTCGTGCGCAGCGACGTCTGACCGCCTGCATCATGGACAGGTGACCTCCTTGATGACGACCACGTCCGCCGACGAAGCCGGCGGGATGGGGCCGCTGGTCGCCCGGCTTTCCCGGGGCGGCCAGCGGCTGCGGAAGGCGGACCGGGCACATCCATGGGTGCTGGACACCACGGTGGTGATGCTGGTCTTCTTCATGTTCTGCCTGCCGGACCTGTTGCACGGCGGCGCTGGGGACGGCGACGGTCCACGCCGGTTCCGACTCGCCTTCACCCGGCTTCCCCTGGCGGTCATTCTGGTCCTGCAGGCCGGTCTGGTGCTGCCGCTACTGTGGCGTCGGCGCAGGCCCCTGGCGGCCTTCGGCACCATTGCGGCCGTGTTCGTCCTCCAGTGGTCGCTGGGCGCCGCGCTGCGCGCGGACGTCGCCCTGTTCATCGCCCTGTACAGCCTCGCCCTGCACGGGCAGCTGCGGCAGTTGCCGTGGGCCTGCGGGATCATGGCAGCGGGGACAGTGCTGGTCGCGGTGCGCGCGTCGGCGGCGGTGTCCGTCTGGGACGCGCTGTTCTTCCTGCTGAGCACCGCGACTGCGGCCCTGGCGCTCGGCCTGATGGTACGGACCCGCAGGGCCCAGCTCGCGGGGCTGCGGGAGCGGGCGGCCCGCCTGGAGATCGAACGTGACCAGCGCAGCAGGCTCGCGGCCGCCACCGAGCGGACGCGGGTGGCCCGTGAGATGCACGACATCGTCGGCCACAACCTGGCCGTCATGATCACCCTCGCCGACGCCGGCGTGTATGCCACGGATGCGGCTCCCGAACGCGGCAAAGAGGCCCTGCAGCTCATCGGCGACACAGGCCGGACTGCTCTCGGCGAACTGCGACGCGTGCTCGGCGTGCTGCGGGAGGCGTCGGACGGCCCTCCCGTCACGCCTGAACTGAGTCCGCAGCCCGTTCTCATGGACATCGAGGCGCTGTGCGACGGTGTGCGCACCGCCGGCCTGGACGTCGTCTACCGGACCGCCGGCGACCTGGGCGCCCTGGACGGCGGGATGCAGTTGACGGTCTACCGCATCGTTCAGGAAGCCCTCACGAACAGCCTGAAGCACGCCGGGGCCGGTACGCGGGTGAAACTGTCGGTGGTCGTCGAGGATGTCCGGCTGGTCATCCGGGTGCGGGACGACGGCCCGGCCGGACGCCCCGGACCATCGAACGAGGAAGGACACGGACTGGTGGGCATGCGAGAACGAGTGGCGCTCTACGGAGGGAACGTCAGCGCCGGACCCGCGACCGGCGGGGGATGGGCGGTGGAGGCCACCCTCGACATGACACCCGGGGCCGGTGCCCGGTGACCACCGTGCTCATCGTGGACGACCAGCCGCTGCAGCGCTACGGCTTCCGGGTGCTGCTCGACTCCATCCCCGAGACGGAGGTGGTCGGCGAGGCCGCGCACGGTACCGAGGCCGTTCGCAAGACCACCGAGCTGCGTCCCGACGTCGTCCTCATGGACGTACGCATGCCCGGTATGGACGGCATCGAGGCCACTCGCCGGATCACCGCCGCCGGCGGCCGCTCCCGCGTTCTCGTGCTGACCACTTTCGACCTCGACGAATACGTCCACGCCGCCCTCCGGGCCGGAGCCAGCGGCTTCCTCCTCAAGGACGCGCGCCCCGAGGAACTCCTCGCCGGCATCCGCGCCGTCGCCGTCGGCGACGCCGTCATCGCGCCGGCTCTCACCCGCCGCCTCCTGGACGAGTACGCCCAGCACGTGCCCGCTCGCCGGAGCGACTCCGAGGAGGACCCGAGACTGGATGCCCTCACCGAACGCGAGCGCGAGATCCTCGTCGCCATCGGCAAAGGCTGGACCAACGGTGAGATCGCCACCCGCTTCGTCGTGTCCGAGTCCACCGTCAAGACACACGTGGGCCGCGTCCTGGCCAAGATCGGCGCCCGCGACCGCATCCAGGCCGTGATCCTCGCCTATGACCTCGGACTCGCCGGCCCCGGTGCCGGGTGAGCGGACGGCGGAGGTCAGCCCGCCGGCTCTGAGGCATCCCTCCCGCGGCCCGCCGCGCTTCAGCTCGGATGATCGTGCCGATGTCCTGTGCGGTGATGGCGTCCATGGCCCGCTCGGCCACCGCGGCAACGATCACCACGGGTTGCAGGCTCCTGTCGTGCCGGAGATCAGGGCTCCGTCCAGGACGTACAGGCCGGTCTGGCCCTCGCGCCGGCCGCCGTCGCCGCCGCCCGCGCACACCTGGAAACGGGAAGGGCCGCCTGGGAGGAGCAGATCAGCGAGCCGCTCGCCACCTACCGCGACCATGTCGCCCAGTGGCGCACGGACTCCCTGCGGCCCGGCATCACAGGCCGCCGCGAAGGCCTCGTGGAGGAGACCGCCGACGAACTGGCCCGGCTGCTCGACCAGTTGCACACCACCGGCCGTCCGCTGCTGCGCATCCTGGCGGTCCTCGACGGGCGGGGCCGGCAGGGGGCTTGCCGGGACTCAACACTTTTGTTGCCAGCGGGCAAGCCGATGTGGGAGACCTGGAGAAGACCAGCAATCAGGAGCTTGACGCTCCGGTTGGCGATTTGCGAAGGGCTGGACGCCATGGAAGACAGAGGCCCCCACACCGCGGGCGAAGGGGCCGGAGCCGACTCCGGTCCGGCCGTTGCGGCAAGTCCGCCGGTCATCATGAGCAACAAGCCCGGCTCGTTCGCCTGGGGTGTCCTTGCCAACCGCCACCCTGCCCTCATCCAGCAAGTACGAGCCGCCTTCCCGTACAGCCGTCGGCAGCACGAGGCCCTCGATGACCTGCTGGACGAGATCACCAACGGTGCTGTCGAACCGCTCGACCCCGAGGACCACTATCACGAGCACTGGGCGGACTCGGGGCGGGAGCACTTCGGGCGATCCTGGTACGACGTGCCCTTCCTGTGGGCGGAGAGCTACTTCTACCGCAGGCTCCTCGGCGCGGTCGGGTACTTCGGTAACGGGCCATGGCAGGGAGTCGACCCCTTCGCGCCGTTCAAGCAGGCCGAACTGTGCGGCGAGGCGGTGGGGGAGGAGCTGCGGGCCCTGGACGCGCTCGCAGACGCGCCAGCCGATGAGCGGGCCACGGTCCTGCTCCATGCCTCGCTCTGGGGGAACCGTGACAGCGGCGGCGAAGGGGCCACGAGCGTCCACGCCGCAGGATCTGTCTGGAGCTGTCGGGAACAGCCGGGTCCGCTGAATCCGTATCAGGAATGCGTCGAGACAGGCGGCACCGGTCGGTGGGTCACCCTGACGTCCTGATCGAGAAGCCCGTCGACGCTACGGGCCTGCTGGTCGCAGCGCTCGCGGACGTCGTAACGCTCCAACGGCGCCGGCAGGCGCGGATCTCGGCGTTCGACGAGGAGAGCTCCTTCCTGGACACACTGTCGGAGTATCAGTGGGCCAGGGACGCGGCCGGGCTGGCGCAGGAGACGCTGGACGGTTTGATCAAGCCGGTGATCGAGGTCTGCGAGTTCTACGGCACGGTGCCGTGGCAGCTCTCGTCCCGTGAGGTCGATAGGTACTTCGCCGGGCCGGGGAAGCGGGCTCAGTCGACGATGCGGTACAAGATCGTCAAGATCGACGGGTACTTCGCGTTCCTGGAGCAGCGGAACGCGGGCGAGATCCTGGGCCGGTTCGGCGCCGTGGTGGAGTCGCCGAACCGGCCCATTCAACTGGCCCCGGCATCGTGGTGACTTAGGGTTGCAGATCCCGCCGTCGCAGGCGGCGATGAAGGCGTTCTTCGGCCGCTGGCGCGAGGACCTGCCCTGGGCGCGGAAGTACCTGGTCGCCTGCCGCGACTACGTGATGACGAATATCTGTCCGGTGTCCGTGCGGAGGAGCTGTGCGGCGTTTGCATGGGGGATGTCCACTGGGAGCACGGTGTCCGGGGCGCCGGTGTAGATGACCGCTTCCTTGTCGGGAGCCGGAGGCTCGAAGCGGTCGAAGAAGTCGTGCCTAGCGCGAGTTGCTGAGGGGCTGGGACGTGGTCAAGCCGGTGCCGACGAGTCTCCGTGGCATGGATGGAGCGATCGTCGAACACCGTGCTTGGCCACGTCCCAGCCCGGACTTGCCGTGGTCTTCCACCGGACACCCAGCCGCGAGAATGACGCAGCCCTGCGCTTTGGTCCGCCGTCCGGAATGCCGCAGTGCGGCCACCCCGGGCTGGTAGCCCGCCGAAGTCGCGCACTGTCCAAGTTGTCGGTATCAGTGGACGATTCGCTCCATGATCCAGTCGACCAGTGGCTTGGTCACCTGGCTGTGCTCGGTGTTCTCGCTGTCGCACTTGAACTCGTCGAGCGCGCTCTTCTCGTCGGCTTCCTCGACCTTCTCGTACGGGTCGACGTCCCACTTGGCCGGGTCGTAGTCCAGCGCGACCGCACTCACGGAAGGGACGAAGCAGCTGAACTTGTACTTCTCCGGGATGTCAGCCCCGAGTGCCGCGGCGATATTGCCGAAGGAGCCGAGGGTGCCACCGGGCGTGCCGTCAAGGCCGGGAACATACGAGGTGAAGCCCCGTCGGACCTGGCCGACGGCCCGCATCTCACCGATCGGCTTGCGTGTTCCGCCGTCGGGCTGGAAGTTCGCCTGGGCGTAGACGACCAGCGGCACCTGCCGCTTGAACACCTCCGTGCCGGCCGGCAGGTCGCGGCCGGTGCCGTTGCCGGTGCCGTTGGCCACGCCCAGCTTGCGCGGCCGTCGCGGGAACTGGCCGAGGTCGCGCAGTTCGGCCAGGAACTGCGTGCGCAGTTCGCTGGAGGTGGCGACGGGGCCTTCGTACTTCGCGTCCGGGACCCATGCGTACAGCAGCTGCTGCGCGGCGGGGCTCCTGATCAGCTCGGCCTCCTTGACCTTGCCGGGCTTGGCCGGCAGCGACTCGAAGAAGTAGGCCATCTGCTGGAGGATCAGCGGGATCCAGGCGCCGTTGTGTGGGGAGTCCCAGGAGAGGTAGGTCGCGGTCTGGTGGTCCTGGTGCTGGTTCTCCATCTCGGCGAGGGCGTAGCGGGTGATGATGCCGCCCATGCTGACCCCGCCGACGATCAGTGGCTCACCGCCCTGCCTCTCTTGGATGACCCTGTTGATGGCGCTGATCACCACCCCGGCGTTGGCCTGGATGTAGGTGTGGCGCTCCTCGAAGCCGACCAGGACAACGTCGATGCCCGCGGTGAGCAGCTGCTCGAGGAAGCCCACGTTGCTGCCCGGGTAGGGCGCGTTGAAGTGGGCGAACAGCCCCGGCAGGTCACTGCGGCCGTAGTTGAAGCCGTCCGCGAAGATGAACGGCCGCTCCAGCTCGTCGTGGCCGTCGGCGAGGTAGACCGCAGCCTCGCCGAGGGCCACCTCCCGCCGGTACGGTCGGGCGGACCGAAGCGGCCAGGTGTGCTTCGGCTGCCGGTCGCTTTTGCGCGCCACGCCCGTCGGGGTGCCGAACCAAGGGCCTTGCGGCAGGTTCTTGGCGAACTCCGCCACCTTGTCCGCCGAGGACTTCTCCTCGGCCTGCTTCCACGTCAGTTCGACGTCGATCCTGGCTTCCTGTGCCATGGGACAGCTACCGCCTCTGCGTAGGTGTTGTTCACGGGCCCGCCACAGTCCATCCCTGATCACGTGGGAGCGGGCGGGCAGTGCACGGGATTTGTCACAACTCCGGGCAGAGGATGGGATCCGTTACCTGCCCTCATAGTGACCAAATGCGACAATGCCATCACTCAGCGTGTCGCGCAAAAGCGGCCCGTCTCGCCGTCACCTCGGTGGCGTGGAGGCCGGCAGCCTGCGCAGGCGGCACGGCTCCAGCCGGCCGTGATTGACCGCGTCGTACATCGGCAGGGCCGTTCATGCTCTGCGACCATTCCTTCACCCTCCGTCACTCAACATCTCGAAGCGTCGGGGGGCGGCCGCGTCACGTGCGCCCGAAACCAGGTCGGGTGACGAGCGAGGGTGAACATCAAGCTCAGCGCGGAGGGGCTGCGGCGCGTAAACCCGCATCGCGTGGGACAGGCCCTGTGCGACGAGGGCACCGCGGCCAACGGCCAGAGTGGGCACCAAACGGGCCGGCTGGTCCGGCTCGGTGTCCTTCCAGCGCGAGCTGCGTATGATGCCCGACACACTTGTGATGCCCATGCCGACCGGCTTGGGCAGCAACGAGTACGTCCTGGCCGCCCTGAACTCCGGTGCCGCCGGTTTCCAGTTGTGAGGCTGGCGATGTCCGGCATCCGGATGCCGGACAGGTCTACGTCCGGGCGCTCCGCGCGGACGGTGTCGACGGCCGGCACCGGTCGCGGTCGCGACGACCTCGATGTCGTCGGCCGCGTTGAGGATGAGCCGGAAGCCGGATCGGAGCAGTGCCTCGCCGTCCACCACCACGAGGCGGATCACATGTGTTCCACCTCGCAGTCTGTTCGCGGCCGTCGGCTGTACATTCGAATTACACACGCCGATGGCTGTCCATGCCTGCTGCACTGCTGCACCGAGAGCACCGAGCCCCAAGCCCCGGATGACCAGGGAGGCTCCGCGAGCAGCGGCTCCAGACACCCGGCAGGTGGGCCTCCGCCGGATGGCCGGGGTAGCCCGGACATCTGCCGGATACCCGGCGATCAGCCCACTCTCAAACCTGGAAGGCATGACTCAGTACTCAGACGTCGCAGCTCCTGTGGTAGACGCCCCGGCCCCCGTGCGCGACAGCGGGAAGGCACCGGCGGGCCGACTGATCGGGCTGGACCTGGCCCGCGGGCTCGCGGTGTTCGGCATGTACGCGGCTCATGTGGGGCCCGACCCTGACCAGGGCGGTGTGACCGGCTTCCTGATGGAGCTGGCCCACGGCAGGTCCTCCGCGCTCTTCGCCTTCCTGGCGGGCTTCGCCGTTGTTCTCATCACGGGGCGCAGGACGTCGAAGACGGGGCGGGCCGGGCGCCAGGCAGTGGCCAAGCTGGTGATCCGGGCCGTGATCCTTCTGGCCCTGGGCACCGTGCTGACCATGAGCGGCACCCCGGTCGATGTGATCCTTGCCTTCTACGGCCTGTACTTCCTGCTCGTACTGCCGCTGTACCGGCTTGGCGCCGGCCCCTTGGCGGCGATCGCCGCGGGAACGGCCGTCGTCCTGCCCCAGGTGCTCTACGTGGTGCAGCAGGCGATCGGCGACAGCGACGTTCGCTCGCCCGGTGAGCCCGACGGCATCGTCTCGCTGCTCTTCACCGGCGCCTACCCGGCCCTGACCTGGATCCCGTTCGTGATCGCCGGCATGGCCGTGGCCCGCCTGGACCTGGCTGCCACCGCTGTCCGGATACGCCTGGCCCTCACGGGTGCCGCCCTCATGATCATCGGCTACGGAGGCTCCTGGCTGGCGCTGCACGTCTTTCCCGGCGCCGCCGACGCCATCGGCGCGGGTGGGGCGAGCGTGTGGTGGTCCGACATCGCGGGTTCTCCGTCCGGTGACACCCCCGCCTGGCTGCTGGCTGCCTCCCCGCACAGTGAGACCACCCTGTCGATACTGGGCAACACCGGTGTGGCGATCATGGCCGTGACCGCGTGTCTGGCTCTGACGGACGCCCTCCCGCGGCTCCAGTCCCTTGCCCGGCCGGTCATCGCAGTCGGTTCCATGTCGCTGACCGCGTATGTCTTCCACCTCGTCGCCATCCGGTTCCTGGGCATCGAGGAACTACCCGGATCGCCCCTGTATGTCCTGCTCGGCTTCATCGCGGCCGCCATCGTGTTCGCGACCGTCTGGTCGCGCTTCCAGCAGCGCGGACCACTCGAATGGCTGATGACCAGGGCGACGGGCCTGGCCCGGCACATCCGCTGAGCGCAGAACCGGCCGGATCGACGCCCCGACGTCGGCGGTCGACGCCCCCTGGCGACGACCGCTGCGGTGCGCCGCGTGTCTCCGTGGATCTGTGCGACATCCCGTGGTGCGCCACGAGGCGCTATGAAATCGAGTGAGGGTGCGGCGTATGCCTCCCCGTTGCGGAGACCGCAGCCGGACATGAGGTCGATGACGAGCCGGAGCCCGTCGCTGCTGACGGCCTTCAGGGCATGTATCTCGTCCAGCGTCGGGATGGTGATCTTGCGGGGGATGTACTCAGGCGGGATGACACCTTCGAAAGGGTCCTCGGTGATTCCGCCGCGACGACGTGCGTCGAGAAGGATCTTCTTCAGGGTGTCGAATGCGTTCTGTTGGGCCGCCAGCCCGACGGAACGTTCCTCCATCGACATGATGAAGTCGTCGACGACCGTCGCCGTGAACGTGTTCATCCGCCGAGACTCGAGCACCGGCAGGATCTGGCCGTTGAGCACTTGAGTGACCGAGCGCACGCTGCCGGGGGCGTAATGACGTTGCCAGGTGAGCCACGTGGAGGCGTAGTGCCTGAAGCGCTGCTTGCCAATCTCACGCTTCAGGTCGGCCTGGGCGCGAGGAGTGGTCCGCTTCTCCTCGTAGACTTTGGTCAGCCGGTCGAGTGCCGACTGTTGTGTCGCGTACCCGGTCTCCTCACGTTGGCGCCCGGCAGCATCGCGGTAGCGAATGGCGTACGGGTGGGCGCAACGGTTCTGGCGGGCGCAGGCGCAGTTCTTGAAGAAGCTGCCCATTCCGCGGACGAGCTGGGTCGCCAAGTACACGTCTCCTGACCCATGCTGGGAGTTTGCTGACCAACGGCCTCCGAGCATGGGCCTGACCTGCGGCCGCGCCAAACTGCGGGACGTTGATGAGCATCCTCACGGGTATCTCCTAGGCAGGGGAGCAGGCGGGTTGTTGTCCTGCGTTTTCGCTGTTCAGAGTGAGTATGGGTAGATCGTGATCTCGGCTGTCCGTGGCGGTCGTGAGCGGGTTCTGGCGGTACTGATGCTGACACGACTTTGGTGACGAGCCGTCAGGTTAGCTGGATGGTCGGGCGGGTCTCGGCTGACCTGCTCCTGTCGGCAGTATCGGCCTTGCGGCAGCGAAGGGCACGTGCGAGAACGTCATGGGCGCGCCAAGGTCCGAATCAGGATGCGTTCGGTTGTGGCCGGACGTCGGTGTCTATGCGTACACCGGGCCTCGTCAGCACGTGGTGTAGGGGGACGTTCCAGCCTGTGCCGTTCAGAAACTCATCGCTGCTGGTCAAGCCGCGTATCTGTACTCGTTGATGACGCCGCCCAGTACTCGGGTGCGGAGGAGTCGGTGCGCGGTCAAGTCGGTCGAGGACGCCGGGTGCTCCTGGGCGAGGGGAGGAAGTTGTCCCCGGGCCTGGTGGGGGCGATGGCCGTTGTAGTGGAAGGCGTAGACGTCGAGCACGCGTCGAGCGTGGGCTTCGTTCAGGATCAGCAGGTGGTCAAGGGCCTCGCGCCGGAGTGTCCCGGTGATCCTTTCGCAAACGGCACACGCTCTGCGCGATTACGTCGTGGAGACCATCGGTGACAAGAACGCCGTCCTGATCGGGGATGACACCGGCGCCGCCTCCGGCCTGCCCCTCCCACATGCCGTCACCGAGCGGCCCGTCGACGGCAGGAGTCCCCCGCCCGGCCCTGCCTGCACGGCCGCCGGGCAACCGCTCCCCTTGCGGCACGCACCACCAACGCCCTCCCGCGTGGCATTGACCACGCTCCGGACCGATTACCCACGGGAGCGGACAGGGAAGCTATAGGACGCTCAAGACCGCTTCGAAAGGTGGCATGTTCTCGTGACGCTCGTAGCGCCTCCCTCCATACCCAGGGCAGCGGGCTCGGTCCCGCTCCTGGGTCACGCGATACAGCTCATGCGCGACAACCTCGGCTTCATTGCCTCGCTGCGCACCCGCTACGGCCCGCTGGTCGAGATCACTCTCCAGCCCGGCACCCGCACGGTGATCGTCCAGGACCCCGACCTCATCCGCACCATGCTGACCGACCTCGGCCCCAGCCTCGACAAAGGACGGTTCTTCGAGAAGATGGGCCAGCTGCTGGGCGACTCTGTCGTCACCGCGGCGGGACAGGAACACGTCCGTAAACGGCGCCAGCTTCAACCCGCCTTCGGCCGCCCGGAGATCTCCCGCTACGTCGACATCATGCGGGGCGAGACGACCGCAGCCGTCGACACCTGGGCTCCGGGCCGACAGCTCGATGTCCGCGAGGCCATGGTCAAGCTATCCCTCGACATGCTCGCCAAGACCATTTTCTCCGGCAGCCTGGACGAGGTGACATTCCGCCGGCTGCGTGAGGACCTCTCGGTGGTCATGAACGGTGTCGGCGCACGCGTCATGCTGCCCGACTGGGTCGAGCGGCTCCCCCTGCCCTTCAACCGCCGGTTCACCACCGCCCGGGACGCCGTGCGGGCCACCATCTCCCAGGCCGTGGCCGAGCTCCAGGACTCGGGGCAGGACACCGGCGACATGCTTTCCCTGCTGCTGCGCGCCACGGACGAGGAGACCGGCCGCCCGCTGACCGGGCACCAGATCGCTTCAGAGGTCCTCACTCTGGCCGTGGCGGGCACCGAGACCACCGCCTCGGTGCTGTCCTGGGCGTTGTACGAAATCACCCGCAACGCCGACATCGAACGCACGGTCCTGGACGAACTCGACACGGTCCTCGAAGGCCGACCCATCGCGCTCGAGGACCTTCCCCACCTGCCTTACCTCGACCGCGTCATCCGGGAGACGCTGCGGCTGCACCACACCGGGTGGCTCGTCACCCGTCGCACCGTCACCCAGACACGCCTGGGGCCATGGTCGCTCCCCGCCGGCACGGAACTCGCCTACTGCCAGCACGCCCTGCACCGCGACCCCGCGCTGTTTCCCGACCCCCTCAGCTTCAACCCGGACCGCTGGCTGGAGGACGCGCAGACCAAGGCGTTCACCCCGGGGGCGTATCTCCCCTTCGGGGCAGGCAAACACAAGTGCATCGGCGACCGGTTCGCCCTCACCGAGCTGGTCACCGCCATCGCGACGATCGTCCGGCGCCTACGGTTCGAACTCCCGCCGAACCAGACGGTTCGGCCAGTGGCCCAGGCAACCGTGCGGCCCAGCACACTGCTGATGACCGTGCACCAACGAAACGCCCCCGCAGAGCAGGAGCAATGCTCAAGACCCGTGGATCGGCCTCGGTAGGGGTGCCTCGCGGAACGCGGAGGGCGTACCCGCTTGAGTCGCTGCGGGTGAGGCCGGTCTCCGGGTGGAACACGATCGCGGCGAGGTCGGCGGGCGGTGGGGTCGCGGCATTGAGGCCCATCACCTCCTTCGCCAGGGTGTGGATCACCCGCGCGGTGATCTTCTCCCCGAGGACAGCGGTGTGCTGGCGCTCGGCCGCTTCGAGGGCGGCTGCGGCAAGGTCCTCGGCGCCGCGAACCTTGCGGTTGCGCAGCCAGGTCTCCAGCCGCTTGGCGCCGGTCCGGCGCAGGGCGGCCGGGACCTGGTAGCCGGTCAACAGGATCAGCGGGCCGATGTTGCCCAAGTCCAGGGTGCGCTCCAACGCCGGGAAAATACTGGTGAGTTGGCCGCGCATACGGTTGATCCGTCGGGTGCAGGGCCAGTGCCCGAGGCGTTCCCGTCGGGTCCCCGCCCAGGAGGTCGAAGGCCCGGTGGAGCCGCGCGTAGAGCTACTGGCGTTGCAGATGCAGTTCCGGTTCGCTCTTGCGTCTCCGTACTACGTCTCCGTTCGCTACACCTCGGACACGGTGAAGAGGCCGCCGTCCGGGTCGCGAATGACGGACGCGGCCTTCGGGGAGCCGGCGTGCGAGGAGGCGATCGGTGAGACCTCGCCCCCGGCGGCGGTCGCGGCCGCTGCGGTCCGCTCGATGTCCGGGACGTGGAAGTCCACGATCCAACGGGGCCGGATCCTCGGATCGGGGGCGGATTCGACGCCCCCGCCGCGCAGCGTGACGACCGTACGTCCGCCGACCTGGACGAAGACGTGGTCCTGCGCGTAGTCGACCATGCAACCGCCGGGCGGTCTGGCCCAGCCGAGGACCGCTGTGTAGAAGCCGGCGGCCTCGAAGGCGTCATGCGTCTGCAGGTCCAGCCGGGCGGGAGCGCTGCCGTACCCGACCGACCAGGCCAGGGCGGGGCCCTCCCAGAAACCGAAGACGGCCCCGTCGCGGTCCGTGGCGAGCGCCGCTCGCCCCTTGCCCAGGTCCAGCGGCCCGTTCGCGAGGGTCGCGCCGCGCTCTTTGACCCGGTTCGCCGTCTCATCGGCGTGCTTCACGGCGAAGTACGGTGTCCAGACCGTCGGCGGGCCGATGCAGGGGCAGCGCGATCCGATTCCGGCAACGGGCTTGCCGTGCGCCGTTGCCACCGAGAAATCGCTGCCGAGGTCGCTGTCACGGAAGTCCCAGTCCATGACCGACGCGTAGAAGGACTGCGCGGCAGGCAGATCGTGTGTCATCAGGTTCACCCAGCACGGTGCGCCGGTCACCGGCGTGATCCGTTCGAAGGCCGACATTCGATGCTCCTTGCGGTCGACGCGTCGCCCGCGCGGTGCGCGTGCGGCGTTTCCGGCAGTCGGCGGAGCCTTCGAACGTCCAAGGGCGTACCGGTCACCGCCGGCCTCTCAGCCGGACGGGGGGCGCACGAACCGTTCGGGGGTGAGTGGTTCGGCGGCCTGCGGCGGGTTGAGCAGGATCAGCGCGAACGTTCCGGGGAGCCGTACGGTCGGCTCGCTCCGCTCCTTTCCGACCAGATGTGCCCCGAGCAGTGCCAAGCCCTTGCGAGCGACCCCTTCCGCTTCCTGGGGCGTGGGACAGGCGCCGCGTTCCTGGACCGTTTCGAGGAACGACTGCCCTTCGCATGTGCGTCAAGGGCGGCCCCTTCCCGTGGACCGCGGGCGGGGCGAGGAAGGGGGAAAGGGCGTGTACCCCGCCCTCCGCGGTCCACCGATCCAACGCGTCAGGCGGTGATCCGCTTGTCGGAGCCGACGCGCCCGGCCGGTCGCGATCTCCCGGGTGAGCCGATCGAGTTCACGGAAGGGGCTGGTGCGCATCGGCATCACGCACCACCTCCGGGAGGAGTCCGGACATTTTCGTCATACGCCTCAAGTCGGTTGTAACATGTCGTCCAAAGGATGACAAGTGTGATGTCATGCGAACGATGACACGCATACGTCCGGGAGGGCTGGTCCGTGACCGAAGTCGACGAGCATGCCTCAGCCGAGATCCCCGGCACCACCGGTGTTCCGGCCTCGCTCCTCGCTGCCGCCACCGCTCTCGGCACGATCGACGCCGTCCTGCGGCAGGCCTGCACACCCGACGGCCCGGAACCCGCGGACGCCGTGCCCGAGCGCGTGGACGCGCTGGACGCCCTCCTTCTGCTACGGGACGTAAGCCGACGGCTTGCAGCATGGGAGCCGTCCCTCATCGAGGTCGCCCGCGAGGCCGGAGCCAGCTGGGCCGAGATCGCCCAGCCGCTCGGTGTCACCAGCCGGCAGGCCGCCGAGCGCCGCTACCTGCGGCTGCGTACGGGGCCGCTGGGCACCACCGGTGAACAACGGGTACAGGCCACCCGCGACCGCCGCGCCGCCAACCGCACGGTCGCCGCCTGGGCGCGGGACAATGCGGCGGACCTGCGTCGGCTCGCCGGCCGGATCACCTCCCTCACCGACCTCCCCGAGCGGGCCGTGGCGGCTGTCGACGAGCTCAACGACGCCCTCGGCGGAGACGACCCCGCCCGTCTCGTCGGGCCGCTGGCCGACGCGCGCCTCCACCTGGAGGACCATCGTGACCTCGCCGACCGCATCGACCACCTCGTCCAGCAGGTCGACAACCTGCGCAGGCACACCGCCAGCCGGCGGCGCGGAGTGACCATGCCCCCGGAGCGGCAGAACCCGGGGACCGCGCGAAGGTGAGCCCACGGGTCCGGCGTACACGGCCACGCGGCGGCCACGCGCCCGGCCGGTCCGCCACAGGAACGGCCGGGCGGTACTTCTGCGCTGCGCCGTGCCCCCGAACGCCTCGTCGAAGCGCTTCAGTACCAGCCGCGCCACATCCGGGTGCGCGCCCAGTGGCGCGGGTCCGATGCGGAAGGACCGCCGTCCGATGCGGGAAGGACCGCCGTCCGATGCCGGAAATACCGCCGTCGCGGCCCTGCCGGGATGAGTATCGGGCCGCTTCGTCCTAGGGTGCGAGCCATGGCAGAGAGTGCAGCTCACCGGGGTGCTGCGGGGTGGGGTGATCACTCTGCCGCAGGCTCCGGAACCCCCGACCCGCGCCGATGGCAGGCGCTCACGGTGTGTCTGATCGCGGGGTTCATGACCTTGCTGGACGTATCCATCGTCAACGTCGCCCTGCCGTCGATCAGGGAAGGGCTTCACACCTCGGAGTCCGATCTGCAATGGGTCCTCTCCGGTTACGCACTCGCCTTCGGTCTGTTCCTGATCCCCGCCGGACGGCTCGGTGACGCACGGGGACGCCGCGTGGTGTTCATGGTCGGGCTGGCCCTGTTCACCCTGGCGTCGGCGGCCTGCGGGGCTTCCCAGTCCAGTCTCTGGCTGGTCGTCGCCCGATTGGCCCAGGGCCTCGCCGGAGGCATGATCTCGCCCCAGATCTCCGCGTTGATCCAGCAGATGTTCTCCGGTCACGAGCGCGGCCGGGCCTTCGGCATGTTCGGCACGGTGGTCGGCATCTCCACCGCTGTGGGCCCGCTGTCGGGTGGGCTGCTGATCCAGGCGGCCGGGGCCCAGGAGGGCTGGCGCTGGGTGTTCTACGTCAATCTGCCGCTCGGGGCCGTCTGCCTCCTCCTCGCCCGGCGGCTGCTCCCGGACACCCCCTCGGCCGGCCGGGTGCGACTGCGCGATCTGGATCCCTTCGGGGTCCTGTTGCTCGGCGCGGGCGTACTGACGCTGCTGCTGCCGTTCGTCCAGGCGCAGCAGTGGCCGGGCGACCGGAAATGGCTGCTGATCCCGGTGGCCGCGGCACTGCTCGCCGCCTTCATCGGCTGGGAGTCCCGGTGCGGCAGGCGCGGCACACACCCCGTCGTCGACCTGTCGCTCTTCCGGGTCCGCTCCTACTGGCTCGGCTGCCTGCTGATCCTGCTGTACTTCTGCGGATTCACCGCGATCTTCTTCATCACCACGCTCTACCTGCAGAACGGACTGCACTACTCCGCCCTGCAGGCCGGGATTGCCATCACGCCCTTCGCGCTGGGTTCGGCCGTCGCGGCGGGCCCGGGCGGCCGATGGGTCGGCCGCCTGGGACGCCCCCTCGTCGTGGCCGGGCTGATCACGGTGGTCGTGGGGCTGGCGGGCACCGCGCTCGCCGTGCACCTGGTACCGGGGCGGGACGCGGGGTGGGTGATGGCAGCCCCGCTGCTGCTGGCGGGTCTGGGCAGTGGCCTGGTCATTTCCCCGAACCAGGCGCTGACCCTCTCCGAGGTGCCGGTGGCCACGGCCGGGAGCGCCGGCGGCACCCTCCAGACCGGCCAGCGCGTCGGTTCGGCGATCGGTATCGCGGCGGTCGGCTCGGTGTTCTTCGCCCAGCTCGGCGGCGACGGGTGGGCCACCGCGTACGACCACGGACTTGTCGTCGCGGGAGCCTTCATCGGGGCCGCGCTGGTCATAGGGCTGGCAGACGTGTTCGGGGAACGCCGGGGCAGGAGCCGTGCACAACGATCCGTCCGTATTCCATCGGCAGGGAGAACGCCATGAAGGAGAGCGAGCCGAGCGAAACCACCGGCACAGGCACCACCGGCACAGGCACCACGGGCACCACCGGCACGGACACCACTGGCACAGAGAACGGTATCGAGCCCGACGGCAACGCGGCGTACGGGCACAAGGCCTTCAAACGTTCCCGGAGCCACTTCGCCGACCGGATCACCGCCGACGGCCGCGACGGCTGGCCCGTCGAGGCCGGCCGCTACCGGCTGGTCGTCAGCCGCGCCTGCCCGTGGGCGAGCCGCGCACTCGTGTCCCGGCGGCTCCTTGGGCTGGAAGGAGCGCTCTCGCTGGCCGTCACCGATCCGATCCAGGACGACCGCAGCTGGCGCTTCACCCTGGACGAGGGCGGCCGGGACCCGGTGCTCGGCATCAGATACCTCAGCGAGGCGTACGACGCGCGGGAACGGGACTACCCCGGCGGCGTCAGTGTGCCCGCGATCGTCGACGTACCCAGCGGCAGACTCGTCACCAACGACTTCCAGCAGATCACGCTGGACTTCGCGACCGAGTGGACCGCGCTGCACCGGCCCGGCGCCCCCGATCTGTATCCCGAAGCCCTGCGTGACGAGATCGACGAGGTCATGGAGGGCATCTACCGTGATGTGAACAACGGGGTGTACCGCGCGGGCTTCGCGGCGGAGCAGTCCGACTACGTAGCCGCGTACGAGGATGTGTTCCGCCGCCTGGACCTGGTGTCCGAGCGTCTCGCGGACCGGCGCTACCTCGTCGGCGAAACCCTCACCGAGGCGGACATCAGGCTGTTCACCACGCTGGTGCGCTTCGACGCCGTCTACCACGGACACTTCAAGTGCAACCGCTCGAAACTGGCCGAGGACCGGGTCCTGTGGGCGTACGCCAGGGACCTGTACCAGACCCCCGGATTCGGTGACACGGTCGACTTCCGCCACATCAAGCAGCACTACTACCGGGTCCACACCGGCATCAACCCCACCGGCATCGTGCCCGTCGGCCCCGAGCTGTCCGGCTGGCTGACCCCGCACCACCGGGAAGAGCTGGGCGGACGCCCGTTCGGCGGCGGCACCCCGCCCGGGCGGGTGCCGCCCGGCGAGGAGGTCCCGCCGTCGGGGCGTCCCTGAATCGGGCACCCGCGGCGGCTCCCGCCGAAGCAGGGGGCAGGGCCCTGTCGAGTCGGCTGCGATCACGAGATATCTTGATGTCAAGCAATGTTGCAGACGTGGAGCGGAGCACAGGGTGACTGACTCGACCATCATCTATACACACACCGACGAGGCCCCGGCCCTGGCGACGTATTCGTTCTTGCCCGTCGTCCAGGCCTACGCCTCCACGGCCGGGGTCAATGTCGAGAGCCGTGACATCTCGCTGGCCGGCCGCATCATCGCCGGCTTCCCCGAGCGTCTCCAGGAGAGCCAGCGCATCGACGACGCGCTCGCCGAGCTCGGTGCGCTGGCCAAGACGCCCGAGGCCAACATCATCAAGCTGCCGAACATCTCGGCCTCGATCCCGCAGCTGAAGGCTGCCATCGCCGAGCTCCAGGCGCAGGGCTACGCGCTTCCGGACTACCCGGACGACCCGCAGACCGATGAGGACAAGGACGTCCGCGCGCGCTACGACAAGGTCAAGGGCAGCGCGGTGAACCCCGTGCTGCGCGAGGGCAACTCCGACCGCCGTGCCCCCGCCTCGGTCAAGAACTACGCCAAGACGCACCCGCACCGCATGGGCAAGTGGTCCGCCGACTCGAAGACGAACGTCGCCACCATGGGCGTCGACGACTTCCGCTCCACCGAGAAGTCCACGGTCATCACCGAGGCCGGTTCGCTGCGGATCGAGCTCGCCGGTGACGACGGCAGCACCACCGTGCTCCGTGAGTCGGTGCCGGTGCTCGCGGGCGAGGTCGTCGACGCGGCGGTCATGCGCGTCGCGGCCCTGCGCGAGTTCTTCACCGCGCAGGTCGCCCGCGCCAAGGCCGAGGGCGTGCTGTTCTCCGTCCATCTCAAGGCCACGATGATGAAGGTCTCCGACCCCATCATCTTCGGCCACGTGGTCCGTGCCTTCTTCCCGAACACCTTTGCCAAGTACGGCCAGGTGCTCGCCGCGGCCGGTCTCTCCCCGAACGACGGCCTCGGCGGCATCCTCAAGGGCCTGGACTCGGTGCCGCACGTGGGCGCCGAGATCAAGGCATCCTTCGAGGCGGAGCTCGCCGAAGGCCCCGCGCTGGCCATGGTCGACTCCGACAAGGGCATCACCAACCTGCACGTACCGAGCGATGTCATCGTCGACGCCTCCATGCCGGCCATGATCCGCACCTCCGGTCACATGTGGGGCCCGGACGGCAAGGAGGCCGACACCCTCGCGGTGCTCCCCGACAGCAGCTACGCGGGTGTCTACCAGGTCGTCATCGACGACTGCCGCGCCCATGGCGCCTTCGACCCGTCGACCATGGGCTCCGTGCCGAACGTCGGCCTGATGGCGCAGAAGGCCGAGGAGTACGGCAGCCACGACAAGACCTTCGAGGTCCCCACCACCGGTACGGTGCGGGTCGTCGACGGCAGCGGCAACGTCGTGCTGGAGCAGGCCGTGGGCGCGGGCGACATCTTCCGCATGTGCCAGGCCAAGGACCTGCCGATCCAGGACTGGGTCAAGCTCGCCGTCACCCGCGCCCGTGCCACGGGCGTCCCGGCCGTGTTCTGGCTCGACGAGGACCGTGCCCACGACGCGCAGCTGATCGCCAAGGTCAAGACGTACCTCGCCGACCACGACACCGAGGGCCTGCAGATCGAGATCATGTCGCCGGTGAAGGCGACCGCGTTCTCACTGGAGCGCATCCGCCGTGGCGAGGACACGATCTCCGTCACCGGCAACGTGCTGCGTGACTACCTGACCGACCTGTTCCCGATCCTCGAACTGGGCACGAGCGCGAAGATGCTCTCCGTCGTCCCGCTCATGAACGGCGGCGGCCTGTTCGAGACCGGCGCAGGCGGTTCCGCGCCCAAGCACGTCCAGCAGCTCGTCAAGGAGAACTACCTGCGCTGGGACAGCCTGGGAGAGTTCTTCGCGCTCGCTGCCAGCTTCGAGCACCTGGCGAAGACCACGGGCAACGCGCGTGCCCAGGTCCTTGCCGACACGCTCGACCGCGCGACCGGCACCTTCCTCAACGAGGACAAGTCGCCGAGCCGCAAGCTGGGCGGCATCGACAACCGCGGCAGCCACTTCTACCTGGCCCTCTACTGGGCCCAGGAGCTGGCGGCGCAGACCGACGACGCCCAGCTGGCGCAGGCGTTCGCCGGGCTGGCGAAGACGCTGGGCGAGCAGGAGCAGACCATCGTCGACGAGTTGATCGCGGTGCAGGGCTCGCCGGTCGACATCGGCGGCTACTACCAGCCCGACCCGGCCAAGGCGTCGGCCGTCATGCGTCCGTCGGCGACGTTCACCCAGGCCATCGCCGGCCTGAGCTGACGAGACCGGTACGGGAGGGGGCGTCCCGGCGCCCCTCACCCCTCACCCCTCGCCCCTTCCGCCCCGGCCGGCATCACGCCCGGCCGGGGCGGTCGCGTGTCGGGGGCCTGAACGGCCGAAGGCGCTCGTCCGGCGCCAAACGAGCGCCGCGCTGTCGCGTACGCGGCCGTTCGTTCTCCGCGTAATCGCGTACGACGAGCCGCCGCGCCGGTAGGTTCGAACGACCGGATCAACTGCTCGTCGAGGGGGAGGGACCGTGCCGGCAGGCAAGAACGCGGTGGTCACCGGAGGATCGCGGGGTATCGGCCGCGCGATCGTCGAGCGCCTGTGCCGCGACGGGGCGCACGTGGTCTTCAACTACGCCACCAGCGACGAAGCGGCCGAGGAGGTCGTTCGCACGGTGCGGGACAACGGCGGTACGGCCACGGCCATCCGTCTCGACCTCGCGGACCCGGACGGGGCCCGGCAGCTGATGGAAGCCGCCGAGGAGCGGCTGGACGGACTCGACATCCTGGTCAACAACGCCGCACTGTGTCTCCCCCCGGCCCTCATCGCGGACACCGACCCGGAGGTGTTCGACAAGGTGATGACGGTCAACACCAGAGCGGTCTTCATGACGATCCGTCACGCGGCTGTGCGGATGCGCGACGGCGGCCGCATCGTGAACATCTCCACCGCGAACACCGTGCGGCCGGGCCCCGGCATCTCCGCGTACGCCGCCAGCAAGGGTGCCGTCGAGCAGCTCACCGCCATCGCCGCCCGCGAACTCGGAGCACGCGGGATCACGGTCAACACCGTCTCGCCCGGCGCGACCGACACCGAGCTGCTGCGCGGCACCAATCCGCCGGAGGCGCTCGAAGCAGTCGCCGGTACGACCCCCCTCGGCCGACTGGGCGAACCCGCGGACGTGGCCGATGTGGTTGCCTTCCTGGCCGGCCACGACGGCCGGTGGATCACCGGCCAGAACGTGCGCGCGACGGGCGGGCTGGTCTGAGGCACGCCGGGGCGCCCGGACCGGTCCCCGGTCCAGGCGTTAACCGCCCTCTCCGGTAACAACTTTGCCCGGTGAGGCAGTTCGGGCTGCCCCGAGGCGCCGCGGCGAACCGGTGGAGTGAACCGGCGCGCGGTCGTGGCCGGTTGAGCGGGAGAACTCCGCATCCCGCGCCGCGGACTATGCCGTCGTCCGTCGCCCCCGCCGACATCCCGCGTCGGGAGCGCGCGAAGGTGAGCGGGGGCGTGCGGAGCGGGGGCCCGGACCGGAGGGCGCCCTGACGAGTGAAAGTCACGCGACGGCGGGCGCAGGGCCGCACAGAGCGGCCCCGCGGCTGATTTGCTGCACCTGGAATCTGGCGTGACGTGCGCGGGAGCGGCCGGTCGGCCGGCCGGTGGAGGCGGCGCCCTGGCGGGTGCGCGGTCCACCCGCGAATGACAATCGAAGGAGCGTCCCAGTGACGACGACGGGCACAACAGGGGCAGCCGACGAAGAGGAGACGTACGCGAACGAGATTCCGGTTCGCGCCAGGCAACCGGGCAACGTCGTCATCAAGTGGCTGACCACCACGGACCACAAGACGATCGGCACGCTCTACCTCGTCACGTCGTTCGCCTTCTTCGTCGTCGGTGGTGTGCTGGCATTGGTCATGCGCGCCGAGCTGGCCCGTCCCGGGATCCAGATCATTTCGACCGAGCAGTTCAACCAGGCGTTCACGATCCACGGCACGATCATGCTGCTGATGTTCGCCACCCCGCTGTTCGCGGGCTTCACGAACTGGATCATGCCGCTGCAGATCGGCGCCCCCGATGTGGCGTTCCCGCGGCTGAACATGTTCGCCTACTGGGCGTATCTCTTCGGCTCGATCATCGTCGTGGCCGGATTCCTCACCCCGCAGGGCGCGGCCGACTTCGGCTGGTTCGCCTACTCCCCGCTGACCGACGCGGTCCGCTCCCCGGGCATCGGCAGCGACATGTGGATCATGGGTCTGGCCTTCTCCGGCTTCGGCACGATCCTCGGTTCGGTCAACTTCATCACCACGATCATCTGCATGCGCGCCCCCGGCATGACGATGTTCCGCATGCCGATCTTCGTCTGGAACGTCCTGCTGACCGCCGTACTGGTCCTGCTGGCGTTCCCGGTCCTCGCGGCGGCCCTGCTGGTGCTGGAGGCGGACCGCAAGTTCGGTG
Source organism: Streptomyces sp. NBC_01241 (assembly GCF_041435435.1). Taxonomy (NCBI): domain Bacteria; kingdom Bacillati; phylum Actinomycetota; class Actinomycetes; order Kitasatosporales; family Streptomycetaceae; genus Streptomyces; species Streptomyces sp. NBC_01241. Next base: position 702,261 of record NZ_CP108494.1, on the reverse strand, counting down.
CGCACGTCTTCGACCCGGCCAACGGCGGCGCGCTGCTCTGGCAGCACCTCTTCTGGTTCTTCGGCCACCCGGAGGTGTACATCATCGCTCTGCCGTTCTTCGGGATCGTCACCGAGATCCTTCCGGTCTTCAGCCGCAAGCCGGTCTTCGGCTATCTCGGTCTGATCGGGGCGACGATCTCCATCGCGGGTCTCTCGGCGACCGTGTGGGCGCACCACATGTTCGTCACCGGCGGTGTGCTGTTGCCGTTCTTCTCGTTCATGAGCTTCCTCATCGCGGTGCCCACCGGGGTGAAGTTCTTCAACTGGACCGGCACGATGTGGAAGGGGTCGTTGTCCTTCGAGACGCCGATGCTCTGGTCGATCGGCTTCCTGGTCACCTTCCTCTTCGGCGGTCTGACCGGTGTGCTCCTGGCGTCGCCCCCGCTGGACTTCCACGTCTCGGACTCGTACTTCGTCGTCGCGCATTTCCACTACGTCGTCTTCGGCACCGTGGTCTTCGCGATGTTCGCGGGGTTCCACTTCTGGTGGCCGAAGTTCACCGGCAAGATGCTGGACGAGCGGCTCGGCAAGATCACGTTCTGGACGCTGTTCGTGGGCTTCCACGGCACGTTCCTGGTGCAGCACTGGCTGGGTGTGGAGGGCATGCCGCGTCGTTACGCGGACTACCTCGCCGCGGACGGCTTCACCGCGCTGAACACGATCTCGACGATCTCCTCGTTCCTGCTCGGCCTGTCGATGCTGCCGTTCTTCTACAACGTGTGGAAGACCGCCAAGTACGGCAAGAAGATCGAGGTCGACGACCCGTGGGGCTACGGCCGTTCGCTGGAGTGGGCGACGTCCTGCCCGCCGCCGCGGCACAACTTCCTCACCCTGCCGCGGATCCGTTCCGAATCCCCGGCGTTCGACCTGCACCATCCCACGGTGCGTGCCATCGACGAAGCCGTCCACCGTGACCGGCAGGCGTGAGCACAGTGGCACCCGCAGAGGAGGAGCGTGTGGACCACGACAAGGAAACCGCCCGCGGTCTGGCACAGCTGGAGGGCTATCTGCTGTGGAACGCCGAGGTCGAGGAGGCACGACGACGGGCGGGCCGCTTCACCGACGAGCTGCCCTGGCTCACCACGGCACAGCGCGAGGACGTGCAGCGGGTCTACACCGCGGACCATGTCGCCGCGTCGCGGGCCATGCTCTGCCGGATCTGTGTCCGCGCCGCCGAACTGCGCGATGAATACGATGCGCGATACCGCAGGCTGCGGGCGCGCTGTACAGCCGCCGGTGTCGTGCTCGTCGGCGCGGTCGGCGGCACCTGTACGGCCGTCACGCTCCTGGTGCGCTGACCCCGGTCACGTCGTCCGTCCGCCGTCCTCAGCAGGCGAAGTCGGACGCGGCTCGTGAAGATGAGAAATGACGGGCGCGTGCGACGGGGCAGGCGAACGGACGACCGTGCAGGCCCGAGAAGGGACGAATACCGTGGCACGACCCAGGATTCTCGTTGTCGGCGCCGGATTCGCGGGGGTGGAATGCGTACGCCGCCTGGAGCGCGGGCTCATCCCCGGCGAGGCGGAGATCGCGCTCGTCGCCCCGTTCTCGTACCAGCTCTATCTGCCCCTGCTGCCCCAGGTGGCGGCAGGAGTCCTCACCCCGCAGTCGGTCGCGGTGTCGCTGCGCCGCAGCCGCAAGCACCGCACCCGGATCATCCCGGGCGGGTCCATCGGAGTGGACCCGAAGGCGAAGATCTGCGTCATTCGCAAGATCACCGACGAGATCGTCTACACGCCGTACGACTACCTCGTCCTCAGCCCCGGGAGCGTCACCCGTACCTTCGACATCCCCGGCCTGGTCGACCACGCCCGCGGCATGAAGACGCTCGCCGAGGCGGCGTACGTACGAGACCATGTGATCGCGCAGCTCGACCTCGCGGACGCCAGCCACGACGAGAACGAGCGGGCCTCGCGCCTGCAGTTCGTGGTCGTCGGCGGTGGCTACGCCGGCACCGAGACGGCCGCCTGTCTGCAGCGCCTCACCACGAACGCGCTCAGACAGTACCCGCGGCTCGACCCGAAGCTGATCAAGTGGCATCTCATCGACATCGCCCCGAAGCTGATGCCCGAACTCGGGGACAAGCTCGGCCGGAGCGCCCTGGAGGTGCTGCGCGGACGCGGCATCGAGGTGTCGCTCGGGGTGTCCATCGCCGAGGCCGGACCGGAGAAGGTGACCTTCACCGACGGCCGGGTCGTGCCCTGCCGCACCCTGATCTGGACGGCGGGAGTCGCCGCGAGCCCGCTGGTCTCCACCTTCGACGCGGAGACGGTACGCGGCCGGCTGGCCGTGACGCCCGAGATGGTCCTGCCGGGCTTCGACGGCATCTTCGCGCTCGGTGACGCCGCGGCCGTACCGGACCTGAGCAAGGGCGACGGGGCGGTCTGCCCGCCCACCGCGCAGCACGCCACGCGCCAGGGCCGCAGGCTCGCCGACAACCTCATCGCCACGCTGCGGCACCAGCCGCTGAAGCCGTACGTCCACAAGGACCTCGGCCTGGTCGTGGACCTCGGCGGCAAGGACGCGGTCTCCAAGCCGGTCGGTTTCGAAATGCACGGAATCGCCGCCCAGGCCGTCGCCCGCGGCTACCACTGGTCGGCGCTGCGCACCAATGTGGCCAAGGTGCGGGTGATGACCAACTGGATGCTCAACGCCGTCGCGGGCGACGACTTCGTACGCACCGGTTTCCAGGCCCGGAATCCGGCCAAGCTCCGTGACTTCGAGTACACGGACTCCTACCTCACCCCGGCACAGGTCCGCCAGCACACCGCCTCGCTGCACACCGGCACCTGACCCGTAACCGCTCGGCAGGACGCGGGGTATGCCAGGCCCGAAGGCCTCGGGACGGTCATCCGCTCCGGGGCGGCGTGACCCGTGCGCGCACTCCCGGCCGAATCAGCCGTTGCCCTCGTGCCCGGCCGTCAGCCCCGGGTCCCGTTCCGCCACCGGCTCAAGGATGTCGTCGATGCTCTTCAGCAGCTCCGCGTCGAGTGTCACACCCGCCGCCCCGACGTTCTCCGTCACCTGCTCGGGCCGGGAGGCGCCGATGATCGCGGCGGATACGTTGGGATTCTGCAGCACCCAGGCGACCGCGAGCTGGGCGAGACTCAGACCGGCCTGGTCGGCGAGCGGCCGCAACTGCTGCACGCGCTCCAGCACGTCGTCGCGGAGCCAGCCGGCGACCATGCTCGCGCCGCCCTTGTCGTCCGTGGCCCGGGAGCCCGCCGGAAGCGGCGCGCCGGGCTTGTACTTGCCCGTGAGGGCGCCCTGCGCCACCGGCGACCAGACGATCTGACCGATGCCCAGCTCCTCCGACGCGGGCACCACTTCGCTCTCGATGACCCGCCACAGCGCCGAGTACTGCGGCTGGTTGGAAACCATCGGGACGTGCAGCTCGCGGGCCAGCGTGTGGCCGTCCCGGAGCTGGTCGGCCGTCCATTCCGAAACGCCGATGTACAGGGCCTTGCCGGAGCGGACGACGTCGGCGAACGCCTCCATGGTCTCTTCCAGCGGCGTCGAGTGGTCGTAACGGTGTGCCTGGTACAGGTCCACGTAATCCGTCTGCAGGCGGCGCAGCGAGTTGTCGATGGACTCCATGATGTGCTTGCGGCCGAGTCCCCGGTCGTTGTGTCCGGGACCGGTCGGGAAGTACACCTTGGTGAACACCTCCAGTCCCTCGCGGCGCTCGTTCCTGAGAGCCCGGCCCAGGACGGCTTCGGCCCGGGTCTCCGCATAGACGTCCGCCGTGTCGAAGGTGGTGATCCCGGCATCGAGTGCCGCACGGATACAGGCGATCGCCGCGTCCTCCTCCACCTGGGAGCCGTGGGTGAGCCAGTTTCCGTAGGCGATCTCACTGATGGTCAGGCCGCTGCGGCCGAGTCGGCGGAATTCCATGTGCCTGCTCTCCCTGTGCTCGTGGGGGACGGATCATGCGAGGGTGCCCATGCTATTGCGCCGTCCCGCGCGGCACGGGCAGGCTCAGGCGTCCGGGACGGTGCGGTGAACCGTACGGAGGAAGGCCGCGTTGTCCGGAGTGCTCCGGATGCGGTCCAGGAACGTGGAGAGCGCGGTCTGCGGATCCCTGGAGTGCAGCGCGCGCCGCAGTCCGCGTACCACTCTCAACTCGCTTGCCGGGACGATGAGTTCCTCGCGCCGGGTGCCGGATGCCTGGATGTTCACGGCCGGATAGGTGCGCCGGTCCGCCAGCGCGCGGTCGAGCCGGAGCTCCATGTTGCCGGTGCTCTTCAGCTCCTCGAAGAAGTAGTCGTCGGCGCGGGAGCCGGTCTCCACCAGGGCGGTGGCCAGGATGGTGAGGGAGCCGCCCTCCTCCGTGAGCCGGGCGGCACCGAAGAGACGCTTGGGGCCGAGCAGGGCGGTGGCGTCGACGCCACCGCTGAGGGTGCGTCCGCCCGCGGCCGACGCGTTGTTGTGGGCGCGGCACAGCCGGGTGAGGGAGTCCAGCAGGATGACGACGTCCTGGCCCTGCTCGACCAGACGCTTGGCGCGCTCGACCGCGAGTTCGGCGAGCGCGATGTGCTCCTTCGCGGGCCGGTCGAACGTCGAGGCGAGCACTTCGCCCCGCACGGAGCGGCGCATGTCCGTGACCTCCTCGGGGCGTTCGTCGAGCAGCACCACCATCAGGTGGCACTCGGGATGGTTGGCGGCGACGGCTGCCGCGATCTGTTGCAGCAGCACGGTCTTACCGGTCCTGGGCGGCGCGACGACGAGTCCGCGCTGTCCCTTGCCGATCGGGGTGACCAGGTCGACGAGGCGCGTCGCCGGGCTGGTGGACGGTGTTTCCAGGCGCAGCCGGCCCCGAGGGTGGAGCGGGGTGAGATCACCGAAGTGGGGCCGGCCGCGCAGTGCCTGCGGGGAGCGGCCGTTGACCCGTACGACCCCGGACAGGATGCGGGGCCGGTCGCAGGAGCCTTCGACGGCATCGCCCTTGCGCAGGCCGTGCCGGCGGATCAGGGCGGTGGATACCTGTACGTCGCCGGGGGAGGGGAGGCCGCCACGGACCCGCAACGCGCCGTGCCCCTGGTGCGTGATGTCGAGGACGCCGACGGCTTCGGTGGTCAATTCCCGCTGGGCTACGGGGTGTTCGAGGGTGCTGGTCATGCGAGTGGTCCTTTCGCGGACATGGCGAATGAAGGGGCCCGGATGGCATGGGGGCGGAAGAGATCACGCCCCGGACGACGGGCGGGAAAGCCCGGACGGTGAAAGCCCGAACCGGACTGGAAGAAGTGGTGCGGGAAAACCGGATCGCCGGTCGCGAAAGGACGGGCGCAGCGGCTCTGTGAAGGTGAAACGGCACCGGCGCCCCGAATCGAGGCGTACACATGTACCAACTGCACCGTACCACGGCGTACGCGCACCGGGTCGGCGACGGCGGCCACGATATCCGGTTGCCGTGGGGCGCGTGGAGTGATGTGGTTCTCCGGGCCGCCGGCCCGCCCACTCGCCGTTCCGACCGCCGTATCAGCTCGATCTGTAGCCGGAGCCGGCCGGGTACGTCGCGTACGAGGACGATCCTCCCCTTGCGAGTGCCCGCACCGGACGCCGCGGGTCACGCCCCTCGGGCGTGCGGCGGGACTTCGCGGGCAGGGGCCGGACCCGGCCGCCGAACTGCCGTCACCCGTCAGCCCGCGGCGTCACCGGCCTCCGCCGCCGAGGCCGTGCCCCGGAACGCGCCCAGGATCTGCTCGGCCGCCAGCGTGGCCGTCAACTCTCCGTCCCGTACCCGCTGTTCCAGCCCCGGGGTGAGGGCACGTACCTCCGGATGGGCCCGCAGACTCTCCAGCAGCTCGTCCCGCACCATCGTCCAGGTCCAGTCGACCTGCTGGGCACGCCGCTTCGCCGCGAGCCGCCCGGTCGATTCGAGCAGCGCACGGTGCTGCTCCAGCCGCTCCCACAGCGTGTCGAGGCCGGTCGACTCCCGGGCGCTGCAGGTGAGGACCGGAGGTGTCCACGCCGCGTCCACCGGGTGCATCAGCCGTAGCGCGCCCGCCAGTTCGCGGGCGGCCGCTCGCGCGTCGCGTTCGTGCGGACCGTCCGCCTTGTTGACGGCGATGGCGTCCGCCAGTTCCAGGACGCCCTTCTTGATGCCCTGGAGCTGATCGCCGGTACGGGCCAGTGTCAGCAGCAGGAACGTGTCGACCATGTTGGCGACCGCCGTCTCCGACTGGCCGACGCCGACCGTCTCCACCAGCACCACGTCGTACCCCGCGGCCTCCATCACCACGATGGACTCCCGGGTCGCCTTGGCGACCCCGCCGAGGGTCCCCGCAGTGGGGGAGGGACGTACGAACGCGGCGGGGTCCACCGCGAGGCGCTCCATCCTGGTCTTGTCGCCCAGGATGGAGCCGCCGGTACGGCTGGAGGAGGGATCGACGGCCAGCACCGCGACCCGGTGGCCGAGCCCGGTGAGCATTGTGCCGAGGGCGTCGATGAACGTGGACTTCCCGACCCCGGGCACGCCGCTGATGCCGATGCGCCGGGCCCGGCCGGAGTGCGGCAGCAGCTCGCGCAGCAACTGCTGGGCCAGCGACCGGTGATCGGGGCGGGTGGACTCGACGAGCGTGATGGCGCGCGCGATGTACGCCCGCTTCCCGTCGAGCACACCCTTCGCGTAGCTGTCGATGTCGATCTGCGGAGCCATCGGTTCAGCGGCTCACAACTCGTGGCCGAGCGCGGCACCGAGCCGCGTCACCAGGTCGTACGCGGCATCCGGGATCACGGTGCCGGGCGGGAACACGGCCGCCGCCCCCGCCTCGTGCAGCGCCTGGACGTCCTGCGGCGGAATCACCCCGCCCACCACGATCATGATGTCGTCGCGGTCCTCGGCGGCGAGCTCCTCGCGGAGCGCCGGGACGAGTGTGAGGTGCCCGGCGGCCAGTGAGGAGACGCCCACGATGTGCACATCCGCCTCCACCGCCTGCCGCGCCACCTCGGCGGGCGTCTGGAACAGCGGGCCGACGTCGACGTCGAAGCCCAGGTCGGCGAAGGCCGTCGAGATCACCTTCTGGCCGCGGTCGTGACCGTCCTGCCCCATCTTGGCGACCAGGATGCGCGGCCGACGCCCCTCGGCCTCCTCGAACTGCTCCACCAGTGCCCGGGTACGGTCCACGGAGGGGGATTCACCTGCTTCGTTGCGGTACACACCGGAGATCGTACGGATCTGGCCGGCGTGCCTCCCGTACACCTTCTCCAAGGCGTCCGAGATCTCGCCCACGGTCGCCATCGCACGTGCCGCGTCGACGGCGAGTGCCAGCAGATTGCCTTCGAGGCCGGGTCCGGGGTTCCGCCCGGCCGCCACGGTCAGCGCGCGCAGAGCCTCCTGGCAGGCCGACTCGTCGCGCTCCTCGCGCAGCCGGCGCAGCTTCTCGATCTGCTGGGTGCGCACCGAGGAGTTGTCGACCTTGAGCACATCGATCTGCTCGTCGGTCTCCACCCGGTACTTGTTGACCCCGATCACCGGCTGGCGTCCGGAGTCGATCCGCGCCTGCGTACGGGCCGCGGCCTCCTCGACCCGGAGCTTGGGGATGCCCGCGTCGATGGCCCGCGCCATACCGCCCGCTGCCTCGACCTCCTCGATGTGCTGCCACGCCCGCCGCGCCAGGTCGTACGTCAGCTTCTCCACGTACGCACTGCCGCCCCACGGGTCGATGACCCGGCCGGTGCCCGACTCCTGCTGAAGCAGTAGCTGGGTGTTCCGGGCGATGCGCGCCGAGAAGTCCGTCGGCAGGGCGAGCGCCTCGTCGAGCGCGTTGGTGTGCAGCGACTGGGTGTGGCCCTGGGTGGCGGCCATCGCCTCCACGCAGGTCCGGGTGACGTTGTTGAACACGTCCTGCGCGGTCAGCGACCACCCGGACGTCTGCGAATGGGTGCGCAGGGACAGCGACTTGGCGTTCTTCGGCTCGAACTCCCGCACCAGCTTGGCCCACAGCAGGCGGGCCGCCCGCAACTTCGCGATCTCCATGAAGAAGTTCATGCCGATCGCCCAGAAGAACGACAGCCGCGGCGCGAACGTGTCCACGTCGAGACCGGCGTCCCGCCCGGCCCGCAGATACTCCACCCCGTCCGCCAGGGTGTACGCCAGCTCCAGATCGGCGGTCGCCCCCGCCTCCTGGATGTGATAGCCGGAGATGGAGATCGAGTTGTAGCGCGGCATCTTCTGCGAGGTGTACGCGAAGATGTCGGAGATGATCCGCATCGAGGGCTTCGGCGGATAGATGTACGTGTTGCGGACCATGAACTCCTTCAGAATGTCGTTCTGAATGGTCCCGGCCAGCTTCTCGGGCGGCACGCCCTGTTCCTCGGCGGCGACGATGTACAGCGCGAGCACGGGGAGCACCGCGCCGTTCATCGTCATCGACACCGACATCCGGTCCAGCGGGATGCCGTCGAAGAGCCGGCGCATGTCGTAGATCGAGTCGATCGCCACACCCGCCATGCCGACGTCGCCGGTCACCCGCGGATGGTCGCTGTCGTAGCCGCGGTGGGTCGGCAGGTCGAAGGCGACGGAGAGGCCCTTCTGCCCGGCCGCGAGGTTGCGGCGGTAGAAGGCGTTGGACTCCTCGGCGGTGGAGAACCCGGCGTACTGCCGGATCGTCCAGGGCTGGTTGACGTACATCGTCGGGTACGGGCCCCGCAGGTACGGGGCGATGCCCGGATACGTACCGAGGAAATCGAGCCCCTCCAGGTCACGGCCGGTGTACAGCGGCTTGACCGTGATGCCTTCCGGGGTCTCCCACAGCAGATCGCCGTCGGAACTGCCGGAGGACTCCTTTACGCAATCGCGCCACTGGTCCTCGGACACCTCGGCGGCGCCGCCCGGTCCGAGCCCGATGTCGGAGAAGTCAGGGATACGCATTACGCCACACCCATACGGTCGAGGACGGAAGAGAGCACAGCCACCACATCGGAGCCCGCGAAGACGTACTCGTCGACGCCGCTGTACCCGCCGGGCCGGCCGGCGAGGAACACCCGCAGCGCGCCCGCCGAACCCAGTGCCTCGGCGACCGCCCCGGCCTGCTCGGCGTAGAGCGCGTCGCTGGAACAGAGGCACGCCACGGTGGCCCCACTCGCCTTGAACGCGTCGGCGGCCGTCGCGGCGTCGACCGGGACCGGGTCGTGGACCGGCTCGATCCCGCCCGCCTGGAACAGGTTCGAGGCGAACGACGCCCGCGCGGTGTGCGCCGCGGCCGGGCCGAGCGCGGCGAGGAACACCCGCGGCCGCTGCCCGGTCGCCGCGAGATGGGCGTCCGACCGGGCGCGCAGCGCCTCGAACGCCTCGTCACGACGGACCCTGGGCAGACCGCCCGGCGCCGTGGCGGACACCTCGGCGGGGGCCGCCTCGCGCTCCACCGGGCGCTCCGCCAGCTGCGGGAACTCACTGACCCCGGTGACCGGCTCCTTGCGCCGGGCCAGATCCCTGCTGCGGGCCGCCCAGGTCGCCGCGAGCCGTTCCCCGATCATTCCCGAGCGCAGGGCGGCCGCCTGGCCACCCGAGCGCTCGATCTCCTGGAAGAACGCCCAGGCGGCGTCGGCGAGTTCGGCGGTGAGCCGCTCCACGTACCAGGAACCGCCCGCCGGGTCGATCACCCGGGCCAGATGCGACTCCTCCAGCAGGATCGTCGACGTATTACGGGCGATACGCCGGGCGAAGGCGTCCGGCAGACCCAGGGCGTGATCGAACGGCAGCACGGTGACGGAGTCGGCCCCGCCGACCCCCGCCCCCAGGCAGGCCAGCGTCGTCCGCAGCATGTTCACCCACGGGTCGCGCCGCGTCATCATCACCGACGACGTCACCACGTGCTGGCGCTGCGCCCCGGCGCCGGCGGCCCCGCACACCTCGGCGACCCGGGCCCACAGCCGCCGCGCCGCCCGCAGCTTGGCGATGGTCAGGAACTGATCGGCCGTCGCCGCGTACCGGAACTCCAGCTGGGCACAGGCCTCATCGACGCCGAGCCCGGCCTCCGTCAGTGCCCGCAGATAAGCGACTCCGGTCGCCAGCGAAGCACCCAGCTCCTCGGCGGCCGAGCCGCCGGCCTCGTGGTACGGCAGGGCGTCGACGGTCAGCGCCCGCAGACCGGGATACTCCCGGGCGCACCGCCCGGCCCAGTGGACCGCCGCCGTGAGGTCGGGTCCGGCGCCGCTGCGGGCGGCCTGCCCGAGCGGGTCGGCGCCGAGGTTGCCGCGCGCGGCCTGCGCGTCGACGCCCCGCTCGGCGTAGATCCGGAGCAACTCGGTTGCCGCTGCTTCGAGTTCACCTCCAGCGTCGAGTGTCACGGGAGCGAGATCCAGATAGACGCCGTCCAGCGCCGCCGCCAGAGCGGCCACCGGAATGCCTCCGGCTCCGCCCACGGTCAGCCACAGTGAGGTGACACCGTTCTCCAGATCGGCGAGCACCGCCTCGTTGAGGCGGGCGGCATCCGGCAGGGAGTGCCGCTGTCGTACGTCCCAGCCGCCCGCCGCGTTGCCCTCGGCCTTGCCGCCGCGGGTGAAGGGGGCGAAGCCCGGATATCCGGCATCGGGCGCGCTGTCGCGCGAGGTGTAGAGGGGGTGGGTGATGAGCCCGTCCTCCACCGTGGTGGACAGTGCTTCCTCGGCGGCCGGACCCGCAACATCCTTGCCCGACTTGCGCAGCACGCCTTCTACGAGGCTCTGCCACTGCTCGTGGGCGGGGTGAGGGAATTCGGCGGCCAACGAAAGCCCGTCGGCAGGCTGGACCGTCATGGCCCAGATGCTAGGTCAGGTCTCGGACGAGCAGCAGGGGCTCCGTCTGTGACCTTGCCCTCTCCGAACGCACTTGATCCTTCACACACGGTCGCGTAGCCGGCCCGGATCCACTCCTTGGTGCTTCCTCCAGTGAGGCTGGCATTTGCTCCATGAATCACCCGAATTGATTGCAACTGCGAGAGTCATTCGAATATCTTGTGGCACATGCAGTCCTGCGCAATCGGGCAGGCGGCGCGGGGCGACGCCTCGTACACGTCGGCCCGCAAGCCCTCGCGATCACCGCGCCGGAAGCGGTCTCCGTGCAGGAGGTCGGACCCGGGGGAACCGCCGCCCCGTCGCGCGCGGGCAACTGTTCCTGGTCGCGGTGTACCGGGAATCGCGGCAGGCAACCGGCTCCCGCACCGCTGGCCTGGAGAAGTATTTCCGACCGGAAGGAGCGGGGGAGAACTGAAGAGAAGAGCTGGCGATTTCACATTCTCGCTGTCTCCCTCGGTGTCCTCTATCCGCGTCCCTGCGGCGTTTTACTTTGTCGAATTCCCGGCCGCGTGCGACGTTTGATCCGGCCAGCTGTCGAATCAATTCGGATACGTGTCGGGAAAAGGGGAAGTTCATCGTGCAGACCGCCAGGGCCGTCCCGGCATCCACCGTCGTCAATCTGCGCGATCTGGGCGGCATTTCTCTGGGTTCCGGCCACCGGGTCCGGCCGGGCGCCGTACTGCGCTCAGGCCAGCTCAGCGGGCTGGACGCGGCGCTGGACGTGGCGGTGGCCGAGCTCGGCATCCGTACCGTCGTCGATCTGCGGACCGCCGACGAGCGGAAGGCGGCCCCCGACCGGCTGCCTCCGGGCGCGCGGCTCTTCGTCGCCGACGTGCTCGGCGACAACCCGGGCGTGGCGCCCGCCCGGCTGCGCGCGCTGCTCGCCGATCCGGTCGAGGCGGAGCAGTTGCTGGGCAGTGGAAAGGCGGAGGAGATGTTCGCCGAGACCTACCGGCAGATGGTGCTTTCGCCGGGGGCCGCCGCCGCGTACCGGGCCTTCGTCGAGATGGCCGCCGACGACCGAGCCCGCCCGGTGCTCTTCCACTGTACGGCCGGCAAGGACCGCACCGGCTGGGCCACGGCGCTGCTGCTGATGATGCTCGGTGCGGAACGGGACGTGGTGCGGGCCGAGTTCCTTGCGGTGAATCCGGTCGTGCGGGTCGCCTACGCCCCGTACGTACAGGGCTTTCTGGACGCGGGCGGTGACCCGGAGATCGCCTCCGCGATCATCGAGGTCCGCCCCCGCTATCTCGACATGGCGCTGGACGCCATGGACGAGCGGTGGGGCGGGCTCGACGGATACGTGCGCGACGGACTGAGGATTCCCGAGGCCGCGCTGGAGCGGCTGCGCGGCGGACTCATGGTGTCCGTCTGAGTCGAACGGCCCTCCGGTTTCCTCCCCGGCGCCCCGGCCGGTTTCTCGTGGAGGCGGCGGTAGTTGATGCACTCCCGGTTTGACTGGATACCCCTAGGGGGTATGTTGTGACTCATCGGGAAGCGCTGCCTTCCGATGGACCCGATGGAGGACACCGTCATGAACAACGCACTGAGGATCACCGCCTTCGCCGCTGCGCTCGCCGCGACCTTCGGGACTGCGTACGGCGTGGGCAGGGGCGTCGACCCGCTGGTGGCCGCGGAGGACCGTCCCGCAGGGCAGCACGCCGGCCACAGTGAGGGGGAGGAGGGCGGAGCGACCGGTGGGGCAGACCGTGCGGCCGGGCTGCAGATCTCCGACGGCGGCTACACGCTGGCCCTCGAAACGCCCACGGTGCGAGCCGGAGCCCCGACCGCGATCAGGTTCGCCGTCGTGGACGACACCGGCCGCAAGGTCACGGCCTATCAGCGGGAGCACGGCAAGGAACTGCATTTCATCCTCGCCTCGACCGATCTCACCGAATTCCGCCACCTGCATCCCGTCCGCGCGGCCGACGGCACCTGGTCGACCACGGTCGACCTGCCCAAGGCTGGTGGATACCGGGCGTTCGCCGACTTCACCCCCGCGGCCGAGGGTGCCGAGAACCTCACGCTGGGCGCGGACCTGGCCGTCTCCGGCGCCTACCGTCCCGCGGCTCTGCCGGCTCCGAGTGCCGTCGCGGAGGTGGACGGCTACCGCGTCGCACTCGACGGCCGGCTCCGCGCCGGCCGGAGCGGTGAGCTGAAGCTGACCGTCAGCAGGAACGGCCGCCCCGTCACCGATCTGCAGCCCTACCTCGGTGCTTACGGGCACCTGGTCGCCCTCCGCTCCGGCGACCTGGCCTATCTGCACGTCCACCCGAACGAGAGCGGGCCGGGGCCCGTGGTTTCTTTCATGGCGTCGGTGCCCAGCGCGGGTACGTACCGGCTCTTCCTCGACTTCCAGCACGAAGGGAAGGTCCGCACCGCGGCCTTCACCGTCCGGGTGCCCGCGTCGGGGCAGGGTGCCGCCGACCGGCACGAGAGCGGGACCGGGGCGCCCGCCGGGCACGCGCACTGAATCGTGCCCGGATGCCGGGCGACAGCGGCGACGTGACCCCATGGACGCGGCCGGCGCTGCCGGGGTCCTGGGTATGGTGAAAGGGCCGGAATACGAATCCGCCGAGAGGGGCGTACGTTGACCGAACGCAAGCCTGCGGGCGTCAGCTTCGAATCATGGGTCGACAAGCAGATCCGCGAGTCCGAGCGGCGCGGCGACTTCTCGCAGTTGCCGGGATTCGGAAAGCCTCTCGACTCCCTTGACACGCCATACGACGAGACCTGGTGGATCAAGCGGAAGATGCAACATGAGGGGGTGTCGGTGCTCCCGCCGGTCCTGGCCCTGCGCAAGGAGGCGGAGGATGTGCGTGAGGCCGTGTCCGGGGCGCGGACGGAGGCCGACGTGCGGCGCTTGCTGGCCGAGGTCAACGAGAAGATCCGGGCGGCGATCCGGCGACCGCCGCCGGGGCCCCTGCTGAACCTCAAGCCGTTCGACATCGACGCGGTGGTCGAGGAGTGGCGCGTGGCCCGGCGCTCGTCGTAGCCCCCGGGGGCTCGGGGGCAAAGGCCCCGCAGCGACCGCGCACGTCCCGGACACACGACCGGATGCGTAATACTCCCTCTATGAGATCGAGCATTACGCGCACGGGTGACGGTGCGCGTCGCGAGGACGTACGGATCAGGCGCGCGACCGCACAGGACGCCCGGCGGCTCACCCGGCTGGTCAGGGCCTCCCGCGCCTACGAGGGTCACTACGCCGCCATGGTCGCCGGATACCGGGTGGGACCCGACTACATCGAGACCCACCGGGTCTTCGCGGCCGTCGAGGCCGGCACCGAGCGGGTCCTCGGCTTCTACTCGTTGATCCTCGATCCGCCGGAGCTCGACCTCATGTTCGTCGCCGACGACGCACAGGGCCTCGGCATCGGGCGACTGCTCATCGGGCATCTGCGCGAGGAGGCGCTGCGCACCGGTCTGACCGGCGTCCGCATCGTCTCGCATCCGCCCGCCGAGGGCTTCTACCGGAGTGTGGGCGCCCGGCGCACCGGCACCCTCGCCGCCGACCCGCCCGCTGTGATGTGGGACCGGCCCGAACTGGTGCTGCCGGTCGCCTGAACCGACGGGAGGAGGGCGCGGCCGGAACCCGTGCACGGTTTCCGGCCGAACCCCCTTTCTCTTACGCCGAGTTACGAGGGGAAGCCCCCGTACGGACGCGTGATGATCTCCATGGCGTGACCGGCGGGATCGAGGAAGTACACACCTCGGCCGCCGTCGTTGTGGTTGATCTCGCCCGGATGCTTCCGATGCGGGTCCGCGTAGTAGGTGAGCCCGAGCTGCTTGATGCGGGTGTACGCCCTGTCGAACTCGCGCTCCGAGACGAGGAAGGCGTAGTGCTGCAGGGCGATCGACGCTTCGGGAACGGTCGCGAAGTCCAGGGTGACGCCGTTCGCGGTGGCGACCGGGATGAACGGGCCCCATTCCGTGCCGACTTCCAGGCCCAGTATGTCCGCGAGGAACTCGGCGGACTCCCGGTTGTCCCGGGCGGAAACGATGGTGTGATTCAACTCGACTGACACTGTGGAATGCCTCCAACGGGCATCTCACGCGCACCTCCACGCCTCACCCGGCCGGTGACCGACGCGCGATGCCGTACTCAAGAGCCTAGATGCGTCCGGACGGCTCGTCGAGGGCACCGCGTGATCGCCGTGAGGTCTACGGTGGCTGAGGTGGAACAGGCGATGCACTCCGCGCATCGGGACGGAGGCTCACGGTGACCTCGACACCCCACGACTCCGGCGGCCGGGACCCCGGAACGGGCCGCGACGAGACGCCCGAGGAGCGGGCGGACCGGCGGTGGGGGGAACTTCTCCAGGAACTGCGGGTCGCCCAGACGGGCGTCCAGATCCTGTTCGGCTTCCTGCTCGCCGTCGTCTTCCAGCCGCGCTTCGCCGAACTGTCGGACACCGACCGCATCATCTACGTGGTCACCGTGATGCTGGGCGCCGCCACCGTCGCCGCTCTGATCGGGCCCGTGTCGTACCACCGCCTGGTCGCCGGACGGCGGCTCAAGCCGCAGACGGTCACCTGGGCGGCCCGGCTGACCGTGCTCGGACTGGTCCTGCTGGTGTGCACCATGTGCTCCACCCTGCTGCTGATCCTGCGGGTGGCCCTGCACGATTCCCTCGCCCTGGTGCTGGTCGCCGGTATGGCGCTGTGGTTCCTGGTCTGCTGGTTCGTGATCCCGGCCCGGGCGCTGGCTCGCTCCACGCGTGAACGCGAGAAATGACCGTTGCGCGGGGCAGCGCTGTACGGGGCGGCCGGATCAGCCCGCATCGCCCGCCGTGGGGTCCCGGACGTCCGTGACCGTGAAGAGCCCGCCGTCCGGGTCCAGCAGGGTCGCCTCGCTGCCCTGCCCGAGCGGACGCTGCTCGACCAGGCTGCCGCCGTGCCGCCGTGCCGCCTCGACCGTGACCGCCACATCGGCGACGGGAAAATGCACCTGCCAGTGCGGACGGACCAGCGGATCGGGTGCCGCCTCCACCGCTCCGGAGCTGATCCGGGCGAGCCGGCGCCCGTTGCAGTCGACGATGACCTCGTCCTTCTCGTACGACACCTCGCAGCACCCGGGGTGACCACTCGCCCAGTCGAGCACCCCACCGTAGAAGATCGCCGCGTCGAAGGCGTTCCTCGTGTGCAGCCGCAGCCAGGCGTGCGAGTAACCGTCCGGCGCCGGGGGCGACGTCGCGGGCTCGGTCCGCTCCCAGATACCGAACACCGCGCCGTCGAGATCGGCCGCCAACGCCCCGCGCCCCTTGCCGAGCGCGAGCGGCCCCACCGCGACCGTGCCGCTGCGCTCACGGATGCGTGAGGCCGCCGCGTCGGCGTCGGGGACGGCGAAGTAGGGCGTCCAGGCAACGGCCACCCGGTAGGCGGTCGCCACCGCGCCGATGCCGGCGACCGGTACATCCCCGCGGCGAGCGACGGAGAACTCCTGCCCCAACTTGCCCGGCCGGAAGGTCCAGCCCAGCACGGCGCCGTAGAACTCCTGCGCCGATCCCAGGTCGCGGGTCATGAGATTGACCCAGCAGGGCGCTGCGGATCCGGTCAGCGGTGCCGGCATCGACGCCGCGCCGGGATGGCTTCCGGTCATGATCCCAACTGCCTTCATCGGTTCTGCGGCCTTCGCGTGCCGGTGGCCGTCGGAGCCTCACCAGCCTCACCGCGTGCAGCCACTCCCGCAACACGCGGCGGCGCCGCGTACTGCGCTGCGGCGCGGGGACCGGCCCTCCGGCCGTCGGGAGATCAGTCGCGCTGCTCGTCGGTGTCGCGATGGATGGGCTGGTTCCCGCGGTCACCGAGCTCGTAGGGGGACAGCCCCCGGCCGTTGGGCGGGAAGCTGTCGTCGGCGTGGACATCGCGTTGCTCGACGTGGCTCCGGTGGTCCGGCAGCGGTGGCTGGTCCTCGGGCCGGGGCGGCGGCGGCTCCTGGGCCCGGCGCTTCTTGCCCAGCCAGAAGCCGCCGATCAGCATGGCCACCAGAGCCACTCCGATGATGCCCATCACCGCGCCGACCGCGCCGCGCCCGTCGGCGAGGGTGAGGGCCAGTGAACCGAGGTCTCCGTTCGATACGTCCATGCCTCCCGGATACCCCGAGGGGCAGGCATCAGTCGGTAATGACTACGAATTCATGTTTTAAGTGGATATGAACCTAAAAGTGTTTCGATGGCGCGGGGCACCCGGCGGCCCCGGGCCCGGCGCCTCGGCCCGTCCGCCTGCCGGCGGCCTCGTGTCGCCGTCGCCCGGCAGCGGGGCGAGCCTGGAGAGGATCCCCGAATTCGCTGGAGGGAAGCGATGGGAGTGCCGAATCCGCTCAGCCGGCAGCTGGCCGGTGGTGATCCGCTGGGCAGAGGGCGTGCCGCGAAGTCACCCGCGACCGCCGGTCTCCGGCCCCGCACGGCCACGTCCGACCGGGTCGTGCGGTCCGTCTGCCCGTACTGCGCGGTCGGCTGCGGTCAGCAGGTGTACGTCAAGGACGACCGGGTCGTACGGATCGAGGGTGATCCCGATTCGCCGATCAGCCGCGGACGGCTCTGCCCCAAGGGATCTGCGACGCCCCAGCTCACCACGGGCCCGTCCCGCCACCAGGTGCTGTACCGGCGCCCGTACGCGAGCGACTGGGAGCCGCTCGACCTGGAGACGGCCATGGACATGGTCGCCGACCGGGTGGTCGAGACCCGGCGCAGGACCTGGGAGTGGGAGCACGAAGGGGTCCGCACGGCCCGCACGCTCGGTATCGCGAGCCTCGGCGGGGCGACCACCTTCCTGCAGGACCTCCAGCACGCCGACTGCATTGTCATCCAGGGGTCCAACGTCGCCGAGGCCCACCCCGTCGGCGTCCCCTGGGTGATGGAGGCCAAGGCCCGGCTGTACGGACACGACCCGGACAACGGGGTCGGCGGCGACGGGGGCTCCGCCCGCGTGCTGACCGCCGCCGGTGCGGTGGGCGCGGCGCTCCTCGGCGGCCGCGGCCGCCCGGCCGCCGTCGGAGCCGGGCTCGCACTGCTCGCGGGTTCGGCCCGCACACGCTTCGGGATCTTCGCCGCGGGCACCGCCTCCGCCGAGGACCCCGTCCATACCGTCGGCCCCCAGCGCGGGGACAAACCACACAACGTCGAGCGGAAGGAGCCGCGGTGAACACCATCAAAGAGAGGAAGCCGGAGGAGAGCCTGCACGGACAGGAGGTCACGGTCGTCATCAGCGGGTGCGACACGGGCGACGCACGGATGGTCTTCGATGCGCTGCGGGCCGCTTTCACCACCGACCGGGCCTCGGTCGACGTACCGAGGAAGCTCGCGGAGAGGCGCCCCACGGCATGGGTGGCGACCGTCGACGTCACCGAGGAGAGAGTGATCTCCGGACCGCTCGCACTCGGCGCACCCGTGAAGATCGATGTGCAGGGCGGCTACTGGGCGGTCGAACGGCTGCGCCGGAGCCTGGCGCACGCCTTCGACGTACGTGTCGTCGGCACGGTCTCCGGAGACCAGGAGGAAGAGGTACGCCTGCGCCTGGAAAGCCGCCGGAGCAGCGGGAGCCGATAGACCGGCGGGCCACCGCCCGGTGACGGAGCAATGAAGCGGGAAGGCAGGGCACATCTGGTAGAAAACGAACAAAAGGCCACCTCTGAAAGGTGCGAGTGAGTGGACCCCTCTCGCGGGCGGGACGACGGTGCGCGACAGCCGGGAGCAACCGGTGACCGCTCCACCCTGACCCTGCACATCAACGGAACCGAGCAGACCCTGACGCTCGATCACCGCACCACGGTCCTGGACGCGCTGCGCGAACACCTCGACCTCACCGGCGCGAAGAAGGGCTGCGACCACGGACAGTGCGGGGCGTGCACCGTCATCGTCGACGGGCGGCGCGCCAACAGCTGCCTGCTGCTCGCCGTCGCCCACGACGGCGCCCGCATCACCACCGTCGAGGGCCTCGCCGACGGAGACCGGCTCCACCCCGTCCAGGAAGCCTTCCTGGACCGCGATGCCCTGCAGTGCGGCTACTGCACACCCGGCCAGATCTGCTCGGTCGTCGGCATGCTCGGCGAGGCAGCGGACGGCTTCCCGTCCCAAGTCACCGCGCGCACCGCGCCCGCAGCGGCCCCGGTGCCGCTCGACGCCCCCGAGATCCGCGAGCGGATGAGCGGCAACCTGTGCCGCTGCGGCGCCTACCCCCGCATCGTCGAGGCGATCGAGGACGTGGCGCCATGAAACCTTTCTCCTACCTGCGCGCCCGGTCCGTCGAGGAAGCGGTCCGCGAGATCAGCGCCCACCCCGGCGCCGGATTCCTCGGCGGCGGTACCAACCTCGTCGACCTGATGAAGCTCGGTGTGGAAACCCCCGATCTGCTCATCGACATCAGCCGGCTGCCCCTGGACCGGGTGGCCGACACCGACGACGGCGGGCTGCGTATCGGCGCGACCGTACGCAACAGCGACCTGGCCGCCCATCCCGCGGTACGCACCCGCTACCCCGTCCTGTCGCAGGCCCTGCTGTCCGGCGCCTCCGGGCAGCTCCGCAACACCGCCACGACCGGCGGCAACCTGCTGCAACGCACCCGCTGCCCGTACTTCCAGGACACGTCCAAACCGTGCAACAAACGGGAACCCGGCACCGGCTGCCCCGCCCGCGAAGGCGTCCACCGTGACCTCGCCGTACTCGGCCACTCCGAGCACTGCGTCGCCACCCACCCGTCCGACATGGCCGTCGCCCTGGCCGCCCTCGACGCCACCGTCCACCTGCACGGGGCGGACGGCGAACGGACCGTACCCGCCGCCGAATTCCACCGCCTGCCGGGCGACAGCCCCCACCTGGACGCCGAGATCAGGGCGGGCGAACTCATCACCGAGGTGGTCCTCCCACCGCGCCCCGACGGTGCCGGATCCCTCTACCGCAAAGCCCGCGACCGGGCCTCGTTCGCCTTCGCTCTCGCATCCGTCGCCGCGGTGCTGAGCGTCCGCGACGGCCGGATCGAGCATGCGGCGCTGGCCTTCGGCGGGCTCGCCCACCGGCCCTGGCGTGCACACACCGCGCAGGACGCGCTCCGGGGCGCACCGGCCACCGACGAGACCTTCGCCCGCGCCGTGGACGCCGAACTCGCCACGGCCCGGCCCCTGCGCGACAACGCGTTCAAGGTGGGCCTCGCCCGCAGCCTGGCCGTCGACGCGCTGACCGAACTCGCCGCCGACAGCTGAGCCACCGCAGATACGCCGACCAGCAGACGTGAGGACCCCGTCATGAGCCAGGCCCCTCCACCCCTGGGCACCCCCGTCCTTCGCCGCGAGGGCCGGGACAAGGTCACGGGCACCGCCCGCTACGCCGCCGAGCACACCCCGCCGGGCTGTCTGTACGGCCGGCCCGTCCCCGCCACCATCGCCCGCGGCCGCGTCAGCGCCATCCACACCGACGAGGCGCTGGCCCTGCCGGGCGTGCGCGCCGTCCTCACCCACGAGAACGCCCCGAGGCTCAAGCAGCCCGACGACCCGATCCTCGCCGTCCTCCAGGACGACCGGGTCCCGCACCGGGGCTGGCACATCGCGCTCGTGGTGGCCGACACGCTCGAGCAGGCCCGCGCCGGGGCCGAGGCGCTGCGGATCTCCTACGAGCCCGCCGGGCACGACGTCCTGTTGACCGAGGACCACCCCGGCCTGTACACCCCGAAGATCGTCAACGGCGACTACCCCGCCGTCCGCGAACGCGGCGACGCCGACCGGGCCTTCGCCACCGCACCCGTCCAGGTCGACGTCACCTACACCCTGGGCGCCCTGCACAACCACCCCATGGAGCCGCACGCCTCCACCGCGCAGTGGACGGACGACGGCAGGCTGACCGTCCACGACGCCGGCCAGGGCTCCACCACGGTCCGCGACAGCCTCGCCATCGCGTTCGGACTCCGCCCGCAGCAGGTCACCGTGGTCTCCGAACACGTCGGCGGCGGTTTCGGCTCCAAGGGCACGCCGCGCCCGCAGGCCGTCCTCGCCGCCATGGCCGCACGCCACACCGGGCACCCCGTCAAGATTGCCCTGCCCCGCCGTCAGATGGCCGCCGTGGTCGGCCACCGCGCACCCACCGTGCAGCACGTCCGGCTCGGCGCCGAACTCGACGGCACCCTCACCTCGGTCACCCACGAGGTCGTCACCCAGACCTCCACCATCAAGGAGTTCGTCGAGCAGGCAGCCGTACCGACCCGGGTCATGTACGGATCCGCCCACAGCCGTACCGCCCATCGGGTGACGGCCCTGGACGTTCCGAGCCCCTCCTGGATGCGCGCACCGGGCGAGACCCCGGGCCTGTACGCGCTGGAATCCGCCATGGACGAACTCGCCACGGCCCTCGGCATGGACCCCGTCGAACTGCGGCTGCGCAATGACCCGGTGACCGAACCCGACTCCGGCCGCCCGTTCAGCAGCCGCGGCCTCGCGGCCTGCCTGGAGAAGGGCGCCGCACGCTTCGGCTGGTACGAGCGCGATGCCCGCCCCGCGGTCCGCGAAGAGGGACCCCTGCTGCTCGGCACGGGCGTCGCCGCCGCCACGTACCCCGTGTACATCCTGGCCTCCAGCGCCTCGGCGCACGCGGCACCCGACGGCTCGTACCTCATCCGGGTCAACGCCACCGACATCGGTACGGGCGCCCGCACCGTACTCGCGCAGATCGCCGCCTCCGTGCTGGAAACCCCGGTCGAGAACGTCCGGATCGACATCGGCAACAGCGAACTGCCCGACGCCCCGCTGGCCGGTGGCTCCTCGGGCACGGCCTCCTGGGGCTGGTCCGTACACAAGGCGTCCACGGACCTCCTGCGACAACTGCGCGAGCGAACCGGCCCGCTGCCCGCCGGGGGACTGACCGCCTTCGCGGACACCGAACAGGAGACATCGGCGAAATCCCCCTACGCCCGGCACGCGTTCGGAGCGCACTTCGCCGAGGTCGCCGTCGACTCCCGTACCGGAGAAGTGCGGGTGCGGCGGATGCTCGGCGTCTTCGCCGCCGGGCGCATCCTCAACCCCCGTACCGCACGCTCCCAGTTCACCGGCGGAATGACCATGGGGATCGGCATGGCCCTGACCGAGTCCAGCACCATGGACCCCGCCTTCGGTGACTTCACCGAGAGCGATCTGGCCTCCTACCACGTGCCGGTCTGCGCCGACGTACCGGACATCGAGGTGGACTGGATCGACGAGATCGACCCGCATCTCAACCCGATGGGCAGCAAGGGCATCGGCGAGATCGGTATCGTCGGCGCCGCGGCGGCCGTCGGCAACGCGGTGCGGCACGCCACCGGCGTCCGGTTGCGCAGTCTCCCGATCACCCCGGACACATTGCTGCCGTATCTGCTGTGACCTGGGCAGATCCTCTCCGTACGGCTGGTTTGCCGTCCCTTGTGTTGCGCAACCGGCTCTGCCGAGTCACTCTGTGGAGTGACCTAGAAGCGACATCTGCTCACTCTTCGTGTTCGGGGGGGTCGTTGGTTCAATGAGGCGAAGCGAGTGGGCCTCGATGTGAGGAGCCTCGACGATGACCGTTCAACTCGACCGGCACTACTCGGTCGAACTCCAGGTTTCGGCAGAGCGTGTGTGCCAGCTGCGGCGAATAATCGCAGCGCACCTGCGCCACTGGAGTCTCGAACTCCACATCCGGCCGGTGTGCCGGGGTGTGGAGGAGCTGCTGACCAATGTCCACCGGCATGTCGGTGACAACAACAACTGTGTCGTCGAACTCCGCTGGTCGGGTCGGCATCTCACGGTCTCCGTCGCCGACAACGGTGCCGAGATGCCGCGGCTGCTCAGCACCGGCGGCGGCGGTCTCAGCCGCGTCATGGCGCTGAGCGACAGCTGGGGCACCTGCCGCACCGCCGAGGGCAAGGTCGTCTGGTTCACCCGGTACGCGAAGGAGCCGCGCACCGTCGAGCTGGTGCCGACGGCGCCGCTGCCCGGTGTGCTGGAGTCCCGCCGCCCGCCGGCCGTAGTCCCGGAGGTGGCCGTTCCCGAGACGACGGCGGCGTCCGACACCGCCCCCGCCCTCGTCTGAGGCGGGTCACCCCCTCGTACCCGCTGAGCGCTCACCCTCCTGGCGCGGACGGCGTGCACACCGCACGCACGGTCCGCGCCGGTCGGGTATCCGCCCGGCGGGGCCCGCGTTTGCGGCCCGGCGCACGGCGCGGCACGGTCGCAGTACCGAGGCAAGGAGAGCAGAGCCATGCCCATCGCGACGGTCAACCCCGCGAACGGCGAGACCCTCAGAACATTCGACGCGCTCGCGGAGGCCGAGATCGAGCAGAAGCTCGCCGCCGCTGCGACCGCGTTCCGGCAGTACCGCACCACCGGATTCGGCGAACGGGCCCACCTGCTGAACGCCGCCGCGGGCCACCTCGAAGAGGACCAGCAGGACATCGCGCGCACCATGACCACCGAAATGGGCAAACCCGTCAAGGCGGCCCGCGCGGAGGCCGCCAAATGTGTGAAAGCGATGCGCTGGTACGCGGCCCGCGCCGAGGAACTCCTCGCGGACGAGCACCCGTCGGCGGCCGACGTGCGGGACTCCGGCGCGTCCCGGGCCTATGTCCACTACCGCCCGCTGGGCGCCGTCCTCGCCGTGATGCCGTGGAACTTCCCACTCTGGCAGGTCATCCGGTTCGCCGCACCCGCACTGATGGCCGGGAACGTCGGCCTGCTCAAGCACGCGTCCAACGTCCCGCAGACGGCGATGTACCTGGAGGGCCTGTTCCGCCGGGCCGGATACCCGGCGGGATGCTTCCAGACCCTGCTGGTGGGATCCGGAGCGGTCGAGTCGATCCTGCGCGACCGCCGGGTCGCCGCCGCCACCCTCACCGGCAGCGAACCGGCCGGGCGCTCGGTCGCGTCCATCGCCGGCGACGAGGTGAAGCACACCGTCATGGAACTGGGCGGCAGCGACCCGTACCTCGTCCTGCCGTCGGCGGACGTCGCCAGGGCCGCCCGTACCGCTGTGACCGCCCG
Organism: Streptomyces sp. NBC_01241; assembly: GCF_041435435.1. Taxonomy (NCBI): domain Bacteria; kingdom Bacillati; phylum Actinomycetota; class Actinomycetes; order Kitasatosporales; family Streptomycetaceae; genus Streptomyces; species Streptomyces sp. NBC_01241. The sequence continues at coordinate 678,468 of NZ_CP108494.1, read as the reverse complement.
GGTGCAGAACAACGGCCAGTCCTGCATCGCCGCCAAACGGTTCATCGTGCACACGGAGGTGTACGACGAGTTCGCCGAGCGGTTCACCGTGGGCATGCGCGATCTGACCGTCGGCGACCCGCTCCAGGAAGCCACCGATGTCGGCCCCCTCTCCAGCGAACAGGGCCGCACCGACCTGGAGGAGCTGGTGGACGACGCGGTACGGCAGGGTGCGCGCGTGCTGTGCGGCGGCGGCCGGCCCGACGGCCTGGGCCCGGAGCTGGAGCGCGGCTGGTTCTACGCCCCTACCATCCTCACCGGGATCACGCCCGCCATGCGCATCCACCGCGAGGAGACCTTCGGTCCCGTCGCCACGCTCTACCGCGTCGAAGGACTCGACGAAGCCGTGGAACTCGCCAACGACAGCCCCTTCGGCCTCAGCTCCAACGTCTGGACCCGCGACGCGGAGGAGGCCCGCCGCTGCGTGCGCGATCTGGAGGCGGGCGGTGTCTTCTTCAACGGCATGACGGCGTCCCATCCCGCGCTGCCCTTCGGCGGAGTGAAGCGCTCCGGCTACGGACGGGAACTCGCCGGCCACGGCATCCGCGAGTTCTGCAACGCGACCACGGTCTGGTACGGACCCTAGGGTCTCTCGTCCGGATCACGCCGGGTTCGCGTGCCCCGGCCCCGGCCCCGGCATCGGCACCGGGCCCGGAGCGGACTGACACCGCTCCGGGCCCGGTCGGCGGGCTCAGTGGCCGAGCGCTCGTTCCAGCTCGGCCTTCGTCATGTGCGACCGCCCGTGGACGTTCTTCTTCTTCGCCTCTTCATAGAGCTGCTCCCGCGTCGGACCCCCGGCTCCGCTGTGGGAGCGCAGACCGCCGCGCCGGGAGGACGACATGTCCTCGATGGACGTGCGGCTCGCGGTCTTCGACTCACCTGCGCGGGCGCGCTCCTTGTTGACCGTACGGGCCGCGATCTCCTCGGCCCGGTCCTCACTGACCCCGCGCTCCTGAGCGCTCTCCTTGATGTGTTCGTACTGCCGTTCCCGTTTGGGGTTGGATCCGCGTGGCATGGTGCGATCACTCCTTTCCCTGGGGCCCGATCGGGGTTCTCTCCAGTGTCCCAGCGGCCTCGGGGGCCCGCACGCCTGTCGCGTACCCGATGCGGCGAACGGCGGGTTGCCCGGCCCGCTCAGTAGCGCAGGGCCGCCGCGATGCGGCCGTACTCGGTGAGCGCGTCGTCCGCGAGGAAGACTACGTCGGCGCCGCTGTCCAGGGCCGCCTCGACGAGCTCGTCGACGATGTCCTCACGGACCGAGCTGTCCGTGAGGTCCGCGGCTTCGCCGCTCACCGGTTCGAGGTGTTCGTCCGCCACCCGCACCGTCTGCTGGAAGTGCTCCTCCACCGCGACCAGTCCGGCGCGCCCCTCCCGTACCGCGGCCCACACCTCGTCGAGACCACCGGCGAAGGCACGGCGGCCACGCGCCTCGTCCAGCCTGCCGTCGATCTCCGCGGCGAACCGCTGCCGCCGCTCGTCGAGCCCGGGCCGGAGTTCCTTCAGCAGGTCGCCCGGCGTCATGTCGGCCGGAACACCCTTGGCGACCCGGCCCACGGCAGACTTGGCGCTCTCCCCGACCTCGTCCAGAAGGGCGAGCGCGGGCGCGAGGCCAACCAGGTACAGCGGGCGCGGGTCCTCGGCCAGTACCGCGCGCAGCTTCTCGTCCACCGTGCGAAGGAAGTTGCGCGTCTCCTCGTCGGTGAAGGTGCTCGGGGTGTCGCCGATCTGCTCCTCGCGCTGCGGGTTGGGCGCCTCCCGCGGAGCCGTCAGCGGGAATCCGCCGGCCCGCTCCTCATTCAGGGCGTCCTGCGTGCCGCTCCACAGGACGGCGTGCTCGGCCGAGACGGTGAGCGTCCAGAACGGCTGCGCCTGAGCCTTCGCGGCGACCAGATTGCGGGTCAGATACGTGTCGCTGAGCACCACCCGTTCGGGCGCGGTACGGGGAATCTGCCAGATCTGGTGCTCGTCGGCGGTGACGAGGACGACCAGGGCGTCCAGGGCCCGGCGCGAGTCCAGTTCGGTGACCGCACGGTCGAGCTGCTCCTTGACGGCGTTCCCGGCCTCGCGGGTGACGGCGGGGTCCGCTTCCAGCCGGCCGGCGGCCTCGGCCACCAGGTTGCGCAGCCGTACGGCGTCCTGGGCGTTGTCCGGAGCGCGGCGGTGCGTCGGCATGGTCAGGGACAGGGCCGGATAGGGCCTGGCCGCCCGCAGTTCCTTCAACAGGCCGGTAGTCAGGGCGTCCGTGTCCATCGTTCTCTCCCAGGGGCTGGTATCCGCTCCCGAGTGAAGCGGGCGAATTCAACGAGTTAATTCATACCGTTTGAACCTAATATGGGCGAGTTGTTCGTTATTGGTCCGAGGAGGTGCCCAGCGGCTCCTCGCCTCCCCTATCTCTCCCGCGCGCCATTCCGGCGAGCTTCCGAACAGACGGAGTGTCCGTGAACCCGACCAGCCCCTTGCGCCACGCCTTCGGTGGCCGCCCAGTCCGCATTCCGGCCCTCACCGTGCTGGCCGCGGTGATCGTCGCCGGTACCGCCGCCTGCGGCGGGTCCGGGACCACCTCGCCGGGCACGGCCAGAGGCACTCGTACGGTGTCCCCGGAACCGGCCCTGACCCGGTCCGCGAGCGCCACCCCGCGCACTCAGCAGGAGTTCGCGGCCTCGGCCGCCGCCGCCGAGCGCGACCGGCAGAAGGCCGTCAAGCAGCTCGAAGGCGTCCAGGGGCAGGGCAACGCGGTCAAGGACGTCTCGGTGACGGGGCTGCCGGTCGAGAAGTCCGAGAAGTTCCGCAGCGCTCTCGTCCGGGTCACCAACCGCACGGACAAGGCGGCCTTCTGCGCCGTGAAGGTGGAGTTCGCCGACTCCTCCGGCAAGGTCCTCGACTCCGTGGTGCTCGGCTTCGCGGACGTCCAACCCGGCCGGACCGTCAGTCAGCACGCCAACAGCAGCAAGGCGGCCGGAGTCAAGACTTTCCCCCGGATCGCGCAGGCCGAACGCGGCTGACGGCCGCACAGGCGGACATGCCCCGCCCCGCTCCCCGGTGACGGGGAGCAGGGCGGGGCATGCGGACCTTCGGCCGTCAGCCCCCGTACGGAGGCCGTGACCTGGTGCGCGAGCGGCCCGGCCGGCTGAAACGGCGGGGGAGGAGCCTGCTCGCCGCCGGGACCGTCTACCAGATCGACTCGACCCATTCCGGGTGATCGATGAACGGGTTCCGGTTGTGCTGGTACTTGTCGAATATGACGTCGTTGCGCCGCTTCTCGAAGCTGTCCGGCGGGTCCTCCTGGCTCCACGCCTTCAGCACCGAGAGGCGGCCGATGTACGGTGCGGAGCCGTTGGACACCTTGTCGTTGGGTTCGAGGTCGGGGAAGGCGTCGTCGCCCTCGTAGCGCACCGCCATGTACAGGATCATGCGGGCCACATCGCCCTTGACCGCGTCGCGCGGTTCGAAGGAGTCGCTGTCGGTGTAGTTGCCCGGTGCGCCGCTGACCGGGCTGCCGCCGTCGTCGAAGTCCTTGTTGCCACGGATGGAGTTGACGACGACATCCGCCGGGCGCAGGTGGTGGATGTCGGTGCCGGGGCCGGTGGCGGTGCCGAAGTTGCCGTGGGACTTGGCCCAGACGTGTTCGCGGTTCCACTGGCCGACCGAGCCGCCGTTGTCGCTCTTGGGCTCGGAGCGCCCGGTGTAGAGGAGGAGCACGTTCGAGGGGTTGGCGGGGTCCTCGTCCGTGTCCTTGAGGGCGTCCCAGACCTGGCTGTAGGAGATCTTGGTCTGGTTGCTGATGATCGTGTGCAGCGCGCCCTTGAGCGCGGTTCCGGACTTGCCGAGCGCGTCCTCGTAGTACGTGTCGTCGAGGGTCCGGAGCGGTGTCGCGGCGACCGGCGCGGCCACGGGTTCGGCTGCCCGGGGTGTGGCGGCCGGTGCGGCGGCCGCGGTGCCGGCGAGCACGGCGAACGCGGCCAGGGTCGCCAGTAAGGGGCGACGGTGGTGCAGGTGACGACGGGACATGTGGGGTGTCCTCTCCGAAAATGCGGGCACCACGAAGCCGTCGCAGGGTGGGGGCGGCGCCGCGGTGGTCGTGTGGTAAGTGGTCAGCGGGAGCCTTCCACACGCACCGTGACCCCGGTGTGAACACTGTGTACCTATCATGTGCAGGTCAAGTGAGGGCTGGTCCGTGAGCCGGGAGCGGATCGCCGAGGCATCGGATGCGGCGGGCCGGGCGCGGGGCGAGAATGACCGAAAGGACGAGGAGGCGGCATGAGTGACGAGCCCGAATCCGTATCCGCAGCCCCAGGAGTCACTCCCACGCTGCGGGGAGTGACTCCCGACAGCCTCTTGCACGCCGGCGGGAGCGATCATCCGTCGGCAGAGGACCTGGTACTCGCCTCCGGGCGGGACCTGACCCCGAAGAATCTTCAGTGGGCGGAGCGCAGGCTCGCCCAGGAGGGCCGGTCCGCGATCGACAAGGCACTGCCGTAGCCCGTGGCCAGGCGGTCCGGGTGGCGCGGGGAGTGTGTGGGCACTCCCCGCGGCTCGGCTAGCCTGGGTGCACAATGAACCGTTTGACGACGTCAGGGGCCGGGTACGACCTGGCCCGCTTCCCCGAGGACCCGCGCGACCAGTTCCGCGCCTGGGACGCTGCCGATGAGTATCTGCTGCGGCGGCTGGAGGGGAGCGACGGGCCGGAACCGGTCGGCCTGTCGGGCGCCGTGGTCGTGGTGGGCGACCGCTGGGGCGCCCTGAGTACCGTGCTGGCCGCGTACCGCCCCGTACAGATCACCGACTCCTACCTGGCGCAGCGCGCCACCCTTGCGAACCTGGAGCGCAACGGTGCGGCCGCGGACGCCGTACGCCTCCTGTCGGCCAGGGACACCCCGCCGGACCGGATCGACGTCCTGCTGGTACGCGTCCCCAAGAGCCTCGCGCTCCTGGAGGACCAGCTCCACCGGCTCGCGCCGGCTGTCCACGCGGGCACCGTCGTCATCGGCACCGGCATGGTCAAGGAGATCCACACCTCCACCCTCAAGCTCTTCGAGCGGATCATCGGCCCGACCCGGACCTCCCTCGCGGTCAAGAAGGCCCGGCTCATCTTCTGCACCCCGGACCCGGCCCTGCCCCGTACACCCAGCCCCTGGCCGTACCGCTACGACCTGCCCGAGGACGTCGGTCCGGTCTCCGGCCGGACCGTCACCAACCACGCCGGGATCTTCTGCGCCGAGCGCCTCGACATCGGCACCCGCTTCTTCCTCGGCCACCTCCCCGCGCGCAGCGGCCCCGACCGGATCGTCGACCTCGGCTGCGGGAACGGCGTCGTCGGTCTGTCCGCCGCGCTCGCCAACCCCGAAGCGACAGTCACCTTCGTCGACGAGTCGTACCAGGCGGTCGCCTCCGCCGAGGAGACCTTCCGGGCCAACACCGGCCCGGACGCCACGGCCGAGTTCCTGGTCGGCGACGGGCTGACCCGGCTGCCGCCCGCCAGCGTGGACCTGGTCCTCAACAATCCGCCGTTCCACTCCCACCAGGCCACCACCGACGCGACGGCCCGCGCCATGTTCCACACGGCACGCACCGCACTGCGGCCGGGCGGTGAGTTGTGGGTTGTCGGAAACCGGCACCTCGGTTACCACACCCAGCTGCGCCGGACCTTCGGCAACTGCGCCACGGTCGCGGGCAACCCGAAGTTCGTCGTCCTGCGCGCCGTCAAGCGCTGACGCCCGCCGGGGACGCCCCGGCCCTTCCGGATTCTTGCAACACGTTCTACTGTGTGCGCCGCCGCACACGGGCGACGCGACCGCGAGACTCCTGGAGGGGCCGTGCACCTCGAATACACGCCTGAACAGCAGCAGTTGCGCGCCGAACTGCGTACGTACTTCGCCGGACTGGTCCCCGACAACGCCTACGCGCGCCATGCCGACCCCGCCGTACAGAAAAGCTTCTACCGGGAGACGATCCGGCGCCTGGGCACCGACGGCTGGCTCGGCGTCGGCTGGCCGACGGAGTACGGCGGCCGCGGGCTGTCCCCGATGGAACAGTTCATCTTCTTCGACGAGGCTGCCCAGGCGGGCGTACCGCTGCCGTTGATGGCCCTCAACACCGTCGGTCCGACGATCATGCAGTTCGGCACCGGGGAGCAGAAGGCCTACTTCCTGCCGAAGGTCCTCGCCGGCGAGATCGACTTCGCGATCGGCTACAGCGAACCCGACGCGGGCACGGACCTCGCCGCGCTCAAGACCCGCGCCGTACGCGACGGCGACGACTACGTCGTGAACGGGCAGAAGATCTGGACCACCAACGGCGACACCGCGGACTGGGTCTGGCTCGCCGTCCGCACCGACCCGGACGCGCCCCCGCACAAGGGCATCACCATGCTGCTCGTCCCGACGAGCGACCCCGGATACTCCTGCACCCTGATCAACACCCTCGCCTCGCACGACACCACCGCCAGCTACTACGAGAACATCCGCGTCCCCGTCTCGCGCCGCGTCGGCGAGGAGAACAAGGGCTGGCGGCTCATCACCAACCAGCTCAACCACGAACGCGTCACCCTCGCCGCCCACGGCACCATGGCCGTCCGCGCCCTCCACAACGTCCAGCGCTGGGCGACGGACACCGCACTCGCCGACGGCCGCCGCGTCATCGACCTCGGCTGGGTCCGTACTCTCCTCGCCCGCACCCACACCAGGCTCGACGCCATGAAACTCCTCAACTGGCAGATGGTGTCCGCGGTCCAGAACGGAACCCTCACCCCGCAGGACGCCTCCGCCGTCAAGGTCTACGGCTCCGAGGCCCGCCGCGACGCCTACGCCTGGCTGATGGAGGTCGTCGGCTCGGCCGGACCGCTCAAGGAAGGATCGGCGGGCGCCGTACTCCACGGCGAACTCGAACGCGGATACCGGTCCGCCGTCATCTTCACCTTCGGCGGTGGCAACAATGAGATCCAGCGGGAGATCATCTCGTGGATCGGCCTGGGGATGCCGCGCGTACGACGGTGAGTGGCCGTGACCACGAGCTGCGCCGGCAGCGCGGCGGCCCAGTACTGCCGTGCCCTCGGTGCGATCCACCCGCAATGCCCCTGCGGGCTTCCGCGGCCCGGCCGGCAACCTTGGCACATCGGGCCCGATACGCACGTCGTGATATCGCGTCGCCGTCCGGCAGTCGCACATCGAGAATCACGACGTCGGGGCGGAGCGCCGGGCCGCGGGCCAGAGCGTGGTGGGCTGCGCCGGCGTCGCCGACGACTTCGATGTCGGGTTCCGCGTCGAGAAGGTCCTGCACGCCGCGCCTGACGACCTCGTGGTCGTCCAGCAGGAACACGCGGATCGGTTTCTGCGCCGGGAACCCCGTGTCGTCGCTCACGTGGTCCTCCTCGCCGTCAAGGGTTGCGCAGTCCCGCCTCGTCACGATGAGTTCGCACAAGAGGGAAACACCGGGGTCGAACGGTCCCATGTTCCGGACCGTTCAGTCATCAGGAGCCTCGGCCCCGGGACCGTACAGTTGCAGCAGCCTTTTCCGTGTCCCGTACAGTCGCTCCGCCACCGTCTCGGCGACGTACTTGTAGACCGCCCGGCCCAGCACCGCATCGGCCTCGCACAGCGAGCGGACGGCAGCGGCATCGAATTCCACGGCCTGTCCCGCCTGGATCACGTGCGCACCCAGGTGCCACACGTGCGGGGGGAACAGCCAGGACCAGCCCAGCAGATCGTCCTGTCCCAGTGTCTCGATGACCGCCGCACGGCGCCCGGGCACATGGAGGTCGACCTCGACCCGTCCGGAGCGGATGACCCAGAAGCGGTCGGCCCTTCTGCCCTCTTCGAAGAGCCGTGCGTCGAGGACCAGCGGCACTTCGCTGGCTGCCCCGTCGAGCAAGCGGGCCCGCCTCTCGGGCGGGATCACGTCGAGCAGACTCCTGGCCGTTGACATGGAACCTCCGTTCCGGGCTGACGATGTTCCCGACCGCCCGTTCTGAACGATATGCGCGCTTCTGGAGGGGCGCTCGGCCGTACTGCGCGACATGCGGAATCCACGCCGGGCCGGTATGCCGCATGCCGATGGTCAAAACCTGCGGCATCGTGCGTGTGGGCCTTGCCGCAGATCCATCGCGGCGTCACGCCGAGGAATCTCGGGGTCCACCACCAGTCGGAGCGGCGTGGCTCTTGAGCACGCGAATGCGATGCCCGGTGAGGCCGTTGCATCTGTATGGATGACGGCGACAGGGACTTTTGTAGTGGCAGTGGGACTTTTCATCGTCCGGTGGAAAGTCTTCACGAAGCTGGTGGACAGCATCAGGTGCATGGAGTGGGAGAAGGAGTGGGACGGGGTGGAAGCCGAGTTGCCCGAGCAGTTCCGAAATCGCCGGCAGATCGGCGCTCGCAACTTCGAGGAGAGACCGTGGACAGCACTCGATCAAGCGTGACCGGGTCGGGACCGGTCGTGGTCGGCACTGATGGTTCCGACCACGCGATGCGGGCCGTGCGATGGGCTGCGGGCGAGGCGGCTGCCCGCAGCCGGCCGCTGCGGATCGTGTACGCCACAGGGACGAGCCACGGAAGGCTGTACCTCTCGCCGGAGGACATCCAGCAGATCGACGGTTTCGCGGAAGATGCGCTGGAAGAGGCTGCCGCACTCGCACGCCGGCTTGCTCCCGCCGTCACTGTGACGACGGCTGTGTGCGAAGACGAGACAACAGCATGCTTGCTCAGTGAAGCCGGTCCCGATGCCACGATCGTCGTGGGCTCCCGCGGACGCGGCGGATTCGCATCCTTGCTGCTCGGTTCGGACTCGCTCCGGGTGGCCGCGCGTTCCCACGTTCCGGTTGTCGTCGTGCCCAGCAGTGATGACCGTGAACCAGCAGGTGTCGTCCTGGCCGGGGCACGCGACGAGTGCGACAAGGAGACGCTGCGCGTTGCCGCCTGTCTGGCCGCGCGCGAGGGCGTCTCGCTGCGGGTGCTCAGCGCATGGGTCTTCCTCGAGAACGTCGGCAGCCTGGCGGCGATGTCCGATGGTGTGGGCAGGCTCGCCGCGGATCAGGCGACAGCGACTGCCCGGCTCGTCGAGCTCGCACGCAAGGAGTTCCCGGACCTCACGGTGACCGAGCACGTCGTTCGTGCCGGATCCGTTTCCGAGGTGCTGGTGGCAGCGACCGCCGACGCCGACGTGATCGTCATCGGATCGCGTCGGCGTTCCCACTCCATGGGTTCTCCGCTCGGCCGCGTGACACATGCTGTCCTGCACCACGCGCACTGCCCGGTCGTCGTCGTTCCCCACCCTTGATGAAAGGCGCCCCCCGGAGGGCCGGTGTCGCGGCCGCGCTCAGCGGGTGTCCGGGACGACGGCGACAGGGCACGGTGCACAGTGCAACACCGCGTGATTCACAGGACCGGGGCGTGGCCCGTGGGGTCCGCCGGTACGGCGCGCACCGATGACCAGAAGTTCTGCGCCCTCGGTCTGCTCACACAAACCCGCCGCTGCCATGAGGGGCGTAGCGATCGAGCAGACGGATCCGAGTGGCCTGCAACCGGTGGGCGAGAACCTGCCCGACCCAATGGCCGATGGCCGAACCGAGGGCGGGATCCGCGTCCATCATCATGCGCACGGTCGCCGCGTCGAACTCATGGGTACGGACAGGCGTCATCGCCTCTGCTCCGAGGTGCCAGATGCAGGGCTCGAACAACCAGGCCCAGCTGACCAGTTCGCCGGAGCCGAGTCTCTCGATCGCCGCCGGGGAACCGCCCGGTACGCGGATGTCCAGCGTGACGGTGCCCGAGCGCAGGATCCAGAAGCGGTCTGCGTGGTCTCCTTCTTGGAAGAGACGGGTTCCCTGGGCGAAATTGACCTCCTGCCCGATCCTCATCAGGCGGGCACGATACTGGGCAGGCAGGGCTGCGGTGATGCGAGTTGCAGAAGCGTTCATCGGTGGCCTCCTCTGTAGCCTTCGGTTTCAGCATTGACGGGCAGTCGGTTCGCGAACATGGGCCAACCGGCCCCTGTCGCGGCCCCTTCCGGCCCCGCGCGGGCAAGCTCTGCGATCTCAGAGCGCTTGGCGGCTCTGTCTGCCGAGTCACTCCTTGCGTCCGATCGCGAGTTCGGATCAGACGGCTTCGTGGGTGCCCCCCAGCAGGTTTCTTTCGACGTATCGGCGGACATCTGCGGTGAGCAAGCCGAGGCGTCGTGAGAGTTCCGCTTGTGGCGCGATGGGCGCCCGCATGGTGCGGGCCCCGGGCGGCAGTGCGGCGAGGTCGGCCATGAACCTTTGCCGGGCTGTGTCCAGTTCTGCACGTTCTGAAACGCGTTGCCCCTCCCGCGGGACCGAATCCAGCAGGGGGATGCCGTCCGGCGGGGGCTGCTCGTCGACGAGGGCTATGAGATCCGTGTATCCCGGTCTTCGGTACACCTGCTTGCGCCCCGGCGCTGCACGGGCCGGCTGTCGTACCTATGGCGGCCCGATCGTGTGAGACCCCTCCCCCTCACTTCCCGAGTTCAGACGCATGGTCGGGGACATACGTCTGAAGGTCCCTCGGCGGCCGTTGGTATCCGGTGGCCGGAGGCCGCCGAGGAAGTTCGATCACCGGCGGGGCGACCGCTTCGTACGGCACCGTCGACAGCAGATGGGCGATCATGTTCAGCCGGGCCCGGCGCTTGTCGTCGCTCTCGACGACATACCACGGAGCCTCCGAGATATCGGTATGGACGAACATCTCGTCCTTCGCCCGTGAATAGGCCTCCCAGCGGGTGATCGATTCCAGGTCCATCGGTGAGAGTTTCCACCGACGGGTGGGATCCTGCAGCCTGCGGCGGAACCGCTCCTCCTGCACCGCGTCACTCACCGAGAACCAGTACTTGCGCAACAGAATGCCGTCCTCCACCAGCATCCGCTCGAAGATCGGGCACTGGCGAAGGAATCGCTGGTATTCCTCCATGGTGCAAAAACCCATGACGCGCTCGACGCCTGCGCGGTTGTACCAGCTCCGGTCGAGCAGGACCACTTCCCCTGCGGCCGGGAGGTGCTCGGCGTAGCGCTGGAAATACCACTGGCCGCGCTCGCGCTCGGTGGGCCGCGGCAGCGCGACGATGCGTGCTACCCGGGGATTCAGGTGTTCGGTGACGCGCTTGATCGTGCTGCCCTTGCCCGCCGCGTCACGTCCCTCGAACACCACGACGAGCCGTGCGCCTTCGGCCCGCACCCATTCCTGGAGCTTCACGAGCTCGGTCTGGAGCCGGTACAGCTCCCGCTCGTACAGCGAGCGCGGCAGCTTTCCGCGCTGGCCCGAGCTTTTCTCGTCCGACATGGGATGACGTTATGGAGGAGACCATGCCCGAAGTCAAGCGACAGCGCCGAACGAGCTTCGCTGCGCAGACCCGGCACGGCGTGCCCCCCGTCGGACAAAGAGGTCGGGGCCGCTGTGCGGTCGGGGCTGGATCGTGGTCGTGGAATGCCCGCTGGGCCTCGTGGCTGTCCGCTGTCGGTTACTGATCAGCTGGACTGATGCGCCGCCCTGTGAGGCGCGTGGGACGGATCGATACCCATGTGTTGCGTTCGCCTCCTGCCCAGGGCGTGGTGTGGGCGTGATCGGCGAGCCGTCGCAGTGCGTCGGGTTCTGTAACGATCCGCGCAGGGCCTACGGCAAGGACGCTCCAGCCTTGGCTCATGGCCTCGTCCACGTTGTCGACCTCGAATGCGACATCTGTTCCCCCGGCTGTCGCGGGCACTGAGTCAGGCGCGGTCCGGAAAGCGATGGTGCCGTCGATGACCTCGTAGTTCACTGGAAAGACTGCCGGGCCATCGGGTGTTGACACCGCGATGCGTCCTACGCCGTGTGTGGAGAGCCGGGCGCGGCATTCGTCGGGGTCGAGGTCCTGCAGCCGGGGGTGCAGGAGTGCCTGGCCCTGGCCGGGGGGCAGGTCGATGCCGCCTCCGCGCAGGGCTGCGACGGTGGTGCCGAGCGCGTCGGCCAGGCTGATGAGGCTGGCCGGACTCGGGTCGGCCGGATGTTGTTCGAGGTATGCCAGGTACTCCGGTGCCATTCTGGCGCGGCGGGCTGTTTCCGCGCGGCTGAGCCCCTGCCGCTCGCGTTCCATGGCCACGCGTCGGCCGATGTCGCCGGGGTTGGGCGCGCCATCGTGCCGGGTCCTGGCGGACTCGGCCTCGGCACCGGCACCGGCCTCGGCCTCGGCCTCGGCCATGTCCGGCCGGGATGGCTCACGGGATCTGTCGGGCTGGTGTTCAAGGTGGTGGATATGGGCGTCGGGCCCGGGGAACACGAGCGTCACCTGGTCGGTATCCGACCAGCGCACGTCGTAGGGAGGTGTTCCGTCCTCGTGGTGCAGTCCGACAATCTCGCCGTCGCGCCTGCCGGCACCGGTGGCCGGGCTTTCGACAACGAGCTGATCGCCGAGGTGAGCTCGCATGATCGCCACCAATTCCTCATCATGTTGCTGTACCCAACGTGCCACGCGTGGCGTGTCACCGCACGGGATGAGAAGCCGCGTTTTCGCGGGGCCGGGCGGGCTGGTACCGGGCCCACTGGTCCACCGACGAGCCTGGCCGGCTCATCTGCGCGACTCGCGGCGACGGGTCCTGAACCGCTCGGCACATGGCCATCACTGACCGTCACATTCCGTAGGGAGAAGCCGCATGCACCACCGATCGGTCGCAGAGCTCATGACCAGAGACGTCGTCCGGGCACGGCGTGACCTGCCGTTCAAAGAGATCGTCAAGCTGCTGGCGGACAACGCTGTCACAGCGGTACCCGTGGTCGATGAACTGGATCGTCCCATGGGTCTGGTGTCCGAGGCCGACCTGCTGCGCAAGTCTTCCGACCAGGCCGATCCGTCCGGCCTGACACCGATTCCGCATCTGGAGGCGTGGGAGCGTGCCAAGGCGGAGGGGGCCAGGGCGGAGGAGCTGATGTCGGCTCCCGCGGTGTGTGCGCGTCCGGAGTGGACCGTGGTCGAGGCGGCCCGCCTCATGGAGGTGCAGAACGTCAAACGGCTGCCCGTCGTGGACGAGACGGACAAGTTGCTGGGCATCGTCAGCCGTAGTGACCTGTTGCGGGTCTTCCTGCGCCGTGACGACGCCATCCACGAGGAAATCAACCGGGACGTCCTGCAGCGGACGATGGGTCTGGCCCCCTCGGAGGTGACGGTCGAAGTACGCGAGGGACAGGTCGCCCTCGGCGGATCCGTCGAGTTCAAGAGCCTGATCCCCATCATCGAACGGCTGTGCCGGAGTGTTGACGGTGTGGTCTCCGTCGCTGAGCGTGTCGCGTACCGGACCGACGACATTCGGACTTCCCGCACCGGCACGTGAGACATTCGTGCCCTCGTAACCCGCCTCACTGCGCACGGCAAGGCTGACCGAGCCCGGAGCAGGCCCGTGTGGGAGGAAGCGGCTTCTCGTGCCGGGTGCGGATTTCCCGCCCTACGAGTTCTGCCACATCGGAGTCGGCATGCGGCACCAGGAGATCTGCGGTACTCCTCGAACGAGAAGAAGTCGTTGTCGGCGCGGACGCGCACACCATCGATTGCCCCTCACCCTCGTCTGGCCGGTACAGACAAGGGCACAGGGACGACGGCAGGCAGCGCAGGCGGACTCGCCCGCCGTCATTCCAACCTGTACGCGGCTGTACGAGACTTACGACATGGAGGCAGTCGCCATGGAGCCAGTCGTCACCGTGGGCCTCGACGGCTCACCCGAGAGCCTTTCCGCTGCCCGTTGGGCCTCCGACGAAGCCGAGCGGCGCAAGCTCACGCTGCGCCTGCTGCACGCGTGGCCTCTGCTGGTGCCGGAACCGACCCACGTGCCTGCGGAGATGGACCAGAACTACTGGGCGAGGCGGATCGTGCACAAGGCGCGGGCGGAGCTCCAGGCACGCCACCCGGGCCTTCCCATTGTCGGCAACCTGGTGGCCGACGACGCCCAGCACGCGCTGCTGCGAGCGGCATCGGAGTCCGAGATGACCGTGCTCGGTTCGCGCGGACTGGTGCCCGTCGAGAGCTACTTTCTCGGAGACATCAGCATGCCCGTCGTGGCACGGGCCGACGGGCCGGTGGTCCTGGTACGCGCCGAAACGAGCGGACAAGGGCCACAACCCGCTCCAGCTGTGGAAGGCGGCGTCGTGGTAGCACTGAAACTGCACGGCCCCTGTGACGACCTGCTCGAATTCGCTTTCGCTACCGCCGCAGCGCGAGGCGTGCCCCTCAGAGCCGTCCATGGCCAGAGCCTGCCGCTGGTCGCATACGCGCCCTGGGGCGTGGATCACGATGTGACGGAAGAAATCACTCAGGACGCGCAGAAGCACCTCAACCAGATCCTCCGCCCTTGGCGTGACAAGTTCCCGCTCGTGGAGGTGAGCGACAGCGTCGCCCTCGAAAGCCCCGCCAGGGCTGTTACAGGGGCCGCTCATGGTGCCGGGCTGCTGGTTGTCGGCCGGCGCAAGCACCGCCCCGTCCTGGCACCACACCTGGGCCCCGTGGGCCAAGCCGCCATTCATCACGCGCGCTGCCCTGTCGCCGTCGTCCCTCACGACTGAGGTGAGCAATCACGGCAGCCGATCACGTCGGTACAGCAGGCCGACGTGCCGGTGCTCCTCTGCGGCGTCGGCGTGTCACCTCTCCCGCGCGCAGAGGCGTGCGAGGCCCACCCCTTGACCGTGTTCCCCGGGCCGTTCCACCTCCCCAAGCCTCATCGTACGAACATGCCCGTCAGCAGACCGGGAAGCAGGACAGGATCCTGGATGATGTGTGGTGGGTGCGGGGCGACGTCGCCCCGCACCCACGCCGTCCCGGTGGGGGATTCCTGCCGATGCCGTCCCGCTCGTCGGGCTGCGCCGACCGTGGCATTCCGTTTGCGGAGCGGTGGGCATCGAGTTTGAGTGTGAGAGCCCCCCTTCGCGCATCAGGAGCTCACATGTCGATGGCGTTCGGTTCACCCTTCGGTTCGGCCGATCCGTTCAGCGATCTGCTGAATCGTTTCTTCGGAATGTCGCCCGGCACGTCACCGCCAGCCGTGCAGCGCGTACCCATCGGCCGGCTCCTTACGGAGTCGTCGCACGAACTCCTCAACACGGCCACGCGAAAGGCGGCCGAGGACGGAACGTCCGACCTCGACACGGAGCACCTCCTCTGGGCGGCCACACAGGTCGATCCCGCGCGAAGGCTGCTGTCCCAGGTGGGCGTGGACCCCGAGGCGCTCGCGGCTCACATCGACCACGTGCTTCCCCGGGAGTCCGGCGAGCCCTCCGCGGAGCCGGGACTCACGCCGGCGGCGAAGCGCACCCTTGCCGCCGCCTACGCGGATTCGCAGGCGGCAGGGGTGTCCTACATCGGCCCCGAGCACATCCTCGGCGCGCTCCTCGGCGACCCCGAATCCGGTGCCACCCGTTTCCTGCGCGCGGAGGACCTGGACGTGCAGAAGCTGCGCGGCCTCACGGAGCGGGCGACCCGCGCGACGGGTGGTGCTCCCGCTGCCGGGAAGGAGCCGTCCACGACCCTGGACGAGTACGGCAGGGACCTGACCGAGGAAGCGAAGGCGGGGAAGCTCGATCCGGTGGTCGGCCGGGCCGAGGAGATCGAGCAGACCGTCGAGATCCTCTCGCGGCGCTCCAAGAACAACCCCGTGCTCATCGGCGAGCCCGGTGTCGGGAAGACCGCCATCGTGGAGGGACTGGCCCAGCGCATCGTGGCGGGCGAAGTGCCCGACACACTGAAGGACAAGCGGGTCGTCGCCCTGGACCTGTCCGGCATGGTGGCCGGCGCGCAGTACCGCGGACAGTTCGAGGAGCGCCTGAAGAAGGTCATCGAGGACGTCCAGGAGGCGAGCGGCGACATCATCCTCTTCATCGACGAACTGCACACCGTGGTCGGCGCCGGTGCGACGGGCGAGGGCTCCATGGACGCGAGCAACATGCTCAAGCCCGCACTCGCACGCGGCGAGCTCCACGTGGTGGGAGCGACGACGATCGACGAGTACCGCAAGCACGTCGAGAAGGACGCCGCTCTCGAACGCCGCTTCCAACCCGTTCTGATCCCGGAGCCGACGGTCGAGGAGACGGTCCAGATCCTCGAAGGGCTGCGGGACGCATACGAGGCCCACCACCGGGTCCGCTTCGCCGACGGGGCCCTGACGGCCGCGGCGGTACTCTCCGACCGCTACATCAGCGACCGGTTCCTGCCCGACAAGGCCATCGACCTGATGGACCAGGCGGGCGCCCGGGTGCGGCTGCGCAGTGCGAGCCGTTCCACCGAGATCGTCAGCCGCGAGGACCGCCTTGCGAAGCTGCGACGTGAGAAGGACCAGGCCGTCGCCGGCGAGGAGTTCGAGAAGGCCTCCGAACTGAAGGAGCAGATCGCCGAAGTGGAGGGCGAGCTCGCGGGAATCGAGGAGCGTCGAGAAGGCGTCGTCTCGGTCACGGCCACCGACATCGCCGACATCGTCTCCCGCCGCACGGGGATTCCGGTCTCCCAGCTCACCGCCGGCGAGAAGGAGAGGCTCCTCAAGCTCGAAGAGGACATGCACGCCAGGATCGTCGGCCAGAACGAGGCGGTCACCGCCGTGTCCGAAGCCGTGCGCCGGAATCGAGCGGGCATGGGGGACCCGAACCGCCCTGTCGGTTCATTCCTCTTCCTGGGGCCGACCGGTGTCGGCAAGACCGAACTCGCCAAGACACTCGCCGAGTTGCTGTTCGGCGACGAGAACCGCATGATCCGGTTCGACATGAGCGAGTTCCAGGAGAAGCACACCGTGGCCCGGCTCGTCGGAGCGCCCCCCGGATACATCGGCTACGAAGAGGCCGGCCAGCTCACCGAGAAGGTTCGGCGCCACCCGTACAGCGTGGTGCTGTTCGACGAAGTGGAGAAGGCACACCCCGATGTCTTCAACACACTGCTCCAGATCCTCGACGACGGTCGCCTCACGGACGGACAGGGCCGCACGGTCGACTTCCGCCACTGCGTCGTCATCATGACGTCCAACATCGGCGCCCATCGCATCCTCGCCCACAAGGGCGACGCGGCCGACCTCAAGGACGAGCTGATGGAGGACCTGCGGGGACGGTTCCTGCCCGAGTTCCTCAACCGCATCGACGACATCATCGTCTTCCACAGTCTCACCGAGGAAGACCTGTCGGAGATCATCGAGCACCTCCTGCGCCGGAGCAAGCACCGCGTCCACGCGCAGGACATGACGCTGGAGGTCACCGAAGCGGCGAAGAAGCTGCTGGTCGCCCATGGCTACCAGCCGCAGTTCGGTGCCCGTCCGCTGCGCCGCACGATCCAGACGGAACTCGACAACCGCGTCGCCTCACTGCTGCTCAGCGATGAGGCCGGGCCCGGAGACACGATCGTCGCCGATGTGCTGGGCAACTCGCTCCACTGCACGGTGCGCAGGGACCACTCCGACGGCAGTGCGGACCACGAGGACACGGCGAGCACCGGCGCGGCTTGAGGGCCGTGGCGCGGTCCGGCCCGCCTACTGCGGCGCGGGATCCCCGGGGAAGCGTTCCAGCGCGGCGGCGACCCCGGCGTGCCGGGCGACCTCCGTGAGGGCGCGGGCCATGACCGATCCCGGCTCGCGGGCGGCGGTCACCGAACCGACCGGCACGGTGATTCCGGCGTCGATCTCGAAGTTCTGCAGCTGCCGGAGAATGTCCTGCGACTGCGAGTCCGCCACGATGTCCACGGTGACCAGGGGGTACGCCACGCAGAACGGGCCGGTCAGCGTCCACGGCGTTGTGCCGGCCGACGTCCTCCCGCAGGCACAGCAGCTCGCCGTCGGCCGTGAAGAGCCCGGCGGCGTGCAGGCCGCCGGTGACGTCGAACACCCGCTGAGCCGCCCGCAGAGCGCCGCGTCCCCCGCAGCCCGGGACCGGTGGAACGGCCGGAATCGTGTGCCGCGGTCGCGCGGGGGGCCGCGGTACCATCCAGGGTGAACTCCGGTCCGATCGGGGCCGATTGCCGGTCGTCGTGCGGACGGTGGGAGGTACGGGCGACATGGTGGACGCCGACCCGGGGCTCTTCGGACCCGAATCCGTCACCTGGCAGATGCACGGCGACCCGATGATGTGGGTCGCCGGAGTGCGCGCGCTCTACCTCCAGGCGCTGCACCCGCGCGCCGTGCGCGGCGTCATGCAGAACTCCGACTTCCGCGAGGACGCCTGGGGCCGGCTGATGCGCACGGCCGGCTTCGTCGGAACGATCACCTACGGCACCACCGAAGCGGCCGAGAAGGCGGGCGCCCGGGTCCGCCGGATCCACCGGCTCCTCAAGGCCACCGACCCGGCCACCGGGGAGACGTACGGCGTCGGCGAACCCGGGCTGCTGTTGTGGGTGCACTGCGCCGAGGTCGATTCCTACCTCCAGATCGAACGCCGCTCCGGCTTCCCGCTCACCGACGCCCAGGCCGACCGCTACATCGACGAGCACCGCCACAGCGCCCGGCTCGTCGGCCTCGACCCCGCCGACGTACCGGCCACCACCGCGCAGCTCGCCGCCTACTTCGAACGGGTGCGGCCGCAACTCGCCGCTTCCCCCGAGGCATTGGACGTCGACGACTTCCTGCGCCGGCCACCCGTCCACCCACTGCTCGTACCGGCACGCGCACTGCTGTGGCGGCGCGTCGCGGCACTCGCCTACCAGTCACTGCCCCCGTACGCCCATGAGCTCTACGGCAGACCCGTGGGGCCCGCGCGCACCGTCGACCGGCGGCTGCGCACCACCGGAACCGCTCTGCGCTGCATTCCGTCCCGGCTCCGCTGGCAACTCCCGCCCGGTCATATTCTGAACGCGATGGCCCGACTCGGTCCGGGCAGCCGCCCCACCCCGTACAAACTGCGCAGCCGGGCCGCCATACTGGACGGGCCGGGGAGGGCACCGAGGTAGGCGAAGCTACGGGGGCGACAGCAGGCGATGGCGGACACCAGGCTGATCCAGAGCCGGTACCGACTGCTCGATCTGATCGGGCGCGGCGGAATGGGCGAGGTGTGGCGCGCCCGAGACGAGTCGCTCGGCCGCCACGTGGCCGTCAAATGCCTCAAGCCGATGGGGCCCCAGCACGACCGGTCCTTCACCCGCATCCTGCGCGAACGCTTCCGCCGCGAGGCCCGCGTCGCCGCCGCGCTCCAGCACCGCGGCGTCACCGTCGTCCATGACTTCGGGGAGCACGAGGGCGTCCTGTACCTGGTGATGGAACTCCTCGACGGCCGCAACCTCAGCCAGCTCCTGGAGGACAACGAACAGCACCCGCTGCCGGTGCCCGACATCGTCGACATCGCCGAACAGGTCGCCGACGCCCTCGGCTACACCCACCAGCAGGGCATCGTGCACCGCGACCTCAAGCCCGCCAACATCATGCGCCTCACCGACGGCACGGTGAAGATCTGCGACTTCGGCATCGCCAGGCTCGGCCACGACATCGGTTTCACCTCCCGCCTCACCGGCACGGGCATCGCCATGGGCACCCCGCACTACATGTCTCCGGAGCAGATCAGCGGCGGCAACGTCGACCACCGCAGCGACCTGTACTCACTGGGCTGCGTCCTGTACGAGATCGCCACCGGAGCACCGCCGTTCGACCTCGACGACGCCTGGGCCGTCCTCGTCGGACACCGCGACACCCAGCCCGAACCACTGCGCACCCACCGGGCCGAACTCCCCGGATTCTTCGACCGCGTCGTCCTGGAACTGCTGGCCAAGACCCCCGAGGAACGGCCCGTCGACGCGGGCGACCTGCGACAGCGGATCGCCGTCGGCCGCACCGGCGAGCAGCCGCAGCTCCGGCCCACGGAGCAGGTACTGTTCGCGCCGTCCGTTCCCGTCGTACGGCCGGGGCAGCAGCTGCCGGCCTGGACCCGCGGCATGACCACCGGACACAAGGCGACCGGCGCCCGCCCCGGACTCGCCCCGCCCGACCACTCCGCGGGCCTCACGGGCGAGTGGACCACCGGCACCGACCTGCGGCACTTCACCGGAGAGCTGCCGCTGCCCAGGGCCGAGCGGCCGACCCCGTCCCCGGAACTGCTCTCCGTCCTCGCCAACCGGCACAGCGCGGGCCTCAATCTGGGCCGGCTCGGGCACTGGGAGGAAGCCGGCGAGGTGCACCGCGCGGTCGCCGCCGAACGCGAGCACGCGCTGGGCCCCGACCATCCCGACACGCTCTCCAGCCGGTACGAGGTCGCCTTCACCCTCAGCCGCACCGGCCGCGCCTCCGATGCGCTGCGGGAGTTCGGCCGCGTCGCCCAGGGCCGCGAACGAGCCCTGGGCACCGACCACCCGGAGACCCTCGCGGCCCGCCAGGAGATGGCGTACGTCCTCGGCCGGCTCGGCCGGCACTTCGAGGCCCACCAGGTGTATGCGGCGGTCCTGGCCTCCCGGGAACGGACGATGGGCCCCGACCACCCCGACACCCTGCGCTGTCGCCACAACCTCGCCTTCAACCTCGGCAGGCTCGGCCGCCTGGAGGACTCGTACCGGATGGCCAGGGATGTGGCATCCGCCCGCACCCGCCTGCTGGGCGCCGACCACCCCGACACCCTGGTCACGCTCTACGAAGTGGCGTACACGCTCGGCCGGCTGGGCCGCTGGACGGAGGCTCTGCAGACCTACCGGGAAGTCGCCCGCGACCGTGCCCGGGCGCTGGGCGCCGACCATCCCGACACCCTGTCCGCCCGCTACGAGATCGGCATCAGCCTCGGCCGCCTGGGCCGCAGCGCGGAGGCCCTGGAGCTGTATCGCGCCCTCGTCGAGGACCGGACCAGGGTGGGCGGCCCCACCGACCCCGGGACGCTCCGCGCCCGTCACGGCCTCGGCGTCAATCTGGGGCGGCTGGCGCGCTGGGAGGAGGCGCTCGCCGAGGCGCGCGACGTGACCGCGATCCGCGGACGCGTCCTGGGCGACGACCACCCGGACACCGTCGTCAGCCGCCGGGAGATCGCCGTCGGCCTCGGCTGGCTCGGCCGCTGGGCCGACGCCCTCACCGTCTACCGCGAGGTCGCCGAAGCCCGAGAACGGGTACTCGGCGCCGACCACCCCGACACCCTCGCCGCCCGCAACGACGAGGCGCACTGCCTGGAGCAGCTCGGTCGGGGACCTGAGGCCGTCGAGCTGTACCGCCGGGTCGCCGCCTTGCGCCAGGGACGGGACGCACCGTCGGGCTGACCCGCCACCACCGCCTCTGGCCAGGGGGTCACATCCCGTGTTACGAAGGGCCATGCACGCACCCGACAGCTATGACGCGGTGATCGTGGGCGGTGGCCACAACGGTCTCGTCGCCGCCGCCTACCTCGCCCGCGCCGGACAGTCCGTCCTGGTCCTGGAACGCCTCGCCACCACCGGGGGAGCGGCCGTCTCCACCCGTCCCTTCGCCGGAGTCGACGCCCGCCTGTCGCGCTACTCGTACCTCGTGTCCCTGCTGCCGCGGAAGATCGTCCGCGATCTCGGTCTGGACTTCGCCGTACGCCAGCGGACCGTCTCCTCGTACACCCCGACCGTGCGCGGCGGCCGCGCCACCGGACTGCTCGTCGGCGGGGACCGCACCCGGGACTCCTTCGCCGCGCTCACCGGATCGGACCGGGAGTACGCGGCGTGGCAGCGCTTCTACGGCATGACGCGACGCGTCGCGGAGCGGGTCTTCCCGACGCTCACCGAACCCCTGCCCACCCGGGACGCGCTGCGCGCACGGATCGGTGACAAGGAGGCCTGGCGGGCGCTCTTCGAGGAGCCCGTCGGTGTCGCCGTCGAGGAGAACTTCCGCGACGACCTCGTACGCGGAGTCGTTCTCACCGACGCCCTGATCGGCACCTTCGCCGACGCGCACGACCCGTCCCTGCTCCAGAACCGCTGCTTCCTCTACCACGTCATCGGTGGCGGTACCGGCGACTGGGACGTTCCGGTCGGCGGCATGGGCGCCCTCACCGACACCCTCGCCCGGGCCGCCCTCGCGGCCGGGGCACAGATCCGCGTACGGCACGAGGCGACCCGGATCGACACCGACGGGACAACGGCCGCGATCACCGTCCGCTCACCCGACGCGGAACACGTCGTCACGGCCCGCCGGGTCCTCGTCAACGCCTCGCCGCAGGCGCTCGCCGCGCTCCTCGGCGACGAACCGCCCGCCCCGGCCGAGGGCGCACAGCTGAAGGTGAACATGGTGCTCACCCGGCTGCCCCGGCTGCGTGACCGCTGTGTCGACCCCCGCGAGGCCTTCGCCGGCACGTTCCACATCGCCGAGGGGTACGGGCAGCTCGCCGACGCCTACCGGGACGCGGCGGCGGGACGGCTGCCCGCCGCCCCGCCGTCCGAGATCTACTGCCACTCACTGACCGACCCGTCGATCCTCGGACCAGGCCTGGCCGCCCGCGGCTACCAGACCCTCACCCTCTTCGGTCTGCACACCCCCGCCCGGCTGTTCGCCGCCGACAACGCGGCGACGCGCGCCGAGCTGCTCACGGCCACGCTCGCCGAACTCGACGCGCACCTGGACGAGCCGGTCACCGACTGCCTGGCACGCGACGAGAACGGCGAACCGTGCATCGAGGCGAAGACCCCGCTCGATCTCGAACAGGACCTTCGGCTGCCCGGCGGCCACATCTTCCACCGGGACCTCGCGTTCCCGTACGCCGCCGAATCCACCGGCCGGTGGGGCGTGGAGACGGCGCACGCCAATGTGCTGCTGTGCGGGGCGGGCGCCGTACGCGGTGGCGGGGTCAGCGGGGTTCCCGGCCACAACGCGGCGATGGCGGCGCTGGGCCGGTGACCGTCGCCGCTCCCGGCCGAACACGCCGCGCAGCGCGTCGCGCCTGCGCGGCAGGTCGTACTTCGCGCCGCCCTCGTGCCCGTTGTACGTGAACACCTGGTTCTCGGCCGGACCCGCGTACCGGTGATACGCGGCGAACACCGTGGACGACGGGCAGATCCGGTCCATCGGGCCGGCCGAGAACCACGCCGGGGCACTCGCCCGCGCCGCGAAGTCGACGGCCCCGGCCGTTCCTGCCGCCCCTGCTGCCGCGGTTCGGGACCGGGCCGAGCAGGGCAGCGGGCGGGCCGACCGGAGGAGGACACCCCGGGGAGCGCCGACAGCCTCTGAGCGGGAGGACGTGGCGACCGAGGCGCGGCACACGAGAGCGCGGCGACCGGGAATCGCCGCGCCCTGACCTCCCCGCGGGATGCCGGAGGCTACGAAGGCCGCAGGTGCGAGGGGGATGACCGGGCGGCTCCGCGAGGCCTACGCGCGCGAACGCTCAGACGCGATTGACGCGGTACACATCCCGTACGCAGAGGTTGAGGACCGTGGTGGCCACGATGGCACCGGCACAGACCAGGAGCACGGACCGGTCGGCCCAGGCATGTGCGGCGAACGCGGTGACGAGGTAGCCGAGCGGGATCGCGATGCGTTCCCCGACCCCGTTGAACGAGCTCATGCGCCCCAACTCCTCCTGGGGCACATGCTGTTGGAGCGCGGTGGTCCATGCCACGATGGCGACATCCAGCCCGATGCCGGCGAGCACGGCACTGAGCATCACCCAGGGCAGGGCCAGGCCCGTGCCCAGCGCCAGCAGTGGCAGGCAGAGAGCGCAGCCGGTGATGACGGCAACGGCCAGCAGACGGTACGGCTTCCAGCGCAGGCACACCAGCGTCCCCGCCAGCAGACCGAACGCGAACGCGCCCTGGACGAGCCCCCAGGAACGCGCCCCCTCGTAGTGTTCCTTGGCGACGACCGGGCCGAGGAGCTGAAAGCCTGCCAGCCAGGCGGCGACCACGACCGTCCCGGCCGCGGTGTATGTCCACAGCCAGGTGCGGGAGCGGAATCCGGACCACCCCGCCCGCAGGTCGGCCAGCGCACTCCCCGTCGTGACCGGCGCGCTCAGCCGCAGACCGAGCAGCAGGAGCGCCGCGACCAGGAAGGTGAGCGCATCCCACGACAGGGCCCACGCCGGACCGCCGACCGCGACGATCAGCCCTCCGGCGACGGGGCCGAGCACCTTGACGGCATTGTTCGGCAGCCGGACCAGCGCATTGGCCTGCTGGAGGTGCTCCGCCGCGACGAGCTGTCCCACCACGCCCGTGGCGGCCGGACCGGTGAAGGCCACGGCGATCCCCGACAGGAAGCCGCACGCGGCGATCGAAACGGTCGTCGCCTGATGCGTGGCCACCAGCAGGGCGAGCACCCCCTGCGCGGCCGCGGCCAGCAGGTTGCCCAGAAACAGGATCCGGCTCCGCGACAGGCGGTCCGCGAGGACGCCGCCGGCGATGGTGAGGACGACCGTCGGGACCGAGTTCGTGGCCAGCACGATGCCGAGCGACCCGGCCCCTCCGCCCTGCCCGATCACCGCGTACGCGAGCGCGAGAGGAGCCATCGCGGACCCGGTCGCGGAGACGAGATTGGCGAGAACGAATCGACGGAATGCGGCAACACGCAGTGGTTTCAAGGGGGTTGTGGGCAGTTCGACAGTGGCCTTCATGATCCTCCTGTGATCGGCACAGCGAGCACCCTAGCTCCCGTCCTCGGGAGCGTTCGCAGCGGTACGTGCACGGCCCTTTCGGCCCGCCCGGCTCGGTTCCCGGGGCGGTCAGAGGCGTTGCTCGGCCAGGTCGAGCCAGTGCCCGACGTCGCCCGGGGCGAAGTGCCTGATGGCCCAGTCGGCCATGTGCAGACTCATATGCGCCCAGGAGGGACGCAGGACGTCCTCGGGCAGGCCGTCCAGGAGGTCGTCGAGGCGCTTCGTGACGTCCGGTGCCTGCTCGTTCGCGTGCAGCCCGAAGCGCAGCGTGACCAGATCGAAACGGCGGTCACCCCGGCCGGCGCCGTCCCAGTCGATGACGCCGGTGACCGAGCCGTCGACGGCGAGCAGGTTGCCCTGGTGGAAGTCCTGGTGCACGACGTCGTGCCCGGCCAGGTGATGCGGGTGATCCGCTCCGACTGACCTGATCCGCCGCTCCAGGTCACCGCCGCGCCGACTGTGCCGACGCAGCGGCTCGTGAAGACAGTAGCCGGGGCCGTCGTCGAGCATATACAGGTTCATCGACGGGACATCCGTACGTCCGGCCAGCAGTCCCGCCTGTGACGCGTTGAGGGTGAGTGCCTGGTCCAGCCCATGGTGGTCCAGACGCCGCATCGGCGTGCCCGGCAGGAGCTCCTGGACCAGCGCCACCGCGTGACCCACCTGGACCGCCAACTCCGTCGACGGGCAGGGGTACCCCTGCGCGCGCAGCATCTCGCAGACCGCCAGCGGCCCCGCCCGTAGATCCTCGACGCGGGTGTCCGGCCGCGATTTCAGCACGGAACGGCGACCGTCGGGCCATCGCACGTATGCGGCACCGACCTCCCCTCCGGAACAGGGCCCCTCCACGATCAGCCGGACACCTGCCTCGGCACGCAGGGCTGCTGCCAGCCGGTCGGCATCAAGTCGCTCGGCGCGGGTCCAGGTCTGCGGAGATGCGGTCATCGGAGCATTCTCCGCTGCGGGGCCCCTGCTCCAGGAGGAGGTACCGCCACGCGCTGCCGCCCCGGGGTTTTCCGGCCGCGGTGACCGTGCCGGGAGAGGGGGACGGCCCTTCCCCGGCACGGCCGGTCAATGGTTCGACCGCCCACTGCGGCCTGTCAGGACCGCCACGGCCTCAATCGGTCCGCTGCGGTCCGCCCTCAGTCCGCTCCCGGTCCGCCCCCAGTCCGCTCCCACTCCGCCGAAGCCGGAACCGGCCCGTCCCAGTCGGTCCTCGTCCGTCTCAGTCCGACGAAGCCGTCCACCCCAGCGCCTCGATGCGCGCGGCATCGCCGTCCCGACTGTCGTCGAAGACCGGCCGGGTGCCGTCCTCGACCCGGACCGCGTCCACGTACACCCCGCGCCCGACGTACAGCTGATCCGTGGCGTACCGCCACCGCAGCCGCACCTCCTTGCCGCGCCATGCGGCCAGGTCCGCGTCGAGACGGTGCCAGACGCGGCCGGACCAGCCGGAGACCGAGCCCGTCGGACGGGGTTCGGGCTCGGGTTCCGGGTGGTGGTCACCGCTCGTCGGTACGGTGGTGAACGGCACCGGCTGCCAGGTCGCCCCCGCGTCCGCCGACGCCTCCAGGTAGAGGAAGTCGGATCCGGGCTCGGTGTCCCACCACAGTGCCGAGCTCAGCCGGGCCCGCGAGGACGCGAGACGCAGCGCGGGCAGCGTGAGCGTGGCGCTGGTGGCGCTGGCCAGTCCCGAGAACCACGCCGTACGTCCCCGGGCCGGGCGGACCGCGACGGCGCGCGCCATCTGGTTGGCGGTGGCGACGCGCGGCGCACTGCCGGAGCGCCAATTGCGCACCGGATGCACCGAGTTGCCGAGGACGATCAGGAACGAGTCGGTCGTCGGGTCCAGAACCAGGCTGGTACCGGTGAAACCGGTGTGGCCCGCCGTACGCGGGGTGGCCATCGCCCCCATGTACCAGTGCTGGTAGAGCTCGAAACCCAGACCGTGCGCATCTCCGGGGAACGCGGTGTTGAAGTCCGTGAACAGCAGGTCCACCGATTCCGCGGAGAGGATCCTCGCCCGGCCGTAGACCCCGCCGTTGAGCAGCGTGCGGGCGAGGACCGCGAGGTCCCAGGCGCAGGAGAAGACTCCGGCGTGGCCCGCCACACCGTCCAGGCTGTACGCGTTCTCGTCGTGCACCTGGCCCCAGACGAGACCGCGGTCCAGGCCGGACCAGGGGAGCCGGGCGTCCTCGGTCGCGGCGATCTTCGGCTTCCAGGAGGCCGGTGGGTTGTACCGGGTGCGCTGCATGCCGAGCGGAGCGGTGATCTCCTCGCGGAGCAGGACGTCCTCGGTGCGGCCGGTGATCTTCTCCAGGACCAGTTGCAGCGAGATCAGGTTGAGGTCGGAGTAGAGGTACACCGTGCCGGGCGGGTTGGCCGGCACCTCGTTCCACAGCAGCTCCAGCTTCCCCTCCCGCGTCGGCGCCTTGTACAGCGGAATCCAGGCGCGGAAGCCCGAGGTGTGCGTGAGGAGCTGACGGATGGTGATGTCCTGCTTGCCGCTGCCGGCGAAATCGGGCAGGTACGAGGCGACCTTCGCCTCCAGCTCCAGCTTGCCGCGCTCGATCTGCTGCACGGCCAGGATCGAGGTGAACAGCTTGGACACCGAAGCCAGGTCGAAGACCGTGTCCTCGGCCATGGCGATCTGCTGATCGGGTGGGAACTCCACCCCCGTATCGGTCTTCTCGTCGTACGCCGCGTAGCGCACGGCCTTGCCGATCGGGTGGTGCAGGGCCACCGTGCCGCCCCGGCCTGCGAGCAGTACCGCACCGGCGTACCAGGGGTGCTTGGGGGAATTGGAGAGGAACTTCTCCGCGTCGGCGACCAATTGGTCCAGCGGCCCCTGCAACAGCCCGGCACGGGCGGCGGATCCGCGCCGCAGTGTCGGCCGGCCCTGCGCGGACGCCGCGTCCGTCCCGGTCCCTGCGCGCATACCCGACGACTCCGCTTCCGACTCCATGGCCGACGCCCGCTCCGCGAACGGAATCGGCGCCAGGGCGAGTGCTCCGCCCAGAGCCAGCATCCCACCGCCCAGCCTGCGCCGGCTGATACCTCTCCCGGCCGCGCCCTCGGTCATTCGGAACCCCTTCCGGCCGTTACCCGCCGCGTGAAAGTTACTTTCGAAATCGTGTCCGACAGTGAAACTTCCTGCCGGACCAGAGATTACTGTCACCGCTGCCGCCGCGGAGGCCCCCGGTGTCACAAAGAATCTGACACTGCATCAGAAAATCTCTTCCCTCGCCTGTCCGGCTGAGGCATCCTGCGGCCCATGGAGACGGAGCTGAGCAAGAAACTGGGAGTCGAGCACGCCATCTTCGGCTTCACGCCGTTCCCCGCGGTGGCCGCTGCCATCACCCGGGCCGGCGGATTCGGCGTACTCGGCGCGGTCCGCTACACCGCCCCCGACGACCTGGCACGCGACCTCGACTGGATGCAGGAGCACACCGACGGCAAGCCGTACGGCCTCGACGTCGTCATGCCCGCCAAGAAGGTGGAAGGGGTGACCGAGGCCGACGTCGAGGCGATGATCCCGGCCGGACACCGCCAGTTCGTCCAGGACACCCTGGCCAAGCACGGCGTACCGGAGCTCGCGGAGGGCGAGGCGCCCGGCTGGCGCATCACCGGATGGATGGAAGAAGTAGCCCGCAACCAGCTCGACGTCGCCTTCGACCACCCCATCAAACTCCTCGCCAACGCCCTCGGCTCACCGCCCGCCGACGTCGTCCGACGCGCCCACGACCAGGACGTCCTCGTCGCCGCGCTCGCCGGAAGCGCCAAGCATGCCCGCCACCACGCGGACGCGGGCATCGACATCGTCGTCGCGCAGGGATACGAGGCGGGCGGCCACACCGGCGAGATCGCCTCCATGGTCCTGGTCCCGGACGTGGTCGACGCGGTGGGACCGCTCCCCGTCCTCGCCGCCGGCGGCATCGGCAGCGGCGAGCAGATCGCCGCCGGGCTCGCCCTGGGCGCCCAGGGCGTCTGGCTCGGCTCCCTCTGGCTGACGACCGAGGAGGCCGACCTCCACTCCCGCGCGCTGACCCGCAAGCTCCTTGCCGCGGGCTCCGGCGACACCGTCCGCTCCCGCGCCCTCACCGGCAAACCCGCACGCCAGCTCCGTACCGAATGGACCGACGCCTGGGACGACCCGGCGGGCCCCGGCCCCCTGCCCATGCCGCTCCAGGGGCTGCTGGTGGCCGACGCCGTCTCCCGCATCCAGAAGTACGAGACCGGCGCGCTGCTCGGCACCCCCGTCGGCCAGATCGTCGGCCGGATGAACAGCGAGCGCAGCGTGCAGGCCGTATTCGACGACCTGACCCGCGGCTTCGAACGTGCCGTGGACCGGATCAACCGCATCGCCGGACGGAGCGCCTCATGAACCCGCCCCCCAACGGCTTCTGGGCGCAGGCCGCAGCCGACCCCGGCCGTACGGTCCTGACCGCCCCCGACGGCGAGAGCTGGACGGCGGGCCGGCTGCACGCCGCGGCCAACCGCCTCGTCCACGGACTGCGCGCGGCCGGGCTCCGGCGGGGAGACGCCTTCGCTGTCGTCCTGCCCAACGGCGTCGAGTTCTTCACCGCGTACCTGGCGGCCACCCAGGCCGGCTTCTATCTCGTACCCGTCAACCACCACTTCGTCGCACCCGAGATCGCCTGGATCGTCTCGGACTCCGGCGCCAAGGTACTCATCGCCCACGAGCGGTTCGCGCAGGAGGCGGCCGAGGCGGCCGACGAAGCGAAGCTCCCGGCCGGCCAACGCTATGGCGTAGGCACGGTCGACGGATTCCGCCCGTACGCCGAACTGCTCGAAGGGCAGCCCGACATGCCACCCGAGGACCGCACCCTCGGCTGGGTCATGAACTACACCTCCGGCACCACCGGCCGGCCGCGCGGCATCCGCCGTCCGCTCTCCGGCAAGCTCCCCGAGGAGAGCCATCTCGGCGGATTCCTCGGCATCTTCGGCATCAAACCCTTCGACGACAACGTCCATCTGGTCTGCTCGCCGCTCTACCACACGGCCGTCCTCCAGTTCGCGGGCGCGTCCCTGCACATCGGGCACCCGCTGGTCCTGATGGACAAGTGGACGCCCGAGGAAATGCTGCGGCTCATCGACACCCACGGCTGCACCCACACGCACATGGTCCCGACCCAGTTCCACCGCCTCCTCGCCCTCCCCGACGATGTGAAGAGGCGATACGACGTCACAGCCATGCGCCACGCCATCCACGGTGCGGCGCCCTGCCCCGACCACGTCAAACGCGCCATGATCGACTGGTGGGGAAGGTGCGTCGAGGAGTACTACGCGGCCAGCGAGGGCGGTGGCGCCTTTGCCACCGCCGAGGACTGGCTGAAGAAGCCGGGCACCGTGGGCAGGGCCTGGCCGATCAGCGAACTCGCCGTCTTCGACGACAACGGCGACCGCCTGCCTCCCGGCCAACTCGGCACCGTCTACATGAAGATGAACACCGGCGGCTTCAGCTACCACAAGGACGAGACCAAGACGAGGAAGAACCGCATCGGTGACTTCTTCACCGTCGGCGACCTGGGCATCCTCGACGAGGACGGCTACCTCTTCCTCCGCGACCGCAAGATCGACATGATCATCTCCGGCGGTGTCAACATCTACCCCGCCGAGATCGAGGGCGCCCTCCTCGGCCACCCCGCGATCGCCGACGCGGCCGTCTTCGGCATTCCGCATCCCGACTGGGGTGAGGAAGTCAAAGCGGTCGTCGAACCGGCCCCGGGACACGAGGCGGGAGAAGAGCTCGCCGCCGCGATCCTGCGCCACTGCGAACAACGTCTCGCCGGGTACAAGCGCCCCCGGAGCATCGACTTCATCGCGGAGATGCCCCGTGACCCCAACGGCAAGCTGTACAAACGACGGCTGCGCGACCCGTACTGGGAAGGGCACCACCGGGCGGTGTGACCCCTGCCCGGTCCGGTGCCCGAGCGGCTCCGTCCGAACGCGGGTGACGGACCGACGGGCACCGCGGCACCGAGCCGTGGCCCGGCGTACTCCTGCGCGAGCGGCCGTTGCCGACGGAACACCGACCACGGGATCATGACGCCCCAAGGAGAATCCGGCTGTCGTTCGTACCGCGCCACGCCAGGGCCCCGGCCGCCGCCGGGGGCAGCGCGTTCGCGGTGGTCCCGGCGGCCGTCCTGGCCTGGTCCTCCGAGCGTCGTCCCCGTGGTGCGTCCAACGGTACGCCGGGCCCTGACACGTCATCGGTCCGCGCCCGGATCTCGCGCGGCAGTCCGAAAACGAGTGGCAAGCGAAGCCGGGCCCCCGTACCTTGTGCGCTCGTGACCGATGTCCCCAAGCACTCGACCACCGATCCGGCCGCGCCGTCCACGGACCGGGACGTGTCGGTCTCCTGGGAGTCGACAGACACGGCCGACCGCCCGCCGGTGCGATCCGAAATCGACGGAGGACTGTTCTCCGGAAGGTACGTGGCCGCGACCGCCAGCTTCTCCGCGGTGATGTTCCTGACCGGGTTCGCCGCGCTGGCCGTGGTGCCCACCTTGCCGACGGCCGCACGGGACCTGGACGGGGTGTCGCTCTTCCCGCTGGTGGCGGGATGCTTCGTGGCCGCCGGTCTGCTCGGCGGGGTACTGGGCGGCCATTGGGCGGACCGGTCCGGCGCACGACGCCCGCTGGCGGCGGGCATGGCGCTGGCCGTGGTCACCCTGCTGGTCTCGGCCGCGAGCACCTCCATCTGGCAACTGGCGGCCGGCCGCTTCCTGGACGGACTCGCGAGCGGGATGGTGGCGGTGGCGATCAACACCGCCATCGGGCAGGCCTACCCCGACCGGCTGCGGCCGCGTGTCCTGGCGCTGATGAGTGCCTGCTGGGTCGTCCCGTCGCTGGTCGGTCCGCCACTGGCCGGGGTGGTGGCCGAATGGTGGTCCTGGCGGGCGGTGTTCTTCGGTCTGGCCACACTGACCGCGCTGCCGGCCCTGGCCGTGGTGGCCGTGCTGCGCGGCCGTTCCTGGCCGGCGACGCCCGCGCCGTCGGGAGACGGGCAGCCGCGCCCCGCGCTGCTGGTGGCGACGGCGGTGAGCGTGGGTGCGGCGGCGGGGCAGTACGGCGTCTCGGGCTGGGACCCGCGCCACCTGCTGTTCGTGGTGGGAGGGTTCGCCCTGCTGGTCGTGTTCGCGCCCCGGCTGCTGCCGTCGGGTACCTGGCGTGCCGCGCGCGGCCTGCCGGCCACGGTGCTGCTGCGCGGCATCAGTTCGGGGGTGTTCTTCACGCTGGAGGCACTCGTGCCGCTCCTGCTCGTCACCGAGCGGGGCGTGCGTCCCGTGTCGATCGGCCTGGCCTTCACGGGGGCCGCCGTGGCCTGGGCCGCCTCTTCCTGGGTGCAGGGCCGCCTGGAGCGCCGCCCCCGGCACCACTTGGTCGTGGCCGGTGCGCTGGTGCTGACCGCGGCGGTCGCTGTCGCCGCCGTCGGGACGCTGCCCGCGGTGCCCGCCGTCGTCGCCGCGTCCACCATGATCGTCGCGGCCGTCGGCATGGGCCTGCTCGCACCGTCTCTCACCGTGCTGTCGCTCTCGCACGCCTCGGCCGGGCGGCAGGGCTATGCCAGCAGCGCGATGCAGACCAATCAGAACCTCGGCCAGATCACGGTGCTGGGGGTCTCCTCCGCCCTGTTCAACGCCTGCCTGAGCGCCGGCGCGACCGGCCATGTCGGCTACGGCGCCGCCTTCGTCCTGCTGCTCGCGCCCTGCGTCCTGGCCGCCCTGTTCGCCACCCGTACCCGCAGCGCCTGAACGGCCCCCCTCCGCCGTCCCACGCCCCCGACCGGTACCCGGCCCTTGACCACCGCGATCCGGCCGCCCAGGATCACGCCATGACAGGTGTACGGAGCAGCACAGTCGACGGCGTCGTGGCGCGCAGCGCCCGGCGAACCCCCGAGCGCACCGCCCTGCGGTACGCGGAGCGGTCCTGGACCTACGCGGAACTCGACGCCGCCGTCAGCACCGCGGCGGCGGCCCTCACCGGCGAACACGGGCTGTGCCCCGGCGACCGGGTCGCCTCTTACGCGCACAACTCCGACGCGTATCTGATCGGCTTTCTCGCCTGTGCCCGTGCGTGCCTGGTCCATGTGCCGGTCAACCAGAATCTCACCGGCGACGACCTCACGTACCTCCTGGAACAGTCCGGCAGCACCCTCGTCCTCACCGATCCGGACCTCGCCGACCGTATTCCGGCCGCGTTCTCCGTACGCATGCTGCGCGACGCACCGGGCTCGCTCCTCGACGCCACCGCCACCCCGCGCCCCTTCACCCCGGAGCGGGAACCGGCCGCGGAAGATCTCGTCCAGCTGCTCTACACCTCGGGCACCACCGCACTCCCCAAGGGCGCGATGATGACCCACGGCGCGCTCGTCCACGAGTACGTCAGCGCGATCGCGGCGCTCGACCTGCGCGCCACCGACCTGCCCGTCCACTCGCTGCCGCTCTACCACTCCGCGCAGATGCACGTGTTCCTGCTGCCCGCTCTCGCGGTCGGCGCGCAGAACATCATCCTCGATGCACCCGACGCGGACCGGATCTTCGACCTCGTCGAAACGGGGCAGGCCGACAGCGTCTTCGCCCCGCCCACCGTTTGGATCGGCATCTCCCAGCACCCCGGATTCACCACCCGGGAACTCGGCGGTCTGCGCAAGGCGTACTACGGCGCGTCGATCATGCCCGTACCCGTGCTGGAACGGCTCCGCGACCGGCTGCCCGCGCTCGCCTTCTACAACTGCTTCGGACAGAGCGAGATCGGGCCGCTCGCCACCGTCCTCGGACCGGACGAGCACGAGGGCCGGATGGACTCCTGCGGCAGGCCCGTCCTCTTCGTCGAGGCCCGGGTCGTCGACGAGGACGGCAAGGAGGTCCCCGACGGCACGGCCGGTGAAGTGGTCTACCGCTCACCCCAGTTGTGCGAGGGCTACTGGGACAAGCCCGAGGAGACCGCGGAAGCCTTCCGCGACGGCTGGTTCCACTCCGGAGACCTCGCCGTGCGCGACGCAGAGGGCTTCTTCACCGTCGTCGACCGGGTGAAGGACGTCATCAACTCCGGTGGCGTCCTCGTCGCCTCCCGACAGGTCGAGGACGCCCTCTACACCCATCCCGCCGTCGCCGAGGTCGCGGTCGTCGGCCTGCCCGACGACCGCTGGATCGAGGCCGTCACGGCCGTCGTCGTCCTGCGCGGCGAAGCGACACCGGCCGAACTCATCGGCCACGCCCGTGAGCGGCTCGCCCCTTTCAAAGCCCCGAAGCAGGTCCTCTTCGTGGCCGAACTGCCCCGCAACGCGAGTGGAAAGATCCTCAAGCGGGAACTGCGTGACCGTTTCGCGTAGGGGGCCCCGCACGTGTCATGCGGGGCGCGCGCCGACGCGGCGGTCCGGGCCCCGCAGCACACGACCGGAACGAACGGGCCGCGCCTCCCGGCACCGGCCCCGTCCGACGGGCACGAACCGCACCCTCCTGTCACAAACTGCACCTTCTCGTCAATAACTGGACCAGAAGGCTTCCTATCGGTCGCCGCGCTCGTCCACGATCCGCTTGAACTTGCCGACCGATCGCTCCAACGTCCCGGGGTCGACGATCTCGACCCCGACCGACACCCCGATCCCGTCCTTGACGGCCGCCGTGAGCGACTCCGCGGCGGCCGTCCGCTGATCCGGCGTGGCTCCCGCCCGGGCCTCCACTCGTACGGTCAGGGCATCGAGGCGGCCCTCGCGGGTCAGTCGCAGCTGGAAGTGCGGTGCGAGTCCCGGCGTACGCAGCACGATCTCCTCGATCTGGGTCGGGAAGAGATTCACCCCGCGCAGGATCACCAGATCGTCGCTGCGCCCCGTCACCTTCTGCATCCGCCTGAACACCCGCGCCGTGCCCGGCAGCAGCCGGGTCAGGTCCCTCGTCCGGTACCGGATCACCGGCATGGCCTCCTTGGTGAGCGAGGTGAACACCAGCTCGCCCTCCTCGCCGTCCGGCAGCACCTCACCGGTGAACGGGTCGACGACCTCCGGATAGAAGTGGTCCTCCCAGATGTGCAGCCCGTCCTTGGTCTCCACGCACTCCTGCGCGACACCGGGCCCCATCACCTCCGACAGGCCGTAGATGTCGACCGCGTCGATGGCGAACCGCTCCTCGATCTCGCGCCGCATCGCCTCCGTCCACGGCTCGGCGCCGAAGATCCCGACCTTCAGGGAGGTCGTCCGCGGATCGACGCCCTGCCGCTCGAACTCGTCGAGGAGGGTCAGCATGTACGACGGGGTCACCATGATTATCTCGGGCCGGAAGTCCTGGATCAGCTGGACCTGGCGAGCCGTCATGCCCCCGGAGGCGGGTATGACCGTGCAGCCGAGCCGTTCCGCTCCGTAGTGCGCTCCCAGGCCGCCGGTGAACAGCCCGTATCCGTAAGCGACATGGACCTTCTGTCCGGGGCGGCCGCCGGCCGCCCGGATCGAGCGGGCGACCATGTCCGCCCAGGTGTCCAGGTCCCGCTCGGTGTAACCGACGACGGTCGGACGGCCCGTCGTCCCGCTGGACGCGTGGATCCTCCGCACGCGCTCCTCGGGGACGGCGAACATGCCGAAGGGGTAGTTGTCGCGCAGATCGGCCTTGGTCGTGAAGGGGAAACGCGCGAGATCCGCGAGCGTACGGCAGTCGTCCGGGCGCAGACCTGCCTTGTCGAATGCGGCCCGGTAATGGCCGACGTTCTCGTACGCATGGTGCAGCGTGGCCCGCAGCCGCTCCAGCTGGAGTGCCTCCAGCTCGTCCCGGCCCATTCGTTCCGCCGCGTCCAGCAGAGGCGTCATCCGGATCTCCCTCTTCCGAGCAGTCGACCGATCGTTCGGTCGATCCTTCGGTAGTAGTAATTCAGGATGTTCCGTCTTCTGGCAAGGGGGGTGGTGCGCACTGCTTTCCCGAAGGCGCCCTGCGGCGTGGATACGCTCACGCCGAACGTGACCGCGCCACCCGGTATGCCCTATATGGGTGGTGTATATGTATATCGTCCACGCGGACGGCGGGACCGGGCTCGCCCGAGCCGAGGCCGCCGATCTTGCCACGCCCTACGCCGCCCGGCGCCGGGGAGGCTGCGTACCCTCACGCTCGTCGCATCCGGCATCCGGCATCCGGCATCCGGCATCGGGCATTGGGCATCCGGGCCGTCGGCGTCGACGCCGGACACCTCGTCCACACCGTTCGGCCGGAGCGATCCCTCGCGGAACCAAGGGCGTGCGGCCTGACCTGACCTGGCCAACCAACGACGGCTACCGGGCGGTCACGACCGGTGCAGCAGCGAGGTCAGGACCTCCCGGAGAGTGGCCTCGGCATCGGCCACCGGCCCCGTCGACCGCCAGGCCACGAAGCCATCGGGACGCACCAGGACCGCGCCTTCGGGTGTTGTGCCGTGGAGCTCCGCCCAGTCGGCCCCGTTCTCCGGCTCCAGATCGGCTCCCGGGCCGATGCCGTACGCCTGGAGCCGTACCGACAGCCCGTCGGCGACCCGGGCCGCCGCCCGCCGCCACACCACGTCGCCACCGTCCGTGAGCAGCACGAAAGTGTGCTCGTACAGATCCAGCGTGGATTTGCGCTCATTGTCCTGACGGACCCACAGGTGCGGTGCACGGCTGCCTGGTTGACCGTTCAGCTGCATTCCCTGCGGCACCACCGGCTGTCCCGGGTCGGCACCCAGAACGGCACCGCGGACATAGCGGTAGCCCAGTGCCACGGTGAGCATCCCGCCCTGCTTCCCGCCCTGCTTCCCGCCGCCCACACCCGGCGCTGCGGCGTATCCCGGGTGGCTGTGCTCGCTGGAACGCGCCGAGGCCCGCGCGCTCGTCGCCTGCGCCACCGGCAGCCGCTCGGCCTCGTAGGTGTCCAGCAGACCCGGGCCCGCCTCGCCCTTCAGTACGGCGGCGAGCTTCCAGGCCAGGTTGTGCGCGTCCTGGATACCGGTGTTGGAGCCGAACGCCCCGGTGGGCGACATCTCGTGGGCCGAATCGCCGGCGAGGAAGATCCTGCCGGACGAGTACCGCTCCGCGACCCGTTCCGCGGCGTGCCACGGGGCCTTGCCGGTGATCTCGATGTCGATCCCCGGAGCGCCGACCGCCGTACGGATGTGCTCGGCGACCCGCTCATCGGTGAAGTCCTCAAGGGTTTCCCCGAGTTGAGGCTGCCACGGGGCGTGGAACACCCACTCCTTCTTGTTGTCGACCGGCAACAGGGCACCGTCCGCTGCGGGGTTGGTCAGATAGCAGACGATGAAGCGCCGGTCGCCCAGCACATTGGCGAGCTGACGGGAACGGAAGGTGATGCTCACGTTGTGGAAGAGGTCGCCAGGCCCCGTCCGGCCGATGCGCAGCTGCTCACGGACGGGACTGCGCGGCCCGTCGGCCGCGACGAGGTAGTCGGCGCGCACAGTGATGTGCTCTCCGGTCTCCCGGTTCTTGAGTGCCGCGTCCACCCCCGACCCGTCCTGGTCGAAGCTCTGCATCTCGGTGGAGAACCGCAGGTCACCGCCCTGTTCGCGGGCCAGCCTCACCAGCACGGGTTCCAGATCGTTCTGGCTGCACAGGCACCAGCCGCTCGGGCTGAATCGGGCGAGCCCGCCGCCCGGGTCGATCTCCTTGAACAGCCACTCCTGGTCGTCGCCGGTGAGCGAACCGGCCTGCAGAATCCCGTGGTTGTCGGCGAGGACCGACGCCGCTTGCCGGATGCCCGGCTCGGCACCCGCCGTACGGAACACCTCCATCGTGCGCACGTTGTTGCCGCGCCCGCGCGGATGTGTCGAGGTGGACCGGTGCTTCTCGACCAGCAGGTGCTCAATGCCGAGCCGACCGAGAAAGAGTGAGGTGGACAGGCCCACCAAGGAGCCGCCCACGATGAGGACCGGTACGCGAATGTCGACGTTCTCGTTCATCAGTTGCTCCAGCTCGGACGCCGTTCGGTTGCTTTGTTCCATGCCCTCGTCGGAGCGGTTCGGACGGTCGCTCACCTGAACGGTTCATAAATCTCGCGCCACCCGGACCAGCGATTCACGATCGGTCACGGAGACGATGCCCGCGGTCACGGGGGCGGACCGCTCACATCCGCCGGGAGAGTCCCAGCTCCGAATCACTCGCCAACCGACGGTTGACGGCATGCCGCCCGGCTTGTCCACGACACCGTCTCGAAGGAGACCGAAAGATGACCACCACCCTCTCGGAACGGATCTCCCAGTCCGCCTTCGACGGCTCCAGGCTGCGGGTCGTCCTGCTGCTGGACACGTACGACGGGGCCCAGAAGGAGTTCCTGGAGGCGTATGAGCACCTGCGCAACCAGGTGGCATCCGTCCCCGGGCACATCAGCGACCAGCTCTGCCAGTCCATCGAGAACCCCTCGCAGTGGCTGATCACGAGCGAATGGGAGAGCGCACCCCCGTTCCTCGCCTGGGTGAACAGCGAGGAGCATGTTGCGACGGTGCAGCCGCTGCACAACTGCGTGCGCGACACCCGTTCGCTGCGCTTCAGCGTCCTGCGGGAGACCGGGAAGTCGTTCGAGATGGCGCCCGAGACGGCCAAGGGCAGGCTGCAGGCGTCACCCCGCGTCGGCGACGGAGTGGTGCGCCACGCGCTGACTTTCACCGTCAAGCCCGGCACCGAGGACATCGTGGCGAAGATCCTGGCCGACTACGACTCCCCGAACGCTCGTGTCGACGATGACACCCGATTGCGCCGTACTTCGCTCTTCATGCACGGAAACCGCGTCGTGCGGGCGGTCGAGGTCGAGGGCGACCTCCTCGCGGCCCTGCGCCACGTAGCCCGGCAGCCCGAGGTCAGGGCCGTCGAAGAGGCCATCAACCCATACCTGGAGCAGGACCGGGACCTCAGCGACCCGGACTCCGCCCGGATGTTCTTCACCCGGGCGGCACTCCCCACCGTCCACCACGTGACCGCGGGCCGGCACAAGGCCGAGGACATCCGCCGGCACGCGCTCTTCTACCAGGCCAAGGAGGGCTGCGGCATGGCACTCGCCCGGCTGCTCGCCGGCCACGACGAGGAGGCCGCCGACGACCCCGCGAGCATCATCGACAGCAGCACCATCTTCCAGCGCGACGACGTCGTCGTCCGCCTCCTCGAAGCTATCGAACCGATCGACGCGCAGGCCGCTCAGGCGGTCGGCATCGACGGCCCCGGCAAGGTGGCCAGGCTCGGACGTCTCCTCGACGGCGGCGCGAACGCCGTGCCCGCGAACGACCAGGGGATCTCGCGCTTCCTCGCAGAGGCCGAGATGACCCTGATCACCGATCGGCGGGCCATGGAGTCCTGAACCGCGCATCCGCACCCTGGGGGGTTCTCGCTCAACCCGTCAATACAACACGCAATGCGCCAGGAGGAAAACAGTCATGACCATGCACCGGCCACGCATCGTGGACCTCAGCGAGACGCAGCCCAACCGCAGGCGCGGAGGCGACCTTCGCGCCATGCTCACGCCGACAGCGGTGGGAGCCACCAGCGGCTTCATGGGGCTGGCCATCGTTCAGCCCGGCGACCGCATCGGCGAGCACTACCACCCGTATTCCGAGGAATTCGTGTACGTCGTGAACGGTCTCCTGGAGGTGGACCTGGACGGTGAACCGCACCGGATGCGGCCCGACCAGGGCCTGCTGATCCCTCCCCATGTACGCCACCGGTTCCGGAACGTCGGCGACGTCGAGGCGCGCATGGTCTTCCACCTCGGCCCGCTCGCCCCGCGCCCGGAACTCGGCCACGTCGACACCGAGCACACCGAGTCCGCCGAGCACGCCCCGAACGCCGAGCACACACGGTCCGCCGGACGCGTCGCGCCGCCGGAACGAACGGAGGCCGCTTCATGACCCGCCGCGTGGGGGTCACCGGCGTCGGCGTCGTGGCCCCCGGCGGCATCGGCGCACCGGCCTTCTGGGACCTCCTCGCGAACGGACGCACCGCGACCCGTGGCATCACGCTCTTCGACCCGGCCGGCTTCCGGTCCCGTATCGCCGCCGAGTGCGACTTCGACCCGGCGGCGCACGGACTGGACGTGGACCAGGTCGCCAGGTCCGACCGGTACGTCCAGTTCGCGATGGTGGCCGCCAGGGAGGCCCTCGGCGACGCGGGGCTCGACCCGGAGAAGGTGAACCCCTGGCGCGTGGGGGTGTCGCTGGGCACCGCGGTCGGCGGCACCACCCGACTGGAACACGACTACGTCGCCGTCAGCGGCAGCGGCGCCCGCTGGGACGTCGACCACCGGCCCGCCGGCCCGCACCTGGAGCGCGCCTTCTCACCCAGCTCCCTCGCTTCGGCGGTGGCCGAACAGGTTGGCGCGCACGGCCCGGTGCAGACCGTCTCCACGGGCTGCACCTCCGGCCTGGACGCGATCGGGTACGCCTTCCAGTCCATCGAGGAGGGCAGCGTCGACGTCTGCGTCGCCGGGGCGTCCGACTCACCGATCACCCCGATCACGGTGGCGTGCTTCGACGCGATCAAGGCCACCTCGGCGAACAACGACGATCCGGAGCACGCCTCCCGGCCGTTCGACTCCCGCCGCGACGGCTTCGTCATGGGCGAGGGCGGAGCGGTGCTCGTCCTGGAGGAGCTGGAGCACGCCCGCGCCCGCGGCGCGACCGTCTACTGCGAGATCTCGGGCTATGCCACCTTCGGCAACGCCTACCACATGACCGGGCTGACTCCCGAAGGGCTGGAGATGGCCGAGGCGATCAACCGGGCGCTCCGTCACGCCCGGATAGACGGCTCGCAGATCGACTACGTCAACGCACACGGCTCGGGCACCAAGCAGAACGACCGGCACGAGACGGCCGCGGTGAAGCGGGCGCTGGGCGCGCACGCCTATGACGTACCGATGAGTTCCATCAAGTCCATGGTCGGTCACTCGCTGGGGGCGATCGGGGCCATAGAGATTGCGGCCTGCGTACTCGCCCTGGTCCACCAGACGGTACCGCCGACCGCGAACTACGAGAGCCCGGACCCGGAGTGCGACCTCGACTACGTGCCGCGCACCGCACGTCCCCTGAAGCTGCGCAGCATCCTCTCGGTCGGCAGCGGATTCGGCGGCTTCCAGTCCGCGGTGGCCCTGACACGAACAGGTGGGAGGACACCATGAGAACCCGAAAAGCCCGGCGCACCGTTGTCACCGGAATCGGTGTCGTCGCCCCCAATGGAATCAACACCGAGGCCTTCTGGAAGAGGACGCACGAAGGCATCAGCGTCCTTGACCGGGTGACCCGCGAAGGGTGCGAGCACCTTCCGCTGCGAGTCGCGGGCGAGGTGCGCGGCTTCGAGGCGGTCGAGCTGATCGAAGAGCGCTTCATCGTCCAGACCGACCGGTTCACGCACTTCGCGATGGCCGCCGCGGACATCGCTCTGGACGACGCCCGGCTGGGCCGCGCCGACTACGAGAACTCACCGTTCGACGTCGGCGTGGTGACCGCTGCCGGGTCCGGCGGCGGCGAATTCGGTCAGCGTGAACTCCAACGGCTGTGGGGACAGGGATCCAGTTACGTGGGTCCGTACCAGTCCATCGCCTGGTTCTACGCCGCCAGCACCGGCCAGATCTCGATCCGCGGCGGTTTCAAGGGG
Organism: Streptomyces sp. NBC_01241; assembly: GCF_041435435.1. Lineage (NCBI taxonomy): Bacteria > Bacillati > Actinomycetota > Actinomycetes > Kitasatosporales > Streptomycetaceae > Streptomyces > Streptomyces sp. NBC_01241. The sequence continues at coordinate 637,335 of NZ_CP108494.1, read as the reverse complement.
CCCTGCGCGGTCGTGGCCAGCGATGAGGCGGGCGGCCTGGACGCGCTGGCGCACGCCGCCCGTTCGATCCGCGGCGGAGCCGAAGCGGTGGTGGTCGGCGCGGCCGAGGCACCGCTGGCGCCCTACTCGGTCGTCTGCCAGCTTGGCTACGGGGATCTGAGCACCTGCGACGACCCCGCCCGCGCCTACCGGCCGTTCACCTCGGACGCCTGCGGATTCGTGCCGGCCGAGGGCGGCGCCATGCTGGTGGTCGAGGAGGAGCAGTCGGCGCGTCGGCGCGGGGCCCGCGCAAGGGCCGAAATCGCCGGGCACGCCGCGACGTTCACCGGCGCGTCCCGGTGGGAGGAGTCCCGGGAGGGCCTCGCCCAGGCGATCATCGGCGCCCTGCGGGAGGCCGACTGCGCGCCGGACGAGATCGACGTCGTCTTCGCGGACGCCCTCGGCGTCCCGGCGGCCGACCGCGCCGAAGCGCTCGCGATCGCCGACACACTCGGCGCACACGGCCGGCAGGTGCCGGTGACGGCGCCCAAGACCGGCATCGGGCGCGCCTACTGCGGGGCCCCGGTGCTGGACGTGGCCGCGGCGGTGCTCTCCATGGAGAACGCGCTGATACCGCCCACGCCGAACGTCTTCGAGGTGTGCCATGACCTCGATGTCGTCACCGGCAGTGCGCGCCCCGCCGAGCTGCGGACGGCGCTGGTGCTCAGCCGCGGGCTCATGGGCTCGAACGCGGCGATGGTGCTGCGGCGTTCCACCGACACCCAATCGTGAGAAGGAGAAGTCCACATGACCGATCGACTGACCTACGCGGAACTCGCCGTCCTGATGAAGAAGGGCGCCGGACTCACCGTGGACCCGCGGGACATGGAGAAGCGTCCCGGGTCCGCTTTCGACGAGTTCGGCCTCGACTCGCTGGGCCTGCTCGGCATCGTGGGCGTGCTGGAGAACCGGCACGGCCGACCGCTGCCGACCGACGCCGACCGCTGCAAGACCCCCCAGGAATTCCTGGACCTCGTCAACAACAGCCTCATGCAAGGAGCCTGACGTGCCTGGACGCACCGAGAACGAAATCACCATCGCCGCCCCCCTGGACCTCGTCTGGGACGTGACCAACGATCTGGAGAACTGGCCGCGGCTGTTCAGCGAGTACGCCGCGGTCGAGGTCATCGAACGGGACGGCGACAGGACGAAGTTCCGCCTGACCATGCACCCCGACGAGAACGACAAGGTGTGGAGCTGGGTCTCCGAGCGGACCATCGACCCCGCCGGCCGCACGGTCCAGGCCCGCCGGGTCGAGCCGGGCCCGTTCCAGCACATGAACATCCGGTGGGAGTACTCCGAGGTCCCCGGCGGTACGAAGATGCGCTGGACCCAGGAATTCGCGATGCGGCCCGACGCACCCGTCGACGACGCGTGGATGACCGACAACATCAACCGCAACTCCAAGGTCCAGATGGAGCTCATCCGGGACAAGATCGAGCAGCGCGCCCGCGAGCACCGTACCGCCTCGGTATCGGCCCGCTGACCCGCCGTCCGCCCGCCCCGCGCGGCCCGGCACCCCGCCGTGTATCCGGCCGGGTGCCGGGCCGGGGAACCAGAAAGGCATCCCACGATGCACCACGCTCTGATCGTCGCCCGGATGGCGCCGGGTTCGGCACCGGACATCGCCGAGTTGTTCGCGGCCTCCGACAGCACCGAACTCCCGCACCTCGTCGGCGTCACCAGGCGCAAGCTGTTCCAGTTCGGCGACGTCTACCTCCATCTGATCGAATCGGAACGCCCGCCGGGCCCCGAGATCGCCAAGGTGACGCAGCACCCGGAGTTCAAGGACATCAGCGACAAGCTCACCGCGTACGTGAGCGCGTACGACCCGGAGACCTGGCGCAGCCCCAAGGACGCCATGGCCCACGAGTTCTACCGGTGGGAGCGCGGCACTACCGCTTGAGAACCGCGCGAGACGGAGAATCGCCCCGGGGCCGGCCAGTCGGCCGGACCCGGGGCGATTCTCCGTCCTCCTCGGAAGGCGATTTCCGTCGTTCTCGGAATCAGTCGGGAACCACGCATTCGAAGGCGTGCAGATAGGCGTTGACCGGTACGACGTCGCCGATCAGCAGGCCGGCGTCGGAGATCCGGGCGACCAGGCTCTCCCTCGTGTGCTTCGCGCCGCCGACATTGAGGAGCAGCAGCAGGTCCATCGCGGTGGTGAACCGCATCGAGGGGGTGTCGTCGACGAGGTTTTCGATGACGACGACCCTGGCTCCCGGGCGGGCCGCGGCGACGACATTGCGCAGGGTCCTGTGCGTGCTGTCGTCGTCCCACTCCAGGATGTTCTTGATGATGTAGAGATCGGCCTCGACCGGGATGGCTTCGCGGCAGTCGCCGGCCACGATCCGGGTCCGGTCGCCGAGCGGACCCTCGTCCCGGAGCCGGGCATCGGCCCGCGCCACCACACCGGGCAGGTCCATCAGGGTGCCGTGGAGCGACGGGTGCTTCTCCAGCAGGCTCGCCAGTACGTGCCCCTGGCCGCCGCCGATGTCGGCGACCGCGGACACCCCGGTGAGGTCGAGGAGTTCGGCGACGTCCAGCGCGGACTGCATGCTGGAGGTCGTCATGGCCCGGTTGAAGACCTGGGCCGACTCGTGGGCGTCCTGGTGGAGGTAGTCGAAGAAGCCCTTGCCGTGGACCTCCGTGAAGACGCTCCGGCCGGTACGCACCGCGTCGTCGAGGCGCGGCCAGACGTCCCAGGTCCAGGGCTCGGTGCACCACAGCGAGATGGAGCGCAGGCTGTTCGGGTCGTCCTCGCGCAGCAGGCGGGACATCTCGGTATGGGCGAAGTCCCCGTCCGGGGTCTCGGTGAAGATCCCGTAGCAGGAAAGGGCACGCAGCAGCCGGCGCAGCGGTACCGGCTCGGCCTTCACCAGCACGGCGAGCTCCTGCGCGGTCGCGGGTGTCTCGCCCAGTGCGTCGGCGACGCCCAGCCGGGCCGCGGCGCGCACCGCGGCGGCGCGCGCCGCCCCGAACACGATCTCGCGCAGCTGCATGGCCGGCTGCGGGGGCGCGACGGGGTGCGGGACGGCGACGTGGACATGGGTCGATGTGGACGTGGGTGCGGGAGTGGGACTCACAGTGGTCATGCTGTATCGCTTCTCCTCGTGCGGGGTGCGCCGATCAGCACATCCCGGCCGGTGTGGACTTCGTGCAGACGTTGGCGGTGAACGTGTTGCCCTTGCCGGTGTCCCCGTTGGCCAAGTCGGCCGGCTTGTTGCCGAGCGCGACATTGCCGCTGATGGTGTGGCCGGTGTTCTTCGTGCCCACGAAGCTTTTGAACAGGACGACGCCGCCCGAGAACGGCGTGGCGCCCACGTTGTTGCTGATCGTGTTCGAGCGCACCCGGGTGTCCGCGGCGCCGGTGAGCACGATGCCGGAACCCTGGATGGCGGGCAGCCGTTCGGTCTTGGCGCAGAACTTGTTGTTGTCGTTGATCTGATTGGACTGGATCGTCATGGCTCCGGCCTGCGGCCTGCCCTCGTCGCCCACGACGAACACACCGTTGCAGTTGGCGGTGAAGGTGTTGTCGTGGACCGAAAGGTTCCTGACGCGCCTGGCGGTGAAGCCGATCCGGTTGTTCGTGAGCGTGTTGTCCAGGAGTTCGGTGCCCCGGGTGTCGGTGGCGCCGCCCTCCTCGTCGACCGTGTTCGCGACGAAGATGCCGGCGTCGCCGTTGGCGCGGGCGATGTTGCCCATGAACACACCACGGGTCGAGCGCTCCTGGGCGATGCCCCAGACGCCGTTGTGTTCGGCGATCACCCGCCGCACGGACAGCCGGTCCGTCCAGGAGGCCCAGACGCCGTTCTTCTTGAAGCCGGAGACGGTCAGCGAATCGACGCTCACGCCGTCGACGGTCCGGCCCGTCCGGCCCAGGACGCAGACTCCGCTGCCGGTCTTCGCGCAGGCGTCGACGGAGCGCGGGTTCTTCTCCGCCGGCCGGATCACGGTCCGGTCGCCGTAGCCGCGCAGGGTGAGGTTCGGTTTGGTGATCAGGACGGTCTCCCGGTACGTGCCGGGCATGACGACGACGGTGTCACCCGCCCGAGCGGCGTCGACCGCCTTCTGGATCGACTGGCCGGGCCGCACCACATGGGCGCTCGTGGCTGATGCGGAGGGCATTGCCGCGCCGAGGCCGGCGGCGGAGACGACCGCGACCGGGACAAGGCTCTTGATGTGTCGTTTCCTCATGAGCCGAAGCTATGGGCGATTTCCCCCCTTTGCCACATAGGGTGAGCGGACGGGTACCCGGCGTTCCCGAATGGCTCACGCCCGGGCACGTCACGTGGCACGGGTGGATGGACGCGCAACGGTGCACCCGGGTGATCCGGACCGGCGCTGTCGCGGCTCTTGCGGGGGTGACGGGTCCGGCCGCCGTTCGGGTGTTCCTCGCGGATCCCGTCCGGCCGCCGTTCGGGTGCCTCTTCGCCCTCGGGTCCGTGGTGCCGGTCTGCTCGGGCTCTCGTCCTCAGCCCTCAGGTGTGCGCCGGGGTGCGACGACCGAGCGGGCCCACCGGTAGTCGGCCTTGCCGCTCGGTGAGCGCTGGATCTGCCCGGTGATCACCAGCCGGCGGGGGATCTTGTAGCCGGCCAGACGCGTCCTGCAGTGCGCCTGGACGTCGTCCAGCGAGGGCTCGGCCGCCCCCTCGCGCAGCTGCACCACCGCCGCGACATGGTTTCCCCACCGCTCGTCCGGCACCCCGGCGACCAGCGCGTCGTACACATCCGGATGGGCCTTCAGTGCTTCCTCGACCTCCTCGGGATACACCTTCTCGCCCCCGGTGTTGATGCACTGCGAGCCCCGGCCCAGGACCGTGACGATGCCGTCCGCGTCGACGGTCGCCATGTCGCCGAGCAGTACCCAGCGCTGACCGTCCCTGTGGAAGAACGTCTCCGCGGTCTTTCGCGGGTCGTTGTAGTACCCGAGCGGTACGTGGCCGCGCTGGGCGATCCGCCCGGGCGCGCCCGGAGCCACGGGCTCGTACGTCACCGGATCGACCACTGCCGTACGGGAGTTGACCTGAAGCCGGAAGCCCTTCTCCGGGCCCGAGTCGGCCGTCGCCGTACCGTTGAACCCGGACTCCGACGAGCCGAAGTTGTTCAGCAGCATCACCGTCGGCACCAGCGCCTGGAACTCCGCGCGCACCGAGTCCGACATGATCGCACCCGAGCTGGAGACGGAGAACAGGGACGAACAGTCGGTGCCCTTCAGTGGTCCCTCCAGCGCGTCGATCAACGGCCGCAGCATCGCGTCGCCCACCAGGGACACGCTGGTGACCTTCTCCTTCTCGATCGTACGGAGCACCTCCGCGGGCACGAACTTGCGGTGGACGACGATCCGTTGCCCGAAGTTGAAGCCGATGAACGCGGTGAGCGTCGAAGTGCCGTGCATCAGTGGGGGAGTGGGGAAGAAGGTGATCCCGTCACCACCGGCGGCCACCCGCTCGGCCAGCTCCTGCGGGGTCTTCACCGGATCGCCGGTCGGCGCACCGCCGCCGAGGCCGGAGAAGAAAAGATCCACCTGACGCCACATCACGCCCTTGGGCATTCCGGTGGTGCCGCCGGTGTAGATGATGAACTGGTCGTCGGCCGAGCGCGGCGGGAAGCCGCGCTCCGGGCTCCCGGCCGCTTCGGCGTCCGTGAACGCCACGGCATCGGGACCGCTTGCGCCCGGCACCGGCGCCCCTACCCGGACCAGGTGACGGAGCGTCGGGGCCTTCGGCGCGGTGGCCGCGACCCGGACGTCGAACTCGGCGTCGAAGACCAGTGCCACGAGATCCGCGTCCCGGTAGAGGTAGGCCAACTCATCTTCGACATAGCGGTAGTTGACGTTCACCGGAACGATGCGGGCCTTGAGGCAGGCCAGCACCGTCTGGAGATACTCGACCCCGTTGTAGAGGTGCAGCCCGAGATGCTCGCCGGGGGCGATGCCCGCCTCGATCAGATGGTGCGCGACGCGGTTGGCCGAGGCGTCCAGCTCCGCGTACGTCAGCCGGCGCTCCGCACCGGTACCCGGATGGTCGAGGTAGACGAGCGCCTCGCGTTCCGGGACCGCGTCGACGACCGACTCGAACAGGTCGGCAAGGTTGTACTCCACCATTCCTCCTGACCCCGGATGCTGACTGGCCCGGCGGTCATTAGAGCGCCGGGAGGCGCAAGTGGGAAGGGGGGCCGGCGAAGAAATCTGACTGACTGTCAGAAAACTATTGAACTGGACCCCCTCCTGCTGCAACCTGTTCTAGGTCTTGAGACGGGAGGCAGGCAATGGGTGGTACGGAACACCTCACCGTGCGGCGCGAGGGCGCCACGCTGGTGCTCACCTTGAACAGACCGGAGGCGAAGAACGCTCTCTCGCTGCCGATGCTGGTCGGGCTGTACGACGGCTGGCTGGCCGCGGACGAGGACGACGGGGTCCGCTCGATCGTCCTCACCGGCGCCGGCGGCTGTTTCTGCGCGGGCATGGACCTCAAAGCCCTTGCGGGCAAGGGGATGGAGGGCGAGCAGTACCGCGACCGGATGGCCGCCGACCCCGATCTGCACTGGAAGGCGATGCTGCGCCACCACCGCCCCCGCAAACCGGTCATCGCCGCCGTCGAGGGCCACTGCGTCGCGGGCGGCACGGAGATCCTCCAGGGCACCGACATCCGGATCGCCGGGGCGGGCGCCACCTTCGGACTCTTCGAGGTCAGACGTGGCCTCTTCCCCATCGGCGGGTCGACGGTACGGCTGCCGCGCCAGATCGCCCGGACCCACGCGCTCGAAATGCTCCTCACCGGACGTTCGTACAGCGCCGAGGAAGCCGCCGCCATCGGGCTGATCGGCCGGGTCGTCCCCGACGGCACCGCCCTGGAGCAGGCCCTCGAAGTCGCCGAGCGGATCAACGCCTGCGGACCGCTCGCCGTCGAAGCCGTCAAGGCCTCCGTGTACGAGGCGGCCGAGTTGACCGAGACCGAGGGGCTCGCCGCGGAGCTGAAACGCGGCTGGCCGGTCTTCGCCACCGACGACGCCAAAGAAGGCGCCCGCGCCTTCGCCGAGAAGCGCCCGCCCGTCTACCGGCGCGCCTGAGCCAAGGAGGCAACCGTGCCCGACATCCTCAGCGCACCGCTGGTGGTCGAATTCCCCTTCACCCGCTCCCTCGGACCGGTCCAGAGCGCCTTCCTCACCGGACTGCGCGAACGCACCGTCCTCGGCGTCCGGACCGTCGACGGAAAGATCCTCGTCCCGCCCGTCGAGTACGACCCCGTCACCTCGCAGGAGCTCCGCGAGCTGACCGAGGTCGCCGCCACCGGCACCGTCACCACCTGGGCCTGGAACCCCGCCCCGCGCCGCGGCCAGCCCCTCGGCACCCCCTTCGCCTGGGTCCTCGTCCGGCTCGACGGCGCCGACACCGCCCTGCTCCACGCCCTGGACGCGCCCGGCCCGGAAGCCGTCCGCACCGGCATGCGAGTACGGATCCGCTGGGCCCCCGAACGGACCGGCGCCATCACGGACATCGCCTGCTTCGAGCCGCACGGTGGCGGCGAGTCCGGCCGGTCCGTCCCGCACCGCGGCGAGTTCGCTGATCCCGTCACCGGCATCGTCACCCCCGCCCGCCTCGACTACCGGTACACCCCCGGCCGCGCCCAGAGCGCCTACCTCGGCGCACTCTCCGAACAACGCGTCGTCGGGGAGCGCTGCCCGTCCTGCACCAAGGTGTACGTGCCGCCCCGCGGCGCCTGCCCCACCTGCGGGGTCGCCACCGCCGAACAGGTCGAGGTCGGCCCGCGCGGCACGGTGACCACGTACTGCATCGTCAACATCAAGGCGAAGAACCTCGACATCGAAGTCCCCTACGTCTACGCGCACATCGCCCTCGACGGCGCCGACCTCGCACTGCACGCGCGGATCGGCGGAATCCCGTACGACCAGGTGCGCATGGGCCTGCGGGTCGAACCCGTCTGGACCGAGGACGGACGGCACCCCGACCACTACCGGCCGACCGGCGAACCGGACGCCGACTACGACGCGTACAAGGAGTTGCTGTAGATGCGAGACGTGGCGATCGTCGCCTTCGCGCAGACGGACCACCGCAGGCGCACCGACGAACTCTCCGAAGTCGAGATGCTGATGCCCGTCCTCCACCAGGTCCTCGACGCGACCGGTCTGCGGGCGAGCGACATCGGCTTCACCTGCTCCGGTTCCAGCGACTACCTCGCGGGCCGCGCCTTCTCCTTCACCATGGCGCTCGACGGTGTCGGCGCGTACCCGCCGATCTCCGAGTCCCACGTGGAGATGGACGGAGCCTGGGCGCTGTACGAGGCCTGGGTGAAGATCCGGACGGGCCAGGCCGACACCGCCCTCGTCTACGCGTACGGAAAGTCCTCGCCCGGCGCCGTGCGCGACGTGCTCACCCGCCAGCTCGACCCGTACTACGTCGGCCCGCTCTGGCCGGACTCCGTCGCCCTCGCCGCGCTCCAGGCGCAGGCGCTGATCGACGCGGGCGACGCCGACGAGGCCGCCCTCGCCGCGATCGCCACCCGCAGCCGCGCCGCCGCCGTGGACAACCCGCACGCCCAGCTCGCCGGCCCGGTACCGGCCGGTGAGTACGTCGTACAGCCGCTGCGCACGGGTGACTGCCCGCCGATCGGTGACGGCGCGGCTGCCGTGATCCTCGCCGCCGGCGACACCGCACGCGCCCTTTGTGCCCGCCCCGCCTGGATCCGCGGGATCGACCACCGCATCGAGGCCCACAGCCTCGGCGTCCGCGAGCTGACCGAATCACCCTCCACCCGGCTCGCCGCGACCCGCGCCGGGGCCTTCGAACGGCCCGTGGACACCGCGGAGTTGCATGCCCCGTTCAGCTCCCAGGAGGTGGTGCTGCGCAAGGCGCTCCGGCTCGACGACAGCGTCACCGCCGTCAACCCTTCCGGCGGCGCGCTCGCCGCCAACCCCGTCATGGCCGCCGGACTGATCCGCCTCGGCGAGGCCGCGGCCCGCATCCACCGGGGCGAGTCCGACCGGGCGCTCGCCCACGCCACCTCCGGGCCCTGCCTGCAGCAGAACCTGGTCGCCGTACTCGAAGGGGAGAGCGCTCATGTCTGAGGAGCCCGTGGCCGTCGTCGGCATCGGCCAGACGAAACACGTCTCCGCCCGCCGGGACGTCTCTCTCGCCGGACTCGTCCGAGAGGCCGCCGTCCGCGCGCTGGAGGACGCCGGACTGACCTGGGCGGACATCGACGCCGTCGTCATCGGCAAGGCACCCGACTTCTTCGAGGGCCTGATGATGCCGGAGCTCTACCTCGCCGACGCCCTCGGCGCGGTCGGCAAGCCGATGCTCCGGGTGCACACCGCGGGCTCGGTCGGCGGCTCCACCGCACTCGTCGCCGCCAACCTGGTCTCGGCGCGGGTGCACCGCACCGTCCTCACGCTCGCTTTCGAGAAGCAGTCCGAATCCAACGCCATGTGGGGCCTCTCGCTGCCGATCCCGTTCCAGCAGCCCCTGCTGGCCGGAGCCGGCGGCTTCTTCGCCCCGCACGTCCGGGCGTACATGCGCCGCACCGGGGCGCCCGACACGATCGGCTCGCTCGTCGCGTACAAGGACCGTCGCAACGCGCTCAGAAATCCGTACGCGCACATCCAGGACCCGGACATCACCCTGGAGAAGGTCCAGTCCGCCCCGATGCTCTGGGACCCCATCCGCTACTCGGAGACCTGCCCGTCCTCCGACGGGGCCTGCGCGATGATCCTCACCGACCGTGCCGGAGCGGACCGTTCGCCGCACCCGCCCGCCTGGGTGCACGGTGGCGCCATGCGCAGCGAACCCACACTCTTCGCCGGCAAGGACTTCGTCTCGCCGCGGGCGGGCAAGGACTGCGCCGCCGATGTGTACCGGCAGGCGGGGATCAGCGACCCGCGACGGGAGATCGACGCCGTCGAGATGTACGTGCCGTTCTCCTGGTACGAGCCCATGTGGCTGGAGAACCTCGGCTTCGCCGAGGAGGGCGGGGGCTGGAAACTCACCGAATCCGGCGTCACCGAACTCGACGGCGAGCTGCCGGTGAATCCCTCGGGCGGAGTGCTCTCCACCAACCCCATCGGCGCCTCCGGCATGATCCGCTTCGCCGAAGCCGCGCTGCAGGTACGGGGACAGGCGGGCGAGCACCAGGTGGCCGGGGCGCGAAAGGCGCTCGGCCACGCCTACGGCGGTGGCGCGCAGTTCTTCTCCATGTGGCTGGTCGGAGCCGAGCCTCCCACCGGCTGACCGCAGGCCGCCCCGGCCCGGAGGGAGTCCGTCACGTGGCCTGTCCCGGGCCGCCCGGGGTGGCCACGATTCGGCCCGGGACGACGAGTGGGAGGAGCCGACGTGGGGCAGAGCACCACGCGCCTTCGCGAGCCGGCCCCGTGGACGCGGGCCGGCTGCCGCTTCGGCGGCACGGCGGAACGGCACGCGCGCTCAAGGAACACCCCCGCCGGCGGTCGTGCGTGCTGTCGTGCGGCAACCGTGCCCGGGGCGCCCGCCACCACGAGCGGCACCGCACCCGGTAGCGTGGTGATCATGACGGGCGAGCGCGACCTCCGAACCCTGCTGAGCGGTATGCGGCCGCAATTGAACCCCGGCCGCTATGTCTTCACGACCGTGCCGGGCGAAGCCGTGCCCACCCGGGTGACTCCGGTCGTCACGGTCACCGAACCCGAGGGCGTGACCCTGGTCCTGCCGGAGGCGGAGGCCGACGAGGCGGGACTGACCTACGAATACACCGCGGGCTGGATCACGCTCCGTGTCCACTCGTCCCTGGAAGCGGTCGGGCTCACCGCTGCCGTGTCCCTGGCGCTCGCCGACGTGGGGCTGAGCTGCAATGTGGTGGCGGGATTCCACCACGACCATCTTTTCGTCCCGTACGACCGGGCGGCCGACGCCGTCGACGTGCTGGAAACCCTGGCTGCCGAATCGGCCTGAGACGGCGCCGCGACGCCGCCGGGGCCGGGCCCGTCTGCCCGCCGGAGCCCGGCCGGCGGGCCCGTGGGTGCCCCGCCTGCATGGACCCGGCTCCGCAACGTGAGCCCGGCCACGTAACATGTCTGCATGTCCTTCCTCCGCCGCCGTAGCGCCGCCACACCCGCGGGCCCCGACTTCGACGTCCTGGCCATGGACCCGGGAGACTGGCCCGGAAATCTCGGCGCCGGTCTGCTGCCCGCGCCCGACGGGAGCTGTCAGGGCGTCTTCCTGCGCTACGACCTGTTCGGCGGCCGCGGCCCCGCGATGATCATCGGCAATCTCCCGGAGGGCTCGCCCGCCCGCGAGACCGAGGAGGGACAGGTCCCGTTCGAGGTCGCCCAGCTGCTGCTCGCGCTGGAGAACGACGAGCCGGTCGAGGTCACCGGCACCGAGGACATGCCCGTGATGCAGGGCGACAACCTGCTGATCGTCCGCCGCGTCAAGCTCTCCGAGAGCCGGATCTCCTGCGTCCAGTTCGACCGCAGTGACGGCGTGCTCGTGACCATCGCCAGCTGGAACCGGCCGATCACCGATGATCTGTACACCCTGCTGAAGCCCCTGCCCGCCGAGCTGTTCCAGCAGGGCTGAATCGCCTTTTCGCCGGCTGCCCGTGCGCATCGGGTGGCCGCAGGGCACCTGCCCGAACATCCGTCCAAGTGCTCGCGGCCTCTGTCCAAGAGGCCGCTTTGTCATGTGCCTTGTCGGCCAGTCGTCGGACCTTTACGGCCGGCCGCATGACATCCGGGATCACGCGACGCACCACAGTGAAGACAGCGATTGGCGCAACCGGCGCTCTGGCCCTGGGAATCCCCGCCCTTTCCAGTACGGCGTCCGCTGCCGGTACCTCCGATGAATCGACGGGTGTGGCGCGCTCGACACAACAGACGGAGCCGACGCTCCGCTACCACACCCCGGCCGCTTCCTGGGAGCGCGAATCGCTGCCCATCGGCGGCGGAGCCCTCGGCGCGAGCGTGTACGGAACACTCGCCTCGGAGCGCCTCACCTTCAATGAGAAGACCCTGTGGACCGGCGGTCCCGGTTCGGCGCAGGGCTACGACTTCGGGAACTGGACCACCCCCAGACCCGGCGCCCTGGCCGACGTCCAGCACCGCCTCGACAGCCAGGGCGCCCTCGGCCCGAACGCCGTCGCCGCCGAGCTCGGCCAGGCGCGCCGCGGCTACGGCGTCTACCAGGTCTTCGGTGACCTGTGGCTGGATCTGCCGAACGTCCCGGCTGCCCCCGACGCCTCATACCGGCGCACCCTCGATCTGCGCAACGCCCTCGCCGCCGTCATGTACACCCATCAAGAGGTCGTCCACACAAGGGAGTTCTTCGTCTCCCACCCGGGCAGAGTCATCGCGGGGCGTCTCTCCGCCGACCGTCCGGGCCAGGTGACGTTCACCCTGCGGTACACCTCGCCCCGCAGCGATTCCACGGCCACCGCCGCCCAGGACCGGATCACCGTGCGCGGCGCGCTGAAGGACAACGGCCTGCGCTTCGAGGCCCAGTTCCGCGTCCGGACCAGCGGCGGCACCGTCACCGCCGGTGCGGACGGCACCCTCACCGTCACCGGCGCCGACAGCGCCTGGTTCGTCCTTGCCGCAGGCACCGACTACGCCGACAGCTACCCCGCCTACCGCGGCGACGACCCCGCACCCGGCGGACACCGCCGCCGTGGACGCGGCCGCCCGGGGCTCGTACGAGAAGCTCCGCGACGCCCACGTACGCGACCACCGCGGCCTCTTCGACCGGGTCGCCCTCGACATCGGCCAGCAGCTGCCCGACCTGCCCACCGATCAGCTGACCCGCGCGACGGACTGCTCGTCGTCACCCCCAGCTACTCTCCCGAGCACGGCGCCTTCACCGCCGGTGCCGCGATGTCCCAGCAGATCGTCCACGACCTTCTGACCGGCACCCTGGAGGCCGCCCGCACCCTCGGGGCCGCCTTCCGCGACCGGCTGGAAACGGCCCTCGACCGGCTCGACCCCGGACTGCGGATCGGCTCCTGGGGCCAACTCCAGGAGTGGAAGACCGACCGCGACGACCCGGCTGACGACCACCGTCATGTCTCGCACCTCTTCGGCCTCCACCCCGGCCGCCAGATCGAGCCCGGCAGCAAGTGGGCCGAAGCGGCCAAGGTCTCCCTCGGCGCCCGCGGCGACGGCGGCACCGGCTGGTCCAAGGCATGGAAGATCAACTTCTGGGCGCGGCTGCGCGACGGCGACCACGCCCACAAGATGCTCGCCGAACAGCTGAAGAACTCCACCCTGCCCAACCTCTGGGACACCCATCCGCCGTTCCAGATCGACGGCAACTTCGGCGCCACCTCGGGCATCGCCGAGATGCTGCTGCAGAGCCAGCACGACGCCGTCGAGATCCTCCCGGCTCTCCTGGCGAGCTGGCCGGACGGATCGGTACGCGGGCTGCGCGCCCGGGGCGGCTTCGCCGTCGACATCGAATGGGCCGCGGGGCAGGCCCGCCGTGTGGTGATCACGGCGAGCCGCAGCCGCGAAGTGACCGTCCGCAGCACGCTGTTCGCGAGCGGCGAGAAGGTCTTCAAGGCGCGTGCGGGCGGGCGCTACACGCTGGTCGCCGAGGGCTGAGCGAACAGCGCGGTCACCCGCGCCGCCGAGATGCCGAGCCCCGTGGGACCGCTGAGGTGCCACGGGGTGCCGGTGCCCCGCCGCAGATCCTGCTCGCGGTAGCGCCGGCAGTCCCGGTGCCAGATCAGGATGCCCGCGAGCCAGTGCTTGAGCTCCCGCACATACCCTGCCAGGATCTCCCGCGCCTGAGCGTCCAGCCCGAAGTCGTCGTACAGCACCGGGAGTTCCACCTCGGCGACGTGCAGGAACTGCCGCAGCCGCGATTTCATCAGATCGTGCACGATCGCCACCCCGGTCGGATAGTCCACTCCGAAGAAGTTCTGCACGACCAGGACACCGTTGTGCACCTCACCCTCGTACTCGATCTCCTTCTGGTACGAGAACAGGTCGTTGAGCAGGCACGCGTAGTCCGACGCCGCGTTCTCCAGCGAGCGCAGCGGACCGCTGTGGTAGATCTCCTCCGGCACCTTCCTGCCGTGGCCCAGCCGGCACAGACTCATCGTGAGGTCGGAGCCGAACGTCTTGCGCCGCATCTCGACGTAGTCCACCGGGTCCGGAATGCGGTTCTGTACCTGGTTCGCCAGCTCCCACACCCAGCTCGCGGTCATCTCCTGGACCGCCGTCCGGAAGGCGCGGCGCCCGCTCGCGTCCATCGGCGCGGAGGTCTTCGCCCAGAGATCCGCCAGCCCCCGCTCCAGCGCGTTGACCGGCTCGGGCGCCTGGGACCCGTCCAGCGGCATGAACAGCGACAGACGTTCATTGGCGAGCTTGGCCCCCGCCAGGTCACGGGCCCGCCCGTGCACCACCGGGAACCAGTCGTCGCCGTACGTCCCCCAGGTCAGCCACTGCGAGGACAGATCCAGCTCATCCGGTGTCGCATCCGGGTGCAGCCCCGCCGCGCACAGCGGCAGATCGGTCGCGATCAGCCGCTCCTGGTCCCAGATGTGCGAACCCGGCACTCCCGGCTGCGCCTCCAGGATTCCCATGCGCCGGGCCCAGTCGACGATCCGCACCCGCGCCCCGTCCAGATGCGGGCTGAGCGTCGTACCGAAGGGCAGCTCGAGATCGGGCAGCAGGGACGGACCGACATGCTGGTACGGCACATGGGCGTGGCTGCGCAGCCGGGCCGACTCCGAGCGGGCAGTCAGCCGGATCGAGGCCGCCTCCATGCCGAAACCGAGAGCGGTCCCACCGGCCCCGCCGCCATTCATGTAGCGGCTGGATCGCATGTGCCACTCATGCCCGCCCGACTGCCAGTCCTGCAACCCCTTGACGTACGCCAGAACCGCCGCGGTGCCCGCCGGGTCGAGCCCCTTCTCGGTGCAGAGCGGGCCGAGTTCGGTGAGCGCCGTGTTCTCGAACTGCTGCAGCCGCGACGTCAGCAGGTCGTTCACCGCGTCGGCGGCCTCCTGCGTGGAGCAGCCGAGAAAGTGCTCAAGGACCAGCACACCATTGCTGTTCTCACCCTCGTCCTCGACCTCCCGCTGGTACGAGAAGAGGTCGTTGCGCAGATGGACGCCGTCGGAGAAGGCGTCCCGCAGCACGCGCAGCGCACGCTCCTCGGCCACCGACTCGGGCACCTCCGCGCCCGCCGCGTACTCCACAAGCCCCGCCGACCACGGGGCACCGCCCACCTTGCGGCGCATCTCGATGTACTCGACGGGGTTCGCGATGCGCCCCTCGTTGATGTTGGCGAGCTCCCACAGCGACTCGTTGAGCAGGTTCTTCGTCGCCTCGGCGAACCGGTCCCGCCAGGCATCGGACATTCCCGGCACCGTCCGCGCCCACAGATCGGCCAGCCCCGCCTCGACCGGATTCGTCGGCTCCGGCATCGGGGCCCCGCGGTCCATCGGCATGAACGCCGGCAACCGGTCCAGATACCGCTTCCCGCCCTCACGGTCGGGGCTGCGCTTGAACAGCTCCAGGAAGTGGTCGTCGAAGAAGAAGACCCACACGTACCAGTCCGTGACCAGCGAGAGCGCCTCGGACGAACAGTCGGGATGGGTGTACGCACACAGCAGCGCGTAGTCGTGGGAGTCGAGGTCCTTCTCCTCCCAGATGCCCGAACCCTCCAGCATCCCTATGCTGCGCGCCCACTTCTTGGTGTGCGCTCGCGCCTCCTCGACATGGGGATTGAGCCGTGCCGGATACGGAACGTAGAAGTCCGGCAGGGTGAAGGGCTGAGCCATGTGCGTCCGGCCTTTCAGAGATCTCCGTGCGTACGCCGCACGGACCGGTGGTGTCCGCGCGAGCACTACCCTTCGGCCGTTCGGGGCACGCACATCCAGAATTAGTCACACAAAATGTGCGCCCATTCGTGGCGCGCCACCGTATGGCGCGGGCCGGCCGGCCGCTCGTAAATCCCGGGTAACGAGGCGCCGTCAACGGCTGGTTGCTCCTTTCCGACCGCAGGTCAGAGATCCTGCCAGTGGTCTGGTCCACTGACTCGACGCACGGCCCTCACCGAACCCTTGACGCGCCATCACATCAGGTCAGAGAGTGTGCGCGCACGGCGGAACAGTGAGATCGGATCACGCACGGCTCCATCACGTACGGCTCCAAGAAGGGTTGTCATGACGTCCAAGCAGAGGACCGGACTCGCACTCGCGCTGACCACGGTCGGCGCACTGAGCATGGCACTGCTCAGTCCCGCGGCGCAGGCCGGTGCGGACGGGGTGCGGCCGGAATGCCCGCGCGGCCTCGAATGCGACTGGGTACCGGCGGCCTACCAGCAGACGGGTGACCCGGCCGACAAAAAGACGTACGGGAACTACGACACCTCGGACCGGCCGCACACCAATAAGATCAGATTCATTGTTCTGCACGACACCGAGGAAGACTTCGACACCACCCTGAAGATCTTCCAGAACCCGCTGAAACAGACCTCGGCCCACTATGTGGTGCGCTCGGGCGACGGCCATGTCACACAGATGGTCAAGGGCAAGGACGTCGCCTGGCAGGCGGGCAACTGGTACGTCAACAGCCACTCCATCGGCATCGAGCAGGAGGGCGTCGCCGTCGACGGCGCCAAGTGGTACACCCCCGAGATGTACCACTCGACCGCCAAGCTGGTCCGCTACCTCGCCGCCAAGTACGACATCCCGCTCGACCGCCAGCACATCATCGGCCACGACGGTGTGCCGCCCACCAGCGCCGCGGGCACCAAGAACATGCACTGGGACCCGGGCACGTACTGGGACTGGAACCACTTCATGACGCTGCTCGGCAAGCCCACCGTGCCGAGCGCCCCGAAGAACAGCGAACTCGTCACCGTCAGCCCGGACTTCAAAAAGAACAAGCAGGCCTTCCGCGACTGCGAGAAGGGCGTCGACCTGCCGGTCCAGGGCTCCAGCGCCGTCCCGCTGCGCACCGCACCGTCCGCAGACGCGCCGCTCTTCTCCGACCCGGGCCTGCACACCGATGGCTCGCCCGGCACGAACTGCGCCGCCGACTGGGGCAGCAAGATCAGCGCCACCCAGCAGGCCGTCGTCGCGGACCACGCCCCCGGCTGGACGGCGATCTGGTGGTACGGCCAGAAGGCCTGGTTCCAGACCCCGGCCGCGACCAGGACCACCACGCCAACCGCCGGTTACGTCGTCAAGCCGAAGGCAGGCCGTACGGAGGTGCCGGTGTACGGGGTGGCGTACCCGGAGAAGTCCGAGTACCCCGCGGACTTCGCGGACCAGCGGGTGGGCTCGCCGCTCCAGTACACCGTCAAGGCCGGTCAGTCCTACCCCGGCGGCGGTGAGGCACCCACGGGCTTCTTCTACGCCCCGACGATCGACGCCTCGTACCCGCTCGACCACGCGTACTTCCAGGGCAAGGAGAAGTACGTGACGGTGCAGATCGGCCACCGGATCGCCTTCGTGAAGGCGTCCGACGTGGACATCGTGCGCGCGCACTGAGACCGCGGGTGCGCCCTGTACCCCTCCGTGTGCGGCCTCCGCACACGGAGGGGTAACTTGAGCCGTCCGGTCACGGCCCGGGTTCCTGACACCACATGGGTGCGCTGTGGGACCGGTGTGTCGGCACCGGACCCGCAACGCGCGTCCCCCGGCGGGGTCAGCGAGTGCCGACCGCGGCACGTACGGCCCGGCGGGCCATCGCGCAGTCGTCGTGCAGCCGGCGCAGCAGCAGCCGCTGCTCCTCGCTCGACGAGAGCACGCCCGGCCGGTCCTGACCGGCGCCCGGGGACACCGGCTCGCGCATGGCCCGCTGGACGGCCGTCTCGTAGGTACGGATCTCCCGCGTCAGCACCAGCATCAGGTTCACCAGGAACGCATCCCGCTGGTCGGGCCCCTTGGCCTGGGCCAGCTGGCTGATCTGACGCCGCGCCACGGGAGCGTCGCCCAGGACCGCCCACAGCGTCGCCAGGTCGTAGCCCGGCAGATACCAGCCCGCGTGCTCCCAGTCCACCAGGACCGGACCCGTGGGCGACAGCAGGATGTTGGAGAGCAGCGCGTCACCGTGACAGAACTGCCCCATGCCCTGACGGCCGCCCGCGTGCGCCAGACCGTGCAGCAGCTTCTGCAGATCGCCCAGATCACGGTCCGTGAACAGCCCCAGCTCGTGGTAACGGGCGATCCGCGAGGCGTAGTCCAGCGGTGCTTCGAAGAGCCCCGGCGCCGGCCGCCAGGCATTGACCCGGCTGATCGCGCCCAGTACGGCCCGCACATCGGCGCGGGGCGGGGCCTCCGACGGATGCCGGGTCAGCGCTGCCACCCGGCCGGGCATCCGCTCGATCACCAGCGTGCAGTTCTCCGGGTCGGCCGCGATGAGCCGAGGCACCCGCACGGGCGGGCGGTGCCGGACGAACGCACGGTATGCAGCTATTTCGTGACGGAACCGCTCCGACCATGCGGGGGAGTGGTCCAGTAAACACTTGGCGACCGCGGTCGCCCGTCCGGTGGAGCCGACGAGGAGCACCGAGCGGCCGCTGCGGCGCAGCACCTGCACCGGGTTGAACTCCGGGCAGATCCGCTGGACGGAGGCGATCGCCATCCTCAGCTGGGCGCCCTGCGGCCCGGAGAGGTCCAGCCGCCCGCTGAGCGGCGGTCCGCCCAGCCCCGCCGGCCGCCGCGGCCGGACTGTGCCGGGTGCCAGGGGAGCGGCATGCGGAGCGAGGTAGGGTCCGCCGCCCGCACCCAGGGGACGAAGCGGCCGGGGCGGGGCGGTCACGGAGGACGATGCTGTGTACATGAGCGAGACAGATCCCTTCGTGCGCCGACAAGTTGCGTGCACCGCCCCGGCCGGCGGCCGTTCGGCACCCTGGGGAGTACCTAGGGCTGCCGGGCGGGGTGGCGCTTTCCTACCTGACACCGGCGCGCGGGTGGCAGACCATCTGGCGGACCCTGGCGAACCGTGGCGAATACTCGCTGGGCACCTGACAGGGGGTTACTGTCAACACAGCCGAGAACCTGGGGGCTTGACGTGACCGGAGAACCCAACACCCGCCTGTCCGACCTGTTCGGCCTCGCCGGCTGGTCCAAGGGCGAACTCGCGAGAATGGTGAACCGGCAGGCGGCGGCCATGGGCCACCCGCAGCTGGCCACCGACACCTCGCGGGTGAGGCGTTGGATCGACATGGGGGAGTCCCCCCGCGATCCCGTGCCCAAAGTGCTGGCTGCCCTGTTCACCGAGCGGCTCGGTCGTGTCGTGACCATCGAGGACCTCGGGTTCGGCCGGCGCGGGCGTGTGGGGAATCGGCAAGAGGTCGGGACGCAGGACAATCCCGACGGACTTCCGTGGGCGCCCGAACGGACGGCAGCGGTCCTCACCGAATTCACGGGAATGGACCTCATGCTCAACCGACGCGGCTTGGTGAGCGCGGGCGCCGCGCTCGCCGCAGGATCGACCATCACCGGCCCCATGCACGACTGGCTGCATACCGACCCTGTGCTGGCGGCCGATGCTCCAAGGATCGACGACCCGCTGTACGCAGACCCGGCCGGTTTCGACCGGTACGAGGCCGCGCCCATCGGCTCGGAGGAGATCGAGGCGCTCGAACACTCCGTCGAGGTGTTCCGCGCCTGGGACGCCTCCCGGGGCGGCGGACTGCAGCGCAAGGCCGTGGTGGGCCAGCTCAACGAGGTGGGTGGCATGCTCGCCTACCGTCACCCCGAGCATCTGCAGCGCCGCCTCTGGGGCGTCGCCGCCAACCTCGCTGTCCTCGCGGGATGGATGTCCCACGACATCGGCCTCGAACCCACCGCCCAGAAGTACTTCGTCATCGCGGCGCACGCGGCGCACGAGGGCGGCGACCGCCCGCGCGCGGGCGAGGCGCTCTCCAGGGCGGCCCGTCAGATGGTCCACCTGGGCCGTCCCGACGACGCCCTGGATTTGATGAAGCTCGCCAAGTCGGGTTCCGGGGACATGGTTCTGCCGCGCACCCAGGCGATGCTGCACACCATCGAGGCCTGGGCACAGGCGTCCATGGGCCGCGGCCAGGCGATGCGACGCACGCTCGGCAAGGCCGAGGAACTCTTCGTCTCGGACAAGAGCGATGTGCCGCCCCCCAGCTGGATGCAGATGTTCGACGAGGCAGATCTGCACGGCATGCAGGCGCTGGCGTTCCGTACGCTCGCCGAACACGAGCCGTCGGCGGCGAGCGTGGCTCAACGTCATGCCAAGCAGGCTCTGGAGCTGCGCGCCAACGGACGCCAGCGGTCCAAGATCTTCGACTACATCTCGCTCGCCTCGGCGTGCTTCATCGCCGACGATCCCGAGCAGGCCGACCGTTACGCACGGCTCGCCCTGGTGTCGATGGGGGAGACCTCCTCGCACCGCACCTGGGACCGGCTGCGCGAGATGTACCGGCTGACGGGCCAGTTCGCGGGCTACGCGAAGATCGAGGACCTGCGCGAGGAGATCAAGCTCTCGCTGCCGCAGAGTTCCGTCATCAAGCAGCGCAGGCGCTCGTCCGAGATCTGACATGAGGGCGCCGCGATGACGGGGCGTCGGTCAACAACTGCCCTACCACCGACCGTTGTCGGAGCAGCGGTTGTCGGAGCGCCGGTCATCGGGACGCCGCACCTGCAGGCGGCTCGTAGTCCTGCGCACCGCGTTATGCCGCACGCCTTACGTGCCGCTGTGCCTTACGTCCCGATGCGGGCGATCAGCACGCATGCGTCGTCGAGGCGCTCGGTGCCGCCGAACTCCGTGACGACCGTCCGTACGCACTCCTGTGCCGTGCGGGCCCGCGCGAAGTGCGGTGCGAGAGCGAGCAGGGCGTCCGGGCTCGCCCTCCGGTCGCTGTGACGGTTCAGGCCGTCGGTGTGCAGCACCAGCACGTCACCGGCCAGCAGGTGCACTTCGTCCTGCTCGTACGCGACCCCGGAGGTCGCGCCGAGCAGGACCCCGTCCGGTGGCAGCAGCGGGCGCCCTTCACCGTCGCGGAACAGCAGCGGTGCGGGGTGCCCCGCCTGCGCCCAGGCGAGGATGCCGGTGGACGGATCGAATCGACAGCACACAGCGCTGCCGAGGGCGGGCTGGACGGAGGATTCCAGTAGCTGATTGAGATGCCCCATCAGGGTCCCCGGCTCGATGCCGGCCACCGCCATCCCGCGCAGCGCGCCCAGCAGCATCGCCATGGCCGAGGTGGCCTGGATGCCGTGGCCGGTCAGATCGCCGACCGTGAGCACGGTCCTGCCGTCCGGCAGTTCCAGCGCGTCGTACCAGTCACCGCCGATCAGGGAACTCGACTCCGACGGAAGGTAGTGGGCCGCGATGTCCAGCGCGCCCGCTCCCTTCGAGGGCAGCTGCAGCGAGCCCCGCCACGGGGGGAGCACGGCCTCCTGGAGTTCGACCGCCATCCGGTGCTCGGTCCGCGCCATGTGCTCCCGGCGCCGCAGCGAATCATGGCTACGAAGCACCACCTGCTGGCTGCGCCGCAGCTCACTGACATCGCGCAGGACCGCCCACATGGAGGCGGTGCGCCCCTCGGTGTCGAGGACGGGCTCGCCCATCATGTGGAGCGTACGCATCCGGCCGTCGGCCCGCAGAATGCGAAATTCGCCGTCTATCGGCTTCCCGTCGACCAGACAGTCCGTCACCAGAGAGGTGAGCAGGGGCTGATCCTCGGGCAGGAGCATGGACGGTAGGTCGTCCAGCGAGAGAGGCCCCGCGTCGGGCGACCTGCCGAAGATCACGAACAGCTCCTCGGACCAGGTGACTTCATCGGTCAGCAGGTTCCATTCCGCGCTGCCCACTCTGCCGACGAGCGAACCGGACTCCGGCCGGCCGGCGGTCATGTCCTCGACGCCCTGCGTCGCACAGCCCGTGGGCTGTTGCGACGCCTCCGACGGGATGCCCTCCTTGAGCTGTCCCAGCTGTGCGCCGAGATCATCAAGGTGATGGACCGCCAGCTCGCAGAGCGCGCGCTGCCAGCGCATCTGCGGATCTTCCTCGTCGATCAGCACCGATTCCCGCCGTACGGCATCCACATCGCCACGCAGTCGACGGGTCCGGTTGATCAGGGCATCGACGGCATCGCGTTCGGGTGGCTGAGGGGCGGGGCGGTCCGCAGACAGATGGGACGGCATCTCGTACTCCGATACAGGCGCGGCGCGACCAGGTCTGAAAGGTGGACCGTAGACGACTGTTGCACAGGCTGCGGGGGGCCGTAAGGGATTTGGCAACACTCGATGCGCTGTTGCTTCTGGCATATGCCACAGGCTGCGCAGGGTGCGCCAGTCCGTCGAACAGCCTTGCTGTCGACGGACGTTGACACACTTCACCCGGCGTGTGCGGACAGCCGTGCGCCCACGCACGCCGGATTCCGCATGGGCGGGAATGCGGCGGTGCCCCCTCGCGTTACAGGTGCAGTGCGAAAACGACACCCATTCCCATAAGGGGGCTGGGGTCGGACAGTCAGCCCGGAGGCATCCATGGCCCGCAGTGAGACCCGCCCCGTCGTGACGCTCCGGTCGACGGCCGGAACGGGGCAGAGCTATGTGACGCGCAAGAGTCGCCGGAACACCCCTGACCGGCTGGTCCTGCGCAAGTTCGACGCCATCGCGGGGCGGCACGTCCTCTTCCGCGAGGAACGCTGAGCCCAGTCGCGGGCCGGGGCGTCCTGCTGCCCCGGCCGGCGGCGGTTCCTGTCCGGCATCTGCTCCGCGTTGCTGCGTCTGCGTCTGCGCCTGCGACTGTTCTTGTGTCTGGGGGCCGTACGGGGCGGGTGCGGTCAGCCCCTCCGCGGCCTCCTGGGCACGGTCTCGGTCAGCAGCGCACCGACCGCCGGTACCACGGCCACCACGGCAGCGGCGCCCGGCCACAGCCGTACCGCCAGCGCGGTCGCGGACGCACCCGCCACGACCGCGATCAGCCGGCCGGCCACCCAGGCGTCCCCCCGGTTCCAGGAGCGGAGCGTCGCGCGGCCGACGAGGGACGTCAGAGTGCCGGTGAAGTAGTTGGTGGGCGTGGCGAGGACACGTCCTTGGATCCCCATGGCCACGGAAATGAGCGCCAGCAGCCCCAGCCGGTCCCCGTCCGGGGCGATCGGATCCAGCGCCCACAGCACGGCCCCCGCCCCGAGAAGCACCACTTCGATCAGCAGCATCACCGGCAGCGGCCACCGCAACCGTTCACTCATCCGCGCACCGCATGCGGCACCGACGCCGTACGAAGCGAGAGCGGTGATCACATGCAAGGCCACCCCGTGCTCCCCGACACCGGCCGCCGAAGCGCCCAGCAGCACCAGATTCCCGGTCATCACCCCGGCGAAGACCTGACCGACACAGATGAAGGCGAACGCATCGGCCGCGCCGGAAGCAGCCGACAGAAGCAGCAGGGACCATGCGTCCCGTGGATCGCGCCCGGCGGGGAGTGCAGGAGTAGACACGCCTGCATTCTCGGCTCAGTCCTGCCGAAGACGCCGACTCGCGGCCGGCCCGGCGCGGCGAGCGGTACGGCCGGTCATAGCCGGGTACCGGCCGGGGCACCGGGTCGGCCGCGAGTCGGCGTTGTTTTAAGGTACTGCAGTATGAACAGGCACCTAGCCTTCGATCGACTGCACAACTTCCGTGATGTGGGCGGATATCGAGGAGAAAAGGGCCGCCCGGTCCGCTGGGGGCGGCTCTACCGATCCGACTCGCTGGGCAAGCTCCGCGGCAAGGACTGGGACCGCTTCCTGGACCTCGGCGTCCGTACAGTCATTGATCTGCGCTACGACTGGGAGATCGCGGCCAAGGGCCGGGTGCCCGACGCCCCGGGGCTGCGTTACCACCACCTCAGCATCGAGCACCGGCCCTACGATCAGGCGGCACTCGGCCCGGACGTGGAGACCGGGCGCTTCCTGGCCGACCGGTACGCGGAGGTCGCGCACGACGGAGTCACGGAACTCCGCCGCGCCCTGGACGTACTCGCGGCCGAGGACAGCGGGCCCGTCGTCTTCCACTGCGCATCGGGCAAGGACCGCACCGGGCTGCTCGCCGCACTCGTCCTGTCCCTGCTCGGTGTGGCCGAGGACGACATCGTCGCCGACTTCGCCCTCACCGAACTCGCCGCCGAACGGCTCCTGGCCGACTGGAGGGCGGACCACGACGGTCAGGAACCGGTCTGGCCCGGGTACGGCCGGGCGCCCGCCGATATCATGCGGTTCTTTCTGGCGGATCTCACCGCCACCCACGGCTCCGTCCGCGCGTACGCCGCCGAACTCCTGTGTGCCGACGAGGAATTGCTGGCCGCCCTGCGCGAGAACTTCCTCGAACCCGTCGGCGAAGAGCGACCGGCCGAGCGCTCCCCGGTCGTAGGGAGTGCCTGAAACCGGCGCCCTCGGCGCGCGCAGGTCACGCCGACGGCCGAGCGGAAAAACCCTGTTCCTGTCCGGCGGGCACGAGGCAAGATCAAGGGATGACATGGACAGCACCTGATGTTGAGCGCACGCCCGGTTCGCTCGTGGCCGGTGAAAGCGAGATGCTCACCGGCTACCTCGCCTGGTTCCGCGGCACCCTGTTGCACAAGTGCGCAGGTCTGACCGGGAAGCAACTCGCCGAGCAGACGGTTTCGCCGTCGAACCTCACACTCCTCGGGCTGATCCGCCACATGGCCAAGGTCGAACGCGCGTGGTTCCGGCAGCGGTTCGCCGGTCAGACGCTCGACCCGATGTACGACCCCGAGAAGGGCAAGGACGCGGACTTCGAGAACGTGGACCCGTCCCGAGCCGCCGAGGACTATGCGCGCCTGGTCGAGGAATGCCGGCTGGCGGACGCGATCGTCGCGGATGCCTCGATGGACGACACCTTCACCCATGCCGGCGAGGTGTACTCGCTCCGTATGGTCCACATCCACATGATCGCGGAGTACGCCCGACACAGCGGCCACGCCGACCTGTTGCGGGAGTGTACAGACGGTGTGACCGGCGGGTGATGCCTCACTGAGAACGGCTCGGTCCGCGGACCGAGCGCGGAGGAGGCGTCGTTGGCCGTGATGGTCGCGTGGCGACACGACAGCGGTGGGCCGGCCGGCGTCGGGTTCGCTCCCCAGGACGTACAGCTCGGGAAGATCGACGACGATCGCCTGCTGGGTGCTGCGGGCGATCACCACCGCCAACGACGCCTCCGAGCCGCCAGGCCCAGTGCGCCGCGGGCACCGTGAGCTGCGGAGACATCAAGTACGAGCCGCAGAGCGTGGAAGGTCCCAAGGGACTGACCAGCTCTAGCGGTGGCAACAGCCGGTTCGCCGAACGCGACAGTGACTCCAAGGGGTGGAAGGTCACCCCGGTGAGCCGGACCACGTCGTTCCAGTGCGTCCTGACAGCCCGTCACGCCACCAGCACATGGCAGTACTTCGCCGACGGGCAGAAGGTCGCCGAATTCACGACAATGGTGCGCAACCCGGCTCCACCGTCACCCATCAGGTGAACTTCGGCGGCCTGGCGGGCAAGCAGAAGGTCTCGCGGTGTGGAACATCGCGGACACCGCCCACGCGTTCTACGCCTGCATCGATGTGAACGTCGGCTGACCGGGGAGTCCGGGCCGGTGCGTCCTTTCGGGGTGTCAGTCGCCCACTGCATCAGCCGGGTGCCCCTGCTGACGGTCATGGTGTAGCCGCGGGAGAGAGGTTCGCGGGGAAGTCAATGGACCGTGCGTTCTCGACATGGCCCGGAGGGGTGCGCCTTTCGCCGGCGCACCGTCGAACGACGACCAGGACACCGACAGGCAGAACCGGCCCTCGGATCCGGGGGCCGGTCACTTGCGCCGAACGCGTCGTCGACGTCGCCCGGCTCTGCCCGGGCGAAGCCGACCTGCGGGGCAACCGCGGAAGCCGCCGGTCCGAGACGGCGGACCACCAACCGGTCGTCACCACCGCACCTCGGTCCTCCAGGTGTTGGTCGCCGAGGTGCGGGCATCGAAGGTGGCTAGGTGGGGGTGGGGCGGGCTTCTGGGCGGCTGGGTCGTGGATGGCGTCTGCCGCGCCGGTGCCACGTTGTGCCGGCCGGATGGGCCGGGTTCGCCGGGGATCGTGTGTCGTGCAGGGGATGTGGTGAGTTCGGGGTGGAACCCCGGCCCGATTCCGGCGGGCCGGGGTTCCACGTCGACCGAATGACTCGGTCAGTAGTCTCCGTCACCGCGGTCACGGTCTCCGCCGAAGCGGTGGTCGATCACGCGGAAGCTGCCCACGACGCCGTCCTTGACCCACACGCCGCCCCGGACGTGGCCGGGGAAGACGCCGTCGCTGGAGCTGTGGGGTCCGACGGTGGCGATGGGGGCGCCGTTGTCGCAGGTGGCGCCGCGGAAGACCTCGACGGTCCGGCGGCTGTCGTTGCGGATGTTGAGGCTCTTGGAACCGAGGCCGCTGACAACGGTGATGCAGCCACCGCGCTCGTCGGAGTAGGTCCGCTCGTTGATGTGGATGCGGCCCTCGTAGTGGCGGCGGCCCTCTTCGTGGCCACGACCCTCGCCGTAGCCCCCGCCTTCGTTGCCCCTGCCTTCGTTGCCCCTGCCTTCGTTGCCCTTGCCCTCGTTGCCCTTGCCGCCGTCGCCGCCTTCGAGGGCCGTGACGGGGGCGGGAGCCTGCTGGACGGCGGGGGCGGCCTGCTGGATGACGGGGGCGGCCTGGGCCGGCTCGGTGGTTGCGGCCGACGCGTAGGTGATGCCGGTTGCGGCCAGGGCCGCGGCGGCCGCGACAGCGGCCGTAACAACGGTGGAACGGGTAGCCATGTCACTTCTCCTGTCTCAGAGGGGGCGGCTGAGCAGCCGACCCGAGATTGAACGTACTGACGGTCCCCATACCTGTCATATCGAACGTGTTGGGTGCAGGTGCCGGAATATCGATCGAGGTACGCAATGTACGCCATATGCTATTTTCATATAATCTTAGACAAAGTGAACTAGTCCCTGAATTCAGGGCACTTGAGATGTCGTTAGCCTGTCCAGGCGACTTGCTGAAACACGCTCACCCCGGCGACGGCGTGTCATTCATTGACACGCCCCACACAGCAGTTCCACGCCACCACCCCGAACGCCCCTCGACCGCGCCCCGCCCCCATCCTGGCTGCTCAGGTGGGTTGTGCCCGTCGCCGCAGAACCCAACACCGCAGCCATTGATCAGCGCCACCGCCACCGGACACGGGACATGCCGCGCTTCGTGTCGGGTGTTCTGCGCCGAGATCGTGTGCAACCGGGACGGAGGCGAAAGCCCGAGGCCCTGACCTGGTGCACGACGCCCGCGATGTCCTTCGGCTCTCCGAACCGTGCCTGGTCAGGAGGGCGACGGCCGCGTCGTGCACGGCCGGTTCGCTGATCCGGGCAGTGTCCTGGCGCAGTTCGTGGTCGATACATGCGGCGCACGTGGTCTCCAGGTCCTGCTGCCGGAGGACGAGGGTGTCCTCGGTGGGCAGGCGTACGGCGTTCCTCCAAGGGTGGGGTCAGACGGTCGGGTCCGGCCAGGGGATGTCGGTGTCGACGGGGGCGGTGTAGTCGATGCCGGGTACGGCGAAGCCGTACAGGCGCTGCACCTCGGAGTGGAACCAGTCGAGATCGGCGAGGTCACCGATGCTGTTCGTGGCCGCGCTGTTCCAGCGGTCGGCGACGGCCTCCTGGACCGGGGATGTGAGCTCCCATGTGTCGAGGCGGACTCGGCCGTCGTCGTCGAGAGCGAGGGGGCGGGTGCCGGTGAGGTGATCCCACAGCTCGGTGAGTTGGTCGATCGGCGGGACCATGCCCTCATCGAGGACGCCACGCAGCAGGCCGACGTACAGGGCGATGCCGGGGATGGCGGTGGAGGACTGGGTGACGGCGGCCCCGTTGACGGAGGTGAGTGCGCGCCCGCCGACCAGCTTGCCCAGGCGTTCGTTCAGGGTACGGGCGGTGGCTTCGAGGTGGGCCTTGGCCGCGCCGATGGTGCCCTGCCGGTAGATGCCCGCGGTCAGGGGTGAGCCGATGTAGGAGAGCGCGGCGGTGGTGAACCCGTCGGCGAGCAGGTCGCGTCCGGCCAAGGAGTCGATCCACCGCTCCCAGTCCGTGCCGCCCATCACCGCGATGGTCTGCTCGATGTCGTCGCCCGCGGCCGGGGCGGTTTCCACTTCGGTGACCTCCGGGGCGCCG